>NZ_CAUJNZ010000005.1:0-146914 GCF_963392925.1 Neisseria polysaccharea
CCCCCCCCCGACGCAGTCTCACTCGCCTGAGCTGTTGCAGACAACAGCGTCGCTAATACAGCGATTGCCACGGTTGCAGAAGCACGTTTTTTGTGTGATTTAGTCAGTTCAGATACAGCTACCCATGCACCCAGCGCATGATTAAATACTACTTTATAAACTCGGTTCATAATTATCCTACTTAACTATAAATTTTGAATTTCGTAACTGTAACACATTAGTAAGAAACAAGAAATTATGTCCATTACATTAATTTAATTTACCTATCATACCATTTACCCAAGCCGTGAATAAAAGCCTTACAAAAAATGCCCTCTGAAACGGAGTCCGTTTCAGACGGCATTTTTTGCAAGGTGCGACAATCCGTCGTTCCGCTAGCATTTCCTTTTTCCCCTCATATCACGGTTTAATATAAATCTTTATAACTAGATAACTATATATATTTTAACAACAGTCAAACTAATCCTAAATAATATTTACACTAACTAGTATAATTACAACATTTTGCTAAAATCCCGCCGCTAAACCACTAAAAGGAAAAATCATGCGTACCCCACACCCTTCACGCACTGCGCTTGCCGTATCATCCGCACTCATGCTGTTATGCGCCACGCACGCCTCCGCCGCAGACCTTGCCTCCCTTCCGGAAATACACGTCAAAGAACTGGGCAAACAAACGGCTTCCAACTACACCATCCCCGCCTCATCTGCAGCCACAGGCATCAAGCTGACCCAGCGTGAAACACCGCAATCCCTGTCTGTCATAACGGCGAAACAAATCGAAGACCAAGGCTTGGACAGCCTGCAGGACGTATTGAAACAAACACCGGGCGTGTTCCACAGCAAAATGGGCAACAACGTCTCCGGCCACAGCCAATTTATTTCGCGCAGTCAGGCGATTGACAGCATTTCCGTGGACGGCGCGCCCAAATTCCTTTACGAGGGTAAAGCCATCCGCCGCAGTACCAACAATCTGGACAGCACGTTGTATGACCAAGTCGTCGTCGTGCGCGGCGCAAGCGGTTTGTCCAACGGCGGTATGGGCGAACCGGGCGGTACGGTTGCTTTGGAACGCAAAAAACCGACTGCCAAACCTGCCGTCAGCGTCGAAGCCGGTGTCGGTTCGTGGAAGCACTACCGCTTCGTCCTTGATGCCAATCAGCCTTTGAATGCAGACAATACCTTGCGCGGCCGCACTATTTTGGTCAGCGACCACGGCGGCGATTACCTGCCGAACACTTCGCGCCACAACCACACGTTCTACGGCATTCTCTCCTACGACATTGCCCCTCAGACTCAGTGGAATATCGGTACGGAAATACACCGTTTCCGCAATAAGGGCAGCTCGCCTTTCAGCTATCTGACCGTAGCAGGAGACCCCGACAACAATCAACCTTTCGAACCGTTTGCAGCCTCACCGCGCAGCAATGCCTCGGCAAAATGGGCTTACGGTAAAGAAAACAGTGCGGAAATCTTCACCTCTGTCAATCATGAGTTTGAAAACGGTTGGGCTCTGAACGGCAACTACAGCCATACTTATGGAAAAAGTGATGCAGTTTCCGGCATGGCTGGTCCTTTTACCATTTATCCGAACTATTCCGCTGTATTTGTTGCCGAACGCGACCAAGCCAAGTACACCGACCAAGATTTTTCTCTGAGTTTGGACGGCGATTACCCGCTTTTGGGACGCAAACATGAATTCAATGTCGGCATCAGCTATCAGTACAATAAGGAAACTCCTTCATATTACAAAGAAAATGAAGATGAGATTGTCCCTGATTTGCGCCTTTTTGACGGAAATTTCACAAAACCGGCCATACCCTACCTTCGCGACGGCTTTGCCCATATGAAAAACCTCTCTGTTTACGGTTCGACCCGTTTCAAACTGACCGACAGGCTGGCATTGATAGGCGGCGGACGGTTTGTCGATTGGCAATACCGCTACAGCTCCGATCGCAACAATTTTGCCGACAGCAGGCATAAAAACAAGGTGTTTATCCCCTATTTGGGCGCAAGTTATGATTTAAACGACAATCTGACAGCCTACACCTCCTATACCACTATATTCCGCCCGCAAGTGCGCTATTTGGATCGAAACGGCAAACCGCTCGAACCGCAACGCGGCAAAACATATGAACTCGGCTTAAAAGCCTCGTGGTTTGAAGGCCGTCTGAATGCTTCTGCGTCTGTGTTTATGAACAAACGCGACCATTTGGGCGTGGTTGCAGGCAAATTCGCGAATGGTAAGAAATACTACCGTGCAGCCGACAACACTACAACAAAAGGCGTGGAACTCTCCGTCGGCGGACGCTTGAGCGACAAATGGCTGCTCAATGCTTCTTATGCGTACTCCAAACTCAAAAACGATTCGGGCAATGTGGTCAACCCTTCTTATCCTACCCACCTTTTCAAACTCTTTACTGCGTATGACGTTACCGATCGCCTAAACTTGGGTGCAAACGTCAACTGGCAAAGCGGCACAAACGCCTATGATGAATATCAGCCCTTTACCGCTGCCGGTAAAGAAGCACTGACCCAACGCCCCTACGCCACGCTGGACTTGACTGCGCATTACAAAATCGGCAAATCCACCCGCATCGGTTTGGACTTTGAAAACGTGTTCAACAAACGCTACCGCCCCATGCCGGACATCCATGTTTACGGCACGCCGCGCAGCCTGACCGCAACCGTCAAACATACCTTCTAAACGGATACGGCCTGCCGTCTTGAAAGGCAGGCAGGTACCGGAAACCGTTTTAAAGAAAGAAATGCCGTCTGAAACCTTATCGTTTCAGACGGCATTTGATTGCCCTGCCGGTTATTTGTCGGTTTGGGTATCCCGTTTCAATCCGCCGCCGAGCGCCTTGTACAAATCGGCAAGGTTTTCAGCGCGGGTCAGTTGTGCCGACAAAGCCGCACCCTCCGCCGAATAGCTGCTGCGTTCCGCATCGAGCAAGTCGAGCGCGCCGGATACGCCGTGTTTGTAACGCAGGCCGACCAAGCGCAACGCTTCTTTAGAGGCACGGCTTTGTTTGCTTAAAGCGGCATAGGCTTTATCCAACTGCTCGCGCGCCGCCAATGCGTTTGCCACATCTTGAAATGCGGATTGGACGGCGGCTTCATAGGCAACGATTTGTGCCTGTTGGCGCAGCTTGGCTGCATCAAGGTTGGCTTTGTTCGTACCCCAGGTAAAAATCGGCAGGGCAATAGACGGCGCAAACGACCAAACGCCCGTGCCGCTTTTGAACAGCCCGCCCAATTCGGCAGAACCCGTACCGACGCTTCCGGTCAGGCGGATGGATGGGAAAAAGGCGGCGCGTGCCGCACCGATATTGGCGTTTGCCTGTTTGAGCGCGTGTTCGGCGGCACGGATGTCGGGACGGTCGAGCAATACTTCGGAACTCAAACCGGCCGGCAGTTTTTCAACAAGAAACTGCTTGTCCAGCGGCAAACCGGCGGGCAGGTCTTCGGGTATCGGTTGGTTAATCAGGGTTGCCAAGGCATTGCGCGCCTGTTCGCGGCTGCGCGCGGCATGGGCATAATCGGCTTTGGCGGATTCGATTAGGGCTTCCTGCTGACGTAGGGCGACGGCGGAAATCACACCTGCCTTGTAACGCAATTCGGACAGCTTGTAGGTTGCTTCACGCGTTTTCAAAACGCGCTGCGCCAAAGACATCGCTTCTTCGGCATAACGCTCGTTAAAATAGGCTTTGGCAACGGTGGCAATCAGGCTCAAATGTGCCGCATCGCGGTTGGCGACACTTGCAAAATAGCCTTGCAGTGCCGCCTCGCTGCTGCTGCGAACGCGTCCGAACAGGTCGAGTTCGTAAGATGCCGCACCCAGTCCGACATTGTAGCTGCTGCTGACATTGCCGCCGCTCAAGCTGCCTTGGCGCGAGCCGTTCGCATTGGCGGCAAGCGTGGGCAAAAGGTTGTTGCGTTCAATCATGTATTGTTTGCGGTAGATTTCGCTGTTCAATACGGCGGTACGCAGACTGGTATTGCGCTCGAGTGCGATGTCGATCAACTTTTGCAGGCGCGGGTCGGCAAAATAGTCGTGCCAACCCAAATCGACCGCACGGATGCCGCTGTCGGCGGTATCGTTTTTGAACGTTTCGGCAACTTCGACTTTGGGCTGCTCGTATTGGGGAATCATCGTGCAGGCAGACAATGCGAAGGCTGCCGCAACAGAAGTTAAGGTGGTTTTCAATGTAGTATCCATAAAAAAGTCCCGATGCCGTCTGAAGCCCCGGGGCGTTCAGACGGCATTTTGCTTAATATTGTTTATCGTCCGAACCGGTGATGCCCGCTTCAACGGCGTGTTTTACCGCCATTTCGTGTTCGTGTGCAGTTTCTTTGAAGAATTTGCGCACCACCACATAGAAAAGCGGAACAAGGAACACGGACAAGAGCGTGCCGATGAGCATCCCCCAGAATACGGTCGTACCGATGGCGCGCTGGCTGGCAGAACTCGCACCACCGGCAATATACAGGGGAACCACACCCAAAATAAAGGCGAACGAGGTCATGATAATCGGACGGAAACGCAGGCGGGCCGCTTCCAAAGCAGCTTCGACCGCGCTTTTCCCTTGCGCTTGAAGGTCTTTGGCAAATTCGATAATCAAAATCGCGTTTTTCGCACTCAACCCCATCACGGTAACGAAACCGACTTGGAAGTAGATGTCGTTGGCAAACGAGGGAACGCTGCCCAACAGTCCTTCAAACAAATTGCGCCCGGTTACGCCCGCAGCCGCACCGATCAAACCCAACGGAATCACAAGGATGACCGCCAGCGGAATCGACCAGCTTTCATAAAGCGCGGCAAGTACCAAAAATACGGCTGCAACCGCCAAACCGTACAAAATCAGGGTTTGCGAACCGCCTTTTGCCTCTTCGCGCGACTGTCCGCCCCACTCCAGGCTGTAACCGCCGCCCAATTCGTCAACCATTTTTTGAACCGCCGCCATGGCCTGACCGGTGGAAACGCCGGTTGCGGGCGAAGCGGACAGCTCCATCGAGGGATAACCGTTGAAACGGACGCTCTGTTCCGTACCGTTTTCCCAAGAAACAGTGGCAATGGTGGAAAGCGGCACAGACATACCGGATTTGTTCGGCACGGTCAGGTTCAAAATATCGGCAGGCTGCATACGGGCATCCCCGTCTGCCTGCACCATCACGCGCTGCAGACGGCCTTGGTTCGGGAAGTCGCTGACATAAGACGAACTCAGCGCGCTTGCCAATGCGGTGCGGATGTCGGCAAACGAAACGCCTTGCGCCGCCGCTGCGGCACGGTTGATGTCGATTTTCAACTGCGGCGCATCTTCCAAACCGCCGGCACGGACGGTGCTCGGGTTAAACAAACCGCTGGTACGCATTTTTTGAATCAGCTCGTTGCGTTTCGCCAGCAATGCGGTATGACCGGTATTGTTGCGGTCTTGCAGGTTGATGGTCAGACCCGAACCGTTGCCCAACTCCATAATCGGAGGCGGAACGATGGCGATGCCGAAACCGTCTTTAAGCGTCCCCATCATCATACCCGTCAGCTTGCCGGCAACCGCAACGGCATCGCTGCCGGGGGTTTTACGTTCGTCCCAATCCTTAAGCATCGCAAAACCCATCGCCATATTCTGGCCGCTGCCCGAAAAGCTGAAGCCGGAAACGGTAATGATGTTTTCAATTTCGGGAATGCTTTTTGCCAACTGTGTTACTTGCGCCAAAGTCGCATCGGTGCGCTCTTTGGTCGCACCCGCAGGCAGTTGCACGCTGACCATGACGAAGCCTTGGTCTTCGGTCGGCAAGAAAGAAGTCGGCAGGCGCGTAAACAGGAATACGCCGACAACCGCCAAACCAACGTAAACAACCATCATGCGCAAAGTCTTGCGCAATACTTTGGCAACCCAGCCTTCGTAGCCGTGTGTCCAGTTGTCGAATTTTTTGTTAAACCAACCGAAGAAACCTTTTTTCTCTTCGTGATGCCCTTTCGGGATGGTCTTCAACATCGTGGCACACAAAGCAGGTGTGAGTGTCAGCGCAAGGAAGGCGGAGAAGGCTATCGATGCCGCCATCGTCAGGGCGAACTGTTTATAAATATTGCCCGTCGCCCCGCTGAACATAGCCAGAGGAACGAATACAGACATCAAAACAGCAGTAATACCGATTACCGCACCGGAAATCTGACCCATTGCTTTTTTGGTTGCAGCCTTAGGCGGCAGGCCTTCACCCGCCATAATGCGCTCGACGTTTTCAACCACCACAATCGCATCATCGACCACGATGCCGATGACCAAAACCATCGCAAACATGGTCAGTACGTTAATCGACATCCCCATATAAGAGATGAAGGCGAAACCGCCCAACAGGGAAATCGGTACGACGATGGTCGGAATCAGCGTATAACGGATGTTTTGCAGGAAGAGGTACATTACGACAAACACCAGCACCATCGCTTCGATTAAAGTGTGAATCACTTTTTCAATCGAAATTTCGACGAATTTGGAAGTATCGTAAGGGGTTTTCCAGCTCATACCTTGAGGAAAGTATTTTTCCAACGTCGCCATGCGTTCTTTAACCGCCTTTGCCGTCGCCATCGCATTACCGCTGTTGGACAGCATCACCGCCATACCGGTGGTATTTACACCGTTCAGACGGGTTGAGGAAGAATAGTCTTCCATACCCAATCCGACTTTCGCCACATCCTTCAGGTAAACATTAGAACCATCAGTATTGGCGCGGAGGATGACGTTGCCGAATTCTTCGGCCGTACTCAACTGCCCTTGCGCCGTTACGGTAGCCGTAACCGTCTGTCCGCGAACGGCGGGAAGCGAACCGATGGAACCTGCGGAAATCTGGATATTCTGCGCCGACAGCGCGCTGCCGATATCGGCAAACGACAAATTGTAGTTCTGCAGTTTCTTAGGATCGACCCAAATCCGCATCGCGCGTTGCGCGCCGAACAGGCGTACCTGCCCCACGCCTTCGATACGTTGCAGTTCGGGAACGATATTACGCTGTGCGTAGTCGTTCATCTCCTCGGTTGACTGTACGTCTGACGACAGCATCACAATCATCAAGAAATTGGAACGCGCTTTGGATACGGTAACGCCGTACTGTTGAACGGTTGCTGGCAACATGCTCAATACTTCGGAAAGCTTGTTTTGCACCTCCACCTGAGCCAAATCTTCGTCGGTTTCAGGCGTAAAGGTCAGGCTCACGCTGCCGCTGCCGCTCGAATCGGCGGAAGTAGTCATATAGTCCAAACCTTCCACGCCGTTCATATTCCGCTCGATCACGGAAAGTACGCTGTCTTCCATCACTTGTGCGGACGCGCCCGGATAAGTGGCGCGCAAAGTAATGGTCGGTGCGGCAACAGACGGATATTGCGAAACAGGCAGGCTTTTAATGCCGAAAATACCCGCCGCAATAATGAAAATCGAAATAACCCACGCAAAAATGGGGCGATCGATAAAGAATTTAGCCATCGATGCCTTCCTTATTTCGCTTCAGAAGCAGGTTTGGCTTCAGATGCCGTCTGAACGCCGGCTTGAGGCGCGGCGGCTTGGTTTTCAGACGGCATCCATTCTTTGGGCGTTACTTTTTTTGCCCCCGTCATACCGGCGATACTGATGCCTTCCACAACCACCTTGTCCCCGTCCTTCAGACCCGACGTAACAATCCAATTCGTACCCTGCTGTTGCGCGACCGTTACCTCGCGGGGTTCCATACCGCCTTGGGCGTTCACAATCATCACGGTATCTTTCGCACCGCGCGTTACCGCCTGCTGCGGCACAACAAATGCGTTATCCGCCGCCACTTGATCCATCAGCACGCGCACATACAGGCCTGCCATCAGGATGTTCTGATCGTTCGGTACGGCGGCACGCAGGGTAATCTGACCGGTCGATTCGTTGACGGTCGGATCAGCAAACAGCAGGCGGCCTTTTTCAGGATAAACCGTGCCGTCGTCAAATTTGATGCCGACCGCAATCGCACCGTCTGCCGCCAGCAGCTTGCCTTCGGCTATCTGACGGCGCAGTTTCATCACTTCGGATGCAGACTGGGTAACGTTCACATACATTGGATTGGTTTGGCGGATGGTCGCCAGTACGGTCGTATCACCCGCATTCAACAGCGTACCTTCGGAAACTTTGGACTGGCCGATAAAGCCCGAAATCGGCGCGGTAATGCGCGAACGGTTCAGGCTGATGCCGGCGGATTTGATTGCCGCCTGCGCCGCTTTAACGCCTGCTTCAGCAGAACGTTTCGCCGTTACCGCCGCATCGTATTCCTGCCGGCTGACGGCTTCGGCGGCAACCAAAGGCTTGTATCGCGCCAAATCCGCATCCGCTTTGGCAAGCGTTGCCTGTGCCGTTGCCAGTTGCGCGCGCGCGCTTTCCAGACCTGCTTCATAAGTGGAACTGTCAATCTGATACAGCGGCTGTCCGGCACGGACATAGCTGCCTTCTTGGAACAGGCGTTTTTGGATGATGCCGCCGACTTGGGCGCGGACATCGGCGGTACGCAGCGATTCCAAACGCCCCGGCAACTCGACGGTCAATGCGACGGTTTGCGGATGGACGGTTACGACACCGACGACAGGGGCAGGGGCTTCCCGACCCGCAGGCTGCCCGCCCTGTGCCGCTTCATCTGCTTTGCCGCAAGATGACAGTGCCAACGCGACAGAGGCAGCCAACGCAGCCGCACGCATCGCCTTAGAAGCATAAAAAGCCATTATTTATCCTATCTGTATGATTTTATTAAAGGATTTTAGATTTAACAGAAATTCCCGTTTCAAAATACAAAACCGCCTGCTTCGGCATCCCTGTATTCAAACGGGTTGCAAAGCAGGTGGGTTCGGCACTTCGGCACTGGGAAACTGTCTCAATTTCAGGGGTGTTATTATACATACACGATTGCACGGATACAAAGTCTTTTTTATAATCCCAACCGTCAAACCGAGCCGGAACGAAACCGCCATTATGAGAAAAACCAAAACCGAAGCCTTAAAAACCAAAGAACACCTGATGCTTGCCGCCTTGGAAACCTTTTACCGCAAAGGGATTGCCCGCACCTCGCTCAACGAAATCGCCCAAGCCGCCGGCGTAACGCGCGGCGCGCTCTATTGGCATTTCAAAAATAAAGAAGACTTGTTCGACGCGCTGTTCCAACGTATCTGCGACGACATCGAAAACTGCATCGCGCAAGATGCCGCAAATGCCGAAGGAGAATCTTGGACGGTATTCCGCCACACGCTGCTGCACTTTTTCGAGCGGCTGCAAAGCAACGACATCCACTACAAATTCCACAACATCCTGTTTTTAAAATGCGAACACACGGAGCAAAACGCCGCCGTTATCGCCATTGCCCGCAAGCATCAGGCAATCTGGCGCGAAAAAATTACCGCCGTTTTGACCGAAGCGGTGGAAAATCAGGATTTGACAGACGATTTGGACAAAGAAACGGCGGTCATCTTCATCAAGTCGACCTTGGACGGGCTGATTTGGCGTTGGTTCTCTTCCGGTGAAAATTTCGATTTGGGCAAAACCGCCCCACGCATCATCGGGATAATGATGGACAACTTGGAAAACCATCCCTGCCTGCGCCGGAAATAATCAAGCCTTGGTAAAAATGCCGTCTGAAAACCTTTTTGCTGTTTTCAGACGGCATTTGTCTTTCTATCCTGTTATGCTTTTTCTATGCTGCTCCGGCCTCTTCCTTTTTTTCCGCTGCGGCAAGCGTGTCGGCAAGCAGGCGGACGAGGTTTTCAAACAGGGGCTGTTCGAGCGGGTTTTGGCTTGCGTTGCCGAACACGAGGGCGACTTCGGTATAGTCTTTCTGCCCTTTGCTGACTTTGCTACCGTAATAGGCGGTTTGGGCTTTTTTCAGGGCAGCTTCCCAATCTTGTTTTTGGGTAAACGCTTCGGCGGCGGCAAGCGAGGTTTTGGCAAAAAACGGCAGCGGGCGGTTTTGCCCGATATTGAAAAATGCCATCCATTCCGACAACAGCCGCAATGCCCTGTCTTGCGCGATTTCCGCCAATACTTCGGTTTCTCCGGATCTGACGATAAAGGTTTGCCGCGTTTCGGCTTCAGACGGCATAACGGCGCAAAATATCAGGTGTTCCAACAAAAAAGCCACACGTTGCGGCGCGTTGGGTTTGCCGTAGGCGTAAAACACTTGTCCGCATTGGTATAAATTGCTCAAACTGCCTTTCAGGATTTGCCCGTCCGACGGTACGGCGTATGAAAGCGGTGGCAGTTTGGGGCTGTTTAAAACCGCCGTGTCGATTTGTTTGGCAGCGGTTTGGAAGTCCTGCTGCCAAAGTCTGCCCAACTCTCCCGACGGCAGCAGGCTTTCTGCCCCGATACGGGCGGCGGTTTGGGCAAAATCCCGTCCTTCGCGTCGTGCTTCGATGTAGGTTTCGGCGATTTGCTCCGCGTGTTGCGGCTCGAAGGGTTCGGCAGGCTCCCAGGCTTCGCCGATATGGGGTTCGCTCCACGCAAGCTGCTGCTGAAGCCATACTTTGACGGGGTTGCGCCAGAAGCGGATAAATTCGTCCTGTCCGATTTCGGCAACAGGTTCGGCGTTTTCTACGGATTGGTCGAAAAAGGGTTGTGGCGGTTCGGGCGTTTGTCCGAGCGCGGCGGCGTAGTCGGTACGCGTGCCGAATATGCCGTCTGAACGGGAACCGGTCTGGAAATAGCGATGTGAGAAGGGTTGCAACGGATGCTGTTCTATCCAGTTTTCTGCAAGTTGCCGGCTGCCGATTCCGGTCATGGCGGCAACGGTATCGATGAGTTCGCCCAACAGGGAAGACGGAGCCAGTTCTTCGTCTTTGCGGATGTCGCGCCCGATGTAAGACAGGTACAGGATTTCACGCGCGCTGATGAGGGCTTCGAGGAACAGGTAGCGGTCGTCATCGCGTCGGGCGCGGTCGCCTTTGGCGGGATGTTTGGCAATCAGATCGAATACGGCGGCTTTGGTATTACGGGGAAAATCTCCGTCGTTCAAACCCAACAGACAGATGACTTTAAAGGGCAGGCTGCGCATCGGCACCATACTGCAAAAAGTGATGCCGCTGCGTAAAAAGCCCGCCTCGCTTTCACTGTCAAGGAAACGGCGGATATGGCGGATGACGGTTTGTTGTGGCAACTGTCCGACGAACCCAGCCAAAGTGCTCTCTTCCTGCCATTTGACCCATTCGTTTTCGAGATTTTGGACTGCCTTTTGGTCATCGGCTTCGGCTTGGAACAATGTTTTAAGCAAACCTCGGCAACGTCCCACCCATTCATCAACCGTCGCAGCTTGCCGCCATATCCGTACAATATCCGACAGGGACTCGATAAAGGCGGCAAAACGTCCGAACATGGCGGTTTGATTCACGTCGGCATACCACGCGCTGACATCCTGCCACATCGGATTGCCGCCTTCGGGCAGCATCCAGCCCAATATCATGCGTTCTACCGCCTGCTTCCAGGTGAACAGCTGATCCGTGCCGCCACGCATTTCTCCGTCCAAACCCCAGCGGACGTTCAAATCGGCAACCATGTCGTGCAAAAGCGGCAAATCGTCCTCAGTCAGTCCGAAACGGCGCAACACGGGCGCGGTTTCTAAAAGCACAAGCACTTTATCGACTTCAAATCGGCTTTCCAACAAGTCGAACAGGCATGACAAAGCATGAAACAGCGGTTGTCGGCGGCTGATTTTCACATCCGAAACGGAATACGGCAATGCCTGCGCACCGGGCTGCGCCTGTCCGAACACGGCTTCGATAAAAGGCGTATAGGATTCGATATTCGGGGTTAATACGACTATATCATGCGGCTGCCAATCGGGATGTTCATGCAGAATTTTCAACAGTTTGTCTTTGAGTATCTGCAATTCGCGCAAAGGGCTGTGCGCGGAGACGATGCGTATCGATCCGTCGTCCGTATTAATATTTCCCGCTTTTTCAGACGGCATATCCAAGTTTTGGATATCGGTTTGCAGGGCGTGCAAAAGCGTATCGCGGCTGCCTTCTTCGAACACCGGCGTTTCTTCTTCTATTTCCATTTCGTTCAAAAAGTCGAAAAAGTCCCGCCCCTGCTTGCCCAATGAGGCGAGCAGCGGATGCCCTGCCTGAGTTAAATCGGGATCGCCGCCGCCTTTGAGGATTTGCACCGCTTCAATGACATTGCCCCAATGCATCCCGCTCGGATTGAGTGCGAACACGAACACATCACAATGTTCGGACAGCTTGTGCAAAAGCTGCAGATACATCGGCGCCATAGTAGAAATGCCGAACACGAAATAACGCTCGGGCAGCTTATCACTGCTCAAAGATTCCAACAGCTTTTCCCACAAAGCAACACGGTGCGGCGCGCTTTGCCTGCCGTCGTCGAGGTAACGCCACAGTTTGGACTGCCAGATTTCATCGTCGCCCAAACTGAGCAGCCTGCCCTGCTGCCAAGCGTCTATCCACTGGGGACGATATACGAGGTATTGGTCGAATATGTCTGCAAGCTGGCCAGCAAGCTGATAATCTGCCGATTCGCCGCTGCCCAGATAGTCTTGCAGCACATTCCTCACATCTTCAAATTCTGCCGTATTCCGGAATGCTTCACTGCGGAACAAATCCAGCAGCCGCCAGCGCATGACTTCGGGGGCAAACGGGCTGAGTTCCGGAATACCGGGAATCAGTTTTTTCATCAACTTCCACGTCAGGCCGGCGGGCAGGCTGAACGCCAAATTCGCCGCCACGCCCAAATCGCGGGCGAGGCAGGTATTGAGGTAGCGGCGCATCCCCTGACTCTGCACAATAATCTGTTCGGGCTGTAAAGCCGATTTCAGCGGTTTGAATTTTTGAATGTGGGCAAACAGTGCCGCCAGCGTTTCAAGACGATTGGATTGATACAAATAAAACATGATTTCAAACAGAAGCTGTGGTCAAGTATTCGGGATTATATAGCCTTTCCCCCGTCCGCCTTCAAACAAAATGCCGTCTGAACCTTTCAGACGGCATTTTGTCATTTAAACCATTTCCTCAAAACAGGAATCCGCGACAGAAGCAACGTATCCAACAGCCAAATAACGGCAATGGCAACCAGTGCGGTCGGGAAGAGCAATGCGATTGCCAATAGCGGCAATGCCATCATCCACCAAACCGGCAGCTTGACTTTCTGTGCCGGCGGAACCATACCCACCGCTCCGGTCGGACGGCGTTTCCACCACATCACGCAGCCGCTGATACTGATAAAAATGACGGCAAGGCAAAACAAGACGTTTGCCAATACGCTCCACCAGCCCAGCGTACCCATATGCAGCGCAATGCTTGCCGCCATGAATTTACCGAACGGGTTGTAATCGGCAAAACGGATATCGGCAAGAATCTTGCCGCTGTATTGGTCGATATGTACCGTACGGTCGGCAAACGGACTAATCATATCGTAACTCATGGAATCCTGAGACAAAGTCCATACTCCCTCCTCGCCTTTGGGCAAATTCAGCTGATAACGCCCTTTGAAACCGATTTCCCGCGCAAAACGGTCGACGGTTTCCAATGTCATCGGCTCGCTGGGGTTAATGCCGTTTTCACCCACAGTCGTCCCTGAGACAGGCATAGGCGTAAGCTCCAAAATCCACGGTACTTCTTTAACCTTGCCGTCATTCAATACCTCACCGTGGGTCGGTACAACTGAAACAGGATTCGGTTCGACTCCCCATTTGCCAGCCGGGAACTGACTCCAAGCCTGTACGAACTTGCCGCCCCAAATACCCGACCACGCAATTCCGGACAGGCAGAACAACAGCAAAATCAACGACACCCAAGTTCCAAACGCGCCGTGCAGATTCCGCCACCAAGAACGCGCCCTGCCTTTTGGCGGCAGCAGCATCGCTTTAATGCCGCGCTGTTTCGCCCACCAAAGGTACAAGCCGCTGACAACCATAATAATAGTCAGTGAAGCCGCCGTTTCCAAAAGATAATCGCCTGCCGCACCGAGCATCATATCGCCGTGGATTTCATCCATAGTGTGATACCAACCCTGATTGCGCGGCATGGTGTTGACCACTTTTGCCGTATAAGGATCGACCGCAACCATGGTTGCCTTACCTTCATTGTTGACACGGAACACAGCAACCATATCATCAGCACGCGGTGCAATATATTGGACGACGGACGAAGTCTCCGGATTAACGGCACTGCGTGCCGCTTCCGCCTGAACAGACAGAGGTTGTACCGTTGCCTGCGACACAACATGAATCCGCTCACCCTCCTTGCCGGTAATATTGGCAAACAACAGCATACCCAAACCCGTAACGGCAAGCAGGGTAAGAAAGGGCATAACCAGCAAACCGGCATAAAAATGCCACCTCCAAACGGTCAGATAACGCCGGTTATTCTGCTGACCGGCTTCAGTTTTGATTTGTGTATCCATTAATCGTCCTTTTGAAATTAGGGCTATCGTGATGATGCGCGATTATAAACAATAAAGACTAATTCTTTATGACTAAAATCAATATTTTTTGCAACATATGAAAAAAGATTCAATTTTGAAGAAACAAATCCATATACCGTCTGAAAGCATCAAAATCCCCACTTTCAGACGGCATAAATCAAAAACAGGATTTCCATTCAAAATAAAAAATCCGGATTCGATATGAATCCGGATTTCTAGATCTGACAAAGTCGGGAAACAGAGATTAGAACTTACCGCCAGACTGGTTGACCATATAGTCAACCGCAGCTTTGACCTCATCATCGCTCAAATCGCCGCGACCGCCTTTTGCGGGCATCGTATTGAAACCTTCGATCGCGTGTTTGTGCAATGTGTCTTTACCTTTTTTGATGCGGTCGGCCCAATCGGCTTTCGTGCCGACGTGGGGAATCCCCGGAATCGCATTGCCATGGCAGGCGGCACAAACGGTTTCATAAACCTGTTTGCCGTCCACTTTGGCAGCAGGTGCGGCTTTTTCCTCGGCTTTAGGTTCTGCTGCGGCAGGTTTGGCTTCAGAAGCGGCTTGTACTGCTTCTGCAGGAGCAGATGCTGCGGGTTCTGCCGCCGGTGCAGGAGTCGGTGCAGGCTCGGCTTTTTTCACCGGAGCTTTACCGTCTTTATTGGAAAGACCCCATACATAAGCAGTCATGATATGCAGTTTGTCTTTATCCAAGAAATGTCCCCACGCAGGCATTTGGCTGCTGCGGCCGTTGGTAATGGTTTCAATAATGGATTTTTGCGTACCGCCCCACAACCACACGTCATCAGTCAGGTTCGGACCCAAACCTTGGATACCTTGTCCCTTATCGCCGTGGCAAGTGAAACAGTTGGCAGGCGGACCGCTGAACAAGGCTTGTCCGCGTGCGGCACGTTCCTCATCATACTGGCCTTTGGGTTTTGAAAGAGACATCACATAATGCGCAACGTCTTTTACGCCTTCCTCACCCAAAGCAGGACCCCATGCAGGCATGGTAGCAACACGGCCTTTTTCAATGGTCTCGTGGATTTTATCGGGATCGCCGCCCCACAACCAATCGCTGTCGGTCAGATTCGGAAAACCTTTAGAACCTTTGGCATCAGAGCCGTGACACTGGATACAGTAGGTATTGAACAGGTTTTGGGCGATTTGCTTGGCCTGTGGATCTTTTGCCACTTTTTCAATCGGCATATCCGCAAACTTGGCATACAGTTTACCGTATTGCTCATCGGCTTTTTTGACCTCTTTTTCATATTGGTTGTGGCTAGTCCATTTCAGCAGGCCTTTGTAGTCGCCGACACCCGGATACATAACCAGATAACCGATACCAAACAGCCATGTCAAAACATACAGCCAAAACCACCAGCGCGGCAGCGGGTTGTCGTATTCGGCAATGCCGTCCCACTCGTGACCCGTAGTTTGTACTTCTTCGCCCTTCTTCGGACGTTTGACAACATTTTGAGACAGCAGCAGCCAAGCCAAAGCGATAAAGCTCAGTAAGACAATAACTGCAATATATATATTCCAGAAGTTACTGGTAAATTGGGATGTTGTGTTCATTGTTTTGCTCCGTTATCACAATATTAACGGTTTTCGCTTTTCTTATCTTGCGCATCTTGGTTTTCATCAAAAATGCTGTTTGCGGCATCATCGTAATTTTTCTTATTCCGCCTGTTGAAGACGATATAGAGTACCAACAGGAAACAGATAAAGATCCATACCGTGAAAAGAGCGCGAATACCGTTAATATCCATGATGTTACCTTACGTTTTTCAAAGCCAGACCCAATCCTTGCAGATAGGCGACTACAGCATCCAGCTCGGATTTGTTTGCCAAAGCCTCAGGTGCTTTCGCAATTTCCTCATCACTGTAAGGAGTACCTACTTTACGCAAAGCCTTCATGTTGGCAACGGTTGCATCGACATCGACTTTATTGCGTGCAAGCCATGGGAATGCCGGCATATTGGACTCAGGCACGACATCACGGGGATTCAGCAGGTGGATACGGTGCCATTCGTCGGAATAGCGACCACCCACACGTGCCAAATCAGGACCGGTACGTTTGGAACCCCATTGGAAAGGATGGTCGTAAACCGACTCTCCGGCAACAGAGTAATGACCGTAACGCTCGGTTTCCGCACGGAACGGACGAATCATTTGCGAGTGGCAGTTGTAACAGCCCTCACGGATGTAAATATCGCGTCCGGCAACCTGCAAGGCATTGTAAGGCTTCACGCCCGGCGCCGGCTGTGTTGCCACCTTAGTAAAGGCTAAGGGCACAACTTCAATCAACAGACCGACACTGACTACAAGCAGGATAAACACAATCAGGATGCCGATTTTTTCTTCGGCCAATTGTTGTAATTTCATTTTGGTAGCCTATCTTCCTTAGTATTTTAGTGGTGCTGTGTTTGGGGAACCGCAGGGATTTCAGCATCGACTGCTTTACCACCGATGGCTGTGCGGTACACGTTGTACGCCATAATGCACATACCACTCAGATACAATAAACCACCTGCAAAACGGATCATATAGTAAGGCATAGTGCGTTTTACGGATTCGACAAACGAGTAGGTCAGCGTACCGTCATCGTTCAAAGAACCCCACATCAAACCCTGCATCACACCGGCAATCCACATCGCGGCGATATACAGTACCACGCCGATGGTCGCAATCCAAAAATGCGCTTCTACCAGCTTGGTGCTGTGCATCTGTTCTTTGCCGAAGAGGCGGGGAATCATGTAATAGACAGAACCGATGGTTACGAAGCCTACCCAGCCCAACGCACCCGCATGAACGTGCGCAACGGTCCAGTCTGTATAGTGGCTCAATGCGTTGACCGTTTTAATTGACATCATCGGACCTTCAAAGGTAGACATACCGTAGAAGGACAGGGAAACAATCAGGAATTTCAGAATCGGGTCAGTACGCAGTTTGTCCCACGCGCCGGACAAGGTCATAATGCCGTTAATCATACCGCCCCAAGAGGGTGCGAACAGAATCAAGGACAGAACCATACCCAAAGATTGCGTCCAGTCAGGCAGCGCAGTGTAGTGAAGATGGTGAGGACCCGCCCACATATAGGTGAAAATCAACGCCCAGAAGTGAACGACAGACAAGCGGTAGGAATAAACAGGGCGGCCTGCTTGTTTGGGTACGAAATAGTACATCATACCCAAGAAGCCGGCAGTCAGGAAGAAGCCCACGGCGTTATGCCCGTACCACCATTGAACCATAGCATCAATCGCACCGGAATAGACGGGATACGACTTCATCAAACCTGCCGGGATGCTGATGTTATTGACGATATGCAAAAGTGCGACCGCCAAAATAAAGCCGCCATAGAACCAGTTGGCAACATAGATATGTTTGATTTTACGTTTGGCAATCGTACCGAAGAATACGATGGCGTATGCCACCCAAACCAAAGTAATCAGGATATCGATCGGCCATTCGAGCTCGGCATATTCTTTACCTTGAGTCCAACCCATAGGGAAGCTGACAGCGGCGGCAACGATTACCGCCTGCCAGCCCCAAAAGGTAAATGCAGGCAGCCAGCCGCCAAACAGGCGGGTATTACAAGTACGTTGGACAACGTAGTATGATGTGCCGATCAGGCCGCAGCCTCCGAATGCGAAAATAACCGCATTGGTGTGCAGCGGACGCAGACGACCGAAGTGAAACCAAGGACCGATGTCCGATAAATCAAGGGCGGGAGCAAACAGTTGGGCAGCTACGATAACGCCGACCAACATACCCACGATACCCCAAACTACAGTCATGATGGCGAACTGGCGCACCACTTTGTAGTTGTAAGTTTGTGTGTCCATGAGAGTCTCCATGAATTATGGGAATAAAAATTTTTTATCCTACCCACCTTTGCGACCTCTTAAGGTACAACTTGGGCAAGCGTAATTTTTTCTAAATTTAACATATCTGCCTTATTACGCCAAGCGGAATTACATTCCCACCGCCGGAGTGCCTATTTCTTAATTTGTTTTTTATTATATATAAATCATATTGTTATAATAAATTGCAACCAGTTTGACATTGCTTTGTTTTTCAAGCCTCCTTTTTTGTAACACTTTATTGATGTAGATTAAGCTGCATTTTAAAGACATTTTATCAATAATATTTAACGATATATTTAATAGACATGATTAATTATGAAATTGCCCCCTCCCCTCTAGACCATGAGTGGCACATCCTGCTGACATTCACACAAGATAATGATTTTCCTATAGAAATAAGCCTGCCAAACTGGGTTCCGGGCAGCTATCTGATTCGGGATTTTTCCCGCCACATTACATCTATCGATGCATCCTGCAACGGTATACCCGTCCGACTCGACCAAATTGCAAAAAACTGTTGGCGTGCCGCCTCCATACGCGGCGAGTGGCAAATCTGCTACACCGTATATGCATTCGATTTGTCGGTTCGAGGTTCTTTCCTGACGACAGAACGCGGTTTTTTTGACGGATCGTGCCTGTTTTTGAAAGTCGAAGGAACGGAAACGCTGCCGCACCGCTTGGAATTGACAGGCATTCCACCCGAATGGCGTATTGCCACAACGCTGCCGGAAACAGGAAGGTTTGTCTTTCAGACGGCATCTTATGCCGAATTGATTGACCGACCTGTGGAGATGGGCTTGATTGAATTTTTAGATTTTGAGGCGGCAGGCATTCCGCACACGATTGCCTTAAGCGGCATATATCCCGATTTCGACCGCAACAAGCTGGTTTCGGACATCAAAGAAATCTGCGAAACAGAACTGGCGATGTTTTCCTCCCCTGCCCCATTTGAGAAATATTTGTTCCTGCTCCACGTCGGCGACCATATTTACGGCGGTTTGGAACACGCCGACAGCACCGCCCTGCTCGCCGACCGCCACAGCCTTCCGCCGTACAGGATGACCGATGCCGACGATGCCTACACCACATTGCTCGGACTTTTCTCCCACGAATATTTTCACGCGTGGAACGTCAAATCCATCAAACCTGCCGCGTTCGCCCCTTATGACCTCGACAAAGAAAACTATACCGAACAACTATGGGCATTCGAAGGCATTACATCCTATTACGACGATTTGTTTTTGGCACGCAGCCACACTATCTCGCCCGAATCTTATTTAAACCTGCTGGCACAAGGTATTACGCGCGTACAACAAACCCGCGGCCGTTTGAGGCAGACCTTGGCGGAATCGAGTTTTACCGCGTGGAACAAATTTTACAAACCGGATGAAAACAGCCCCAACGCCATCGTCAGCTACTACCAAAAAGGCGCGCTTGCCGCATTGTGCCTTGACCTGATAATACGGAACCGGAGCAACGGCAGTCATTCTCTCGATACGGTAATGGACAAACTTTATCGGGAGTGGGCGGATACGCGCGCGGGCATTCCGGAAAAACACTGGCAAATCCGCTGTCAGGAAATAACCGGCTTGGATTTAGAAGATTTTTTCCAAAAAGCGTTATACAGCACCGAAGATTTGCCGCTTGCCGAATGCCTGGCAACCGCAGGCGTGGGACTGACCTTCCTACCACTTCCCCGACAACACGGCGGCGGATACGCGGAACACATCTGCCCCGTCCCGCCGACAGGCGATTTCGGCGCACGTTTCAAACAAAACGCCGACCACATCGTCCTGACCCATGTCTTCAACGGCGGCAGCGCGGAATCTGCGGCACTGTGCCCGCAAGACAAAATCATTGCTTTAGACGGTTATGCCTGCACCGACTTTGCCGCACAATGGGCCCGATACCACGTCAATGCAAGAATCAATATCCACTTCTTCCGTGCCGGCATATTGCGTCAAACCGTCTTGACGGTTCAGGCAGCGGCGGCGGATACTGCCATCCTACATATCACAGACCGGAATCTGTTGGAAAACTGGTTGTTCGGTTAAACTTTCAGACGGCATTGCACACAAAATGCCGTCTGAAAACCAACCGCAAAGCAAAGGAAATAAAATGGCGATTCTAAAACTTGACGAACATCTCTACATCTCCCCACAACTGACGAAAGCCGATGCGGAACAAATCTCGCTACTGGGTATCAAAACCGTCATCTGCAACCGCCCCGACTGCGAAGAAGAATCGCAGCCCGACTTCGCCCAAATCAAACAGTGGCTGGAACAAGCAGGCGTTACCGGATTCCATCACCAACCCGTTATCGCCCGCGACATCCAAAACCATGATGTCGAAGCCTTCCGACAACTCATCGGACAAGCCGAATATCCCGTCCTTGCCTATTGCCGAACCGGTACGCGCTGCTCCCTCCTGTGGGGCCTCCGCAGAGCGGCAGAAGGTATGCCGGTTGACGAAATCATCCGCCGCGCAGAAGCGGCAGGTGTGAATCTGGAAAACTTCAGAACCCGTTTGGAAGATGCAGCAGTCAAACCATAAAACCGACCGATACAAAAATGCCGTCTGAACAGATTTCAGACGGCATTCGTTCAAACGTCAAACTTTATTGGGCCTTAGTTTCCGTTACAAAACCGATTTTGGTAATCCCTGCCTGACGGGCGGCCTCCAACGCTTTGTTTACATAATCGTATTCCACCGCCTTGTCTGCCGCAATTGCCACAATCACGTTTTCATTCTGCTCCTTGGCGGCTTTCAGACGGCTTTCCACTTCCCCGATTTCCACTTTGCTTGCAGAATCTCCGCCGACATAATAACCACCGTTTGCATCAATCGTCAGGCGCAAGGGATCTTTAGGCTGTTTATCCTGCTTGTTTGCCTGCTCGGACGCGGTCGGCAATTCCAAAGGAATGGAATGCGTCAGCACCGGCATGGTAATCATAAATACAATCAGCAAAACCAGCATCACGTCCACCAACGGCGTAACGTTGATGTCGGACATCGGCGAGTCATCGCCGGAATTCATCGAACCGAATGCCATTTCATTAATCCTTTTGGTTCAACAGGCGGACATGCAAATCATGCGCCATCGCATCCAAATCCTGAGTCAGCGTCTTCGCACCGCGGTTGAGGAAGTTGTACGCCAACACAGCAGGAATCGCCACAAACAGACCCGCCGCAGTAGAAACCAATGCCTCGCCGATCGGGCCGGCAACCGCCGCAATACTCATCTGTCCGCTTTGTCCAATATTGATCAGAGCATGGTAAATCCCCCAGACCGTACCAAACAGACCGATAAACGGTGCGGTTGCACCGATGGAGGCAAGCGCGGTCATACCGTAATCAAAGCGACGCATAATCTGTGCCATACTGTTGCGGATTTGAATGACCAAATACTCGTTCAACGGCAGCACCTGAGCCAATTTGGAAGCTTCACTTTGGCGGTAGTTGCGGTACGACTGCAATGCCTCTTGCACCAGTTTGGACAGGGGAGCGTCAACGGCACGCACTTTTTCAAGCGCATCGTTCAAAGACAAAGTATTGCTCATATGCTGCTTAACAACCATATTGCCTTTGCGAGCCTGATACAGCTTAATGCTGCGTAAAACAATCAGACACCATGTTACGATACTCATCAGCAACATCAACACAAACACACCGATCAGGACGACATCGCCTGATTCAAACACTAATTTCAAATCCATAATGATTCCAAAACTGATAAAAACAAATCAAAAATCCAAGCTGCCGCAAACTACCTCGGCAACGGCCTAATTCAATTCAAATTTAACGGGGACTTTAAACTCCGTCCAGGCATCCGCATGAAAATACCCGTTTTGCGCCGCCTTGCGTGCCGCATTGTCCAAACGGGAAAAACCGCTGCTTTTCACCACTTTGACGGACTCGACATGACCGCCCGGAGACACCATCACACTCAGGACAACCGTACCCTGTTCATCGTTTTCCATAGAAAGCGTAGGATAAGGCGGTCGCGGAATACTGCCGTTGGCACGCAGGGGATTGCCTTTGCTGCTGCCGGCACCTGTTCCACCGCCGCTGCCGCCGGTTCCTTCCCCATGCTCGCCTTTGGCTCCGCCGCTGCCTTTACCGCTGCCTTCTCCGCGCCCCGTTCCGTCACCTTTGGTACCGGTTCCCTTACCTTCTCCCCCGCCGTGCTCGCTGCCGGCTTTGGCGGAAGTATTGCCGGGATGTTCAGCAGGTTTTTCAGACGGCTTCTCTACCGTTTTCTCAACCGGTTTGGGAGTCGGCTTCACTTCCGGCTTAGGCTCTGGTTTCGGTTTTTCTTCGGGTTTCGGCTTTTCCTTGGGCTGCTGAATATCTGCATCCGCCTTTTTTGTAACCACCGGCTTCAAAACCGGTTTGGGCGGCTCGACAGGTTTGGGCTGCTCAGGCTCGGGTTGCGGTTCGGGCGCGGCAGGCGCACCTGCGCCTTCGGGTGCGCCGTCCCCTCCGCCAAAGTCGCCCAAATCGACAAATTCAATGACATTTCCTGACTCTATCACGGGCAGCTTGTGCGCCTGCCAGAGCGATGCCACCATTGCCAAATGCAGCAGTGCGACGGAAAACACGACTGCGGGGGTTAAAATTCGTTCTTTATCCATAATTCGGGCATAATAATAGCAACAATTCCTATTTGCAACCTATTTTTATCATTCGCCTTTATATGAATACTGTAGTTTTGGTTTTGCTCTTTGCCGGCGGATTTAAAGCCGAAACCGGCTTCGACGGGCAGCAGGGTGGCGCCAAAAATTATCTGCGTTAAAGTTCATTTTCATAGTAAGGTGTTAAAAAAATATTCTCCTCTTCCCAAGGAGAAGATACGCCATTTTGATTCATAAATATTTCATAATTATAAAAATCTTTATCATAATCTCCATATGTAATTTTCATTCCTTTTAACCACATGGCATCACATTCGTCACATAGAATAATTTCTTTCAAAATGTATTTTGATTTAAAAATATACAATATTCCTTGGTTGCAGCGCGGACATATTTTTGGATTCATAATGTATCTCTAATCTATTTTATTACAGGTTTTATATTCACAAAATCCATATTGAAACAATATATTATGATAAATTCTCAGATGCCTGCGGACAAATGGAGCGGCTCTGCCTGTTTTCCCGTTCCAACAAAATCGGGTTAAATGATATATTGCCGCCTTTATCCGGCAGCCGGTTGCGGCTGTGTATCAACCTTTATAAAGGAAAATTATGTTTCGGAACTTTGACTTGGGCGTGTTCCTGCTTGCCGTCCTGCCCGTACTGCTTGCCATTACTGTCAGGGAGGTGGTACGCGGCTATACGGCGCGCTACTGGGGAGACAACACTGCCGAACAATACGGCAGGCTGACACTGAACCCCCTGCCCCATATCGATCCGGTCGGCACAATCATCGTGCCGCTGCTTACTTTGATGTTCACACCGTTTCTATTTGGTTGGGCGCGTCCGATTCCCATCGATTCGCGCAACTTCCGCAATCCGCGCCTTGCCTGGCGTTGCGTTGCCGCGTCCGGCCTGCTGTCGAATCTGGCGATGGCGGTTCTGTGGGGCGTGGTTTTGGTGCTGACTCCGTATGTCGGCGGGGCGTATCAGATGCCGCTGGCTCAAATGGCAAACTACGGTATTCTGATCAATGCGATTCTGTTCGCGCTCAATATCATCCCCATCCTGCCTTCGGACGGCGGCATTTTTATCGATACCTTCCTGCCGGCGAAATATTCGCAAGCGTTCCGCAAAATCGAACCCTATGGGACGTGGATTATCCTGCTGCTGATGCTGACGGGCGTATTGGGTGCGTTTATTGCACAGATTGTGCGGCTGGTGATTGCGTTTGTGCAGATGTTCGTCTGACTGGTTTTCAGACGGCATAAACGTTCCAAAAAACGCGGCAGGACATATTGCCCTGCCGCGTTTTCCTGTTTTACAACGCCCTGTCAAAATAAAGCGGCACGCCTGATTTTTCACTCATCGTCATCAAATAACCCATCACCTTTTGGGGCCATTCGATGCCGCGCACCACGGTCAGATTCCTCAAAACGGGGAAAACCAAAATATCCTCCATGCCGATTCCGCCGTTGATGCCGTCTGAAGTACCGTCCATCAAATTCTCCAACTCTTGCAAATCTGCGTTTATCCGTTCGAGGTATTGGGCGGTTTTATTCAAATTGGCGGAAAAGCTGCCGATGCTTTTCTCTTTTTTGTCTGTAAAATATTTAACCGCTTCGGCAGTAGCGAACTCGGGCAGACCGATTTTAACAGTACGCGGCTGAACCAGTTTATTGTTGTAACTGCCGACTTTGTCCAGCCATGCCTGTATCTCGGGGCGGACTTCGTCTTTCAGACGGCCTTCGCGGTCGAAATGCCGCACAATGTCCAAACTCTCGCCCATAAACGAACCGTCCTCTTTTTGCAGGATGGGCACTTGTTTCGCGCCAATCATACCGATCGGCGTTGCCTCGTCGTCGTTTGCCAGCACGGCTTCTTCAACGTCCGCGCCAAACAGCCCGGCAGCCATCCGCGCACGCACGCAAAACGGGCAATGGTCGTAAATATACAGTTTCATCAAAATATTCCTCGTCAACCTGTCGGTACCGGCTACCTTAACACCCCGCGCCGCCCGAAACAAGTTTATCTTCCCGCCTATGCACCGTAAATAAATAAGCTGTTACAATAAACTCGTTTTTATCGGAACGGAAGACCCCATCATGACCGCCATCAGCCCGATTCAAGACACGCAAAGCGCGACCCCGCAAGAGTTGCACGAATGGTTCGACAGCTACTGCGCCGCGCTGCCGGACAACGATAAAAAACTTGTCTTAGCCGCCCGTTCGCTGGCGGAAGCACATTACCCCGCCGATGCCGCCACACCGTACGGCGAGCCGCTGCCCGACCACTTCCTCGGCGCGGCGCAGATGGTTAACGAACTCGACCTGCTCCCCGATGCCGTCGCCGCCACCCTGCTTGCTGACATCGGACGCTACGTCCCCGACTGGAATCTATTGGTTTCCGAACGCTGCAACAGCACCGTCGCCGAGCTGGTCAAAGGTGTGGACGAAGTGCAGAAGCTCACCCACTTCGCCCGGGTGGACAGCCTCGCCACGCCGGAAGAACGCACCCGGCAAGCCGAAATTATGCGGAAAATGCTGCTGGCGATGGTTACCGACATCCGCGTCGTGTTGATCAAACTGGCGATGCGTACGCGCACCCTGCAATTTTTAAGCAACGTTCCCGACAGTCCCGAAAAACGCGCCGTCGCCAAAGAAACCCTCGACATCTTCGCCCCGCTCGCCAACCGCTTGGGCGTGTGGCAGCTCAAATGGCAGCTCGAAGACCTCGGCTTCCGCCATCAAGAACCCGAAAAATACCGCGAAATCGCGCTGCTTTTGGACGAAAAACGCACCGAACGCCTCGAATACATCGAAAACTTCCTCAATATCCTGCGTACGGAACTGAAAAAATACAATATCCACTTCGAAGTCGCCGGCCGTCCGAAACACATCTACTCCATTTACAAAAAAATGGTGAAGAAAAAACTCAGCTTCGACGGGTTGTTCGACATCCGCGCCGTGCGGATTCTGGTTGATACCGTCCCCGAGTGTTACACCACACTGGGTATCGTCCACAGCCTCTGGCAGCCCATCCCCGGCGAGTTCGACGACTATATCGCCAACCCCAAAGGCAACGGCTATAAAAGTTTGCACACCGTCATTGTCGGCCCGGAAGACAAAGGCGTGGAAGTACAAATCCGCACCTTCGATATGCACCAATTCAACGAATTCGGTGTCGCCGCCCACTGGCGTTATAAAGAGGGCGGCAAAGGCGATTCAGCCTACGAACAAAAAATCGCCTGGTTGCGCCAACTCCTGGATTGGCGTGAAAACATGGCGGAAAGCGGCAAGGAAGACCTCGCCGCCGCCTTCAAAACCGAGCTTTTCAACGACACGATTTACGTCCTGACCCCGCACGGCAAAGTCCTCTCCCTGCCCACGGGCGCGACCCCCATCGACTTCGCCTACGCCTTACACAGCAGCATCGGCGACCGTTGCCGCGGCGCGAAAGTCGAAGGGCAAATCGTGCCGCTGTCCACCCAGCTTGAAAACGGACAGCGCGTCGAAATCATTACCGCCAAAGAAGGGCACCCTTCTGTCAACTGGCTCTACGAAGGCTGGGTCAAATCCAGCAAGGCAATCGGCAAAATCCGCGCCTACATCCGCCAGCAAAACGCCGACACCGTGCGCGAAGAAGGCCGCGTCCAACTCGACAAACAGCTTGCCAAACTCACGCCCAAACCCAACCTGCAAGAGCTTGCCGAAAACCTCGGCTACAAAAAACTCGACGACCTCTACACCGCCGTCGGACAGGGCGAAATTTCCAATCGCGCCATCCAAAAAGCCTGCGGTACGCTGAACGAACCGCCGCCCGTGCCCGTCAGCGAAACCACCATTGTCAAACAGTCTAAAATCAAAAAAGGCGGCAAAACCGGCGTGCTCATCGACGGCGAAGACGGACTGATGACTACCCTTGCCAAATGCTGCAAACCCGCGCCGCCCGACGATATTGTCGGCTTCGTTACCCGCGAGCGCGGCATTTCCGTCCACCGCAAAACCTGCCCCTCTTTCCGACATCTCGCCGAACACTCGCCCGAAAAAGTGCTGGACGCAAGCTGGGCGGCGTTGCAGGAAGGACAAGTGTTCGCCGTCGATGTCGAAATTCGCGCCCAAGACCGCTCAGGGCTTTTGCGCGACGTATCCGACGCACTCGCCCGCCACAAACTCAACGTTACCGCCGTGCAAACCCAGTCCCGCGACTTGGAAGCCAGCATGAGGTTCACGCTCGAAGTCAAACAAGTCAACGACCTCCCGCGCGTCCTCGCCAGCCTCGGCGACGTCAAAGGTGTATTGAGCGTTACTCGGCTTTAAATACAAAAATGCCGTCTGAAAGCCGGATAACGCTTCAGACGGCATTTTGATGAAAGATTTAGTTCTCAGGCAGTCCACCCCATTGGTTATCTTCGTTTACAGAAGCTTGACAACACAAAACAATCAACCAAATCGGACCAATAAGCGGAACAAGTACAATCAAGAACCACCATCCTGATTTACCGATATCATGGAGTCGGCGTACACCGACTGATAGGTGCGGGATAACTAAAGCAATAACAAAAAGCCAATATAAAAGACCGAAAATACTACCAAGGCTTTCATTGATTTCAAACATTATCCCAGCGACAAATAAAATAGCTACCTCTACAACTGCACTAAACAGTGCAAACCCCCAAAATTCTCTTTTAGAAGCACGACCTGAAAATTGGGCATACCGTTTGGTCAATGTTTCCAAGAACAAAGCAAAGAGAGAAAGCTGTCCATTTTCATTGCGAGTTTGGGAGGCATTTTGCAGAACGGTTGCAACCCCTCCGGTCGAACTTGCGCCCAAAGCTTTATAAACAGCTACCGCCTGCCCATCTTCATCAACATCAAAATCGACTTTCATCCCTCGTGTTGGTACGCCCTGTTCTTTCCATTCTTCGTTTTTAAATGGATAGCGTTTACCATCCTCACTGCTAATCAAACCGCCAGCTTGAATCGAAAAATCTAAAATTTGACCTTTCATCGCTTTGAATTCCTTTAGTTATTTACTTCCACGATGTATTCTTTGTTTTCTTTGTTCTGCCACCTGATGGAATAAGTAATGTCCTTACTGATTCTCGTCGTGGTCAGCGTAGCAGAACACACCCTGATTCCTGCTTCATTATTAGCGGCAGTTTCCTCTACATCATCTAATGAAACAAACTGACCGATAAAGAACGATTTCTGATTAACAATCTTCTTCACCAAACCTTCCGCCTCGCTGGAATCACATGAAGGCAAACCATCCATACAACCCGTCAATAACATTGCCGGGAGAACTCCGGCAAAAATACCATTTCTGATTTTCATTTCCTATCCAAAAATAAGTGAGGTTTAAAAATAAAGTACAGTAAAACTGTATTAAGTATTGCATTAAAATATTTTTTAGTAAATAAATACATTAATACAATTTAAAAAGAGTCTGCCTGTCTCTAAGATTCATTTCATGAACATTAGCCACGCAATCAGATTCTTAAGGAAACAAAAGGGATGGACTCAGCAGCAGCTTGCTGATTTTGCCAATACCTCAAAAAGTAATATTTCCAATCTTGAAAACGGCAACCAAGGATATAGCGAATCTATCCTAAAATATCTGTCAGAAGCCTTGGACTGTCCCGTTTCATCTATTTTTCTATTGGCAGAAAGTTTAGAAAGACAGCAAAACAATACCGCAACAAATATGGAAGATATGCCCATCGAACTTATCTTCATGCAACTCCCCAAGCCTTTGCAGCAGTCGTTCAAATCCCTCATGATTCAGACACTGAAACAGACTTCTCAATAAAAGAATCAATTGCCCAATATTTCAAAATACAAAAATGCCGTCTGAAAAGCGCAAGAGCTTTCAGACGGCATTGTTTTTCTGTTTGACGGCCTCAATCCAAAATCTTGCCGACGATTTCGCCCACGTCTTTCGACAATCCTTCCTGCGCCCGAATGCGCTGCAATTCTTGTTTCACCAAGTTTTTGCGGTGCGGTTCGAGCTTGTTGCAGAGGTTGAACGCCTGCACCAGGCGAGCGGCGACCTGCGGGTTAAAGCGGTCGATTTCGATGACTTTGTCGGCGATGAAACGGTAGCCGCTGCCGTCTTCTGCGTGGAAATGCGGGACGTTGCGGCTGAAGCTGCCGATAAGCGAGCGGGCTTTGTTGGGGTTTTCAAGACTGAATTTCGGATGCTGCAAGGCGGTTTGAACCTGTTGCAGGGCGTCGCTGCGGCGGCTTGAGCCGACGAGGGTGAAATATTTGTCCATCACCAGCGCGTCGTCTGAAAACTTGTCGGCAAACTGCGCCAGCAGGCGGTTGCGCGTATCGCTTTCGTTGCCGTTGACGGCGGACAGGATGCCCCATTCGTGGGTCATGTTTTGCGCCATTTCGCCGTATTTTTCGGCAACGGTTTCGATGTGCGCGGGGTCGGCGCGCAGAACGAAGGTGCGGCAGACATTGCGCAGCGTGCGCCAACCGGCGGCTTCGGGGCTGTATCCGTAGCTTTGGTTTTCCTGCTTCGCCGCCTGACGGTTCAATTCGTGCCATTTCTGCAGGAAGTGGACGGCAAGTGTATCCAACAAGGCTTCGCGCGCCTGATGGTAGCGCAACGGGTCGATGTTTTCCGTGCCGTCCCACAGTTCGGCTTCAGACGGAACGCCCAAAAGCAGGGCTTTGAAGGCGTTGTCCAAGAGGTCGTCTGAAATGACTTTTTCGACGGCGGCAAGCAGTTTTTCGTGTTTCGGCAACCCGATGCCGTCTGAAAGCGCGGCAAGGTTGGTGGCGACGGCGCGGCGGTAGAGCGTTTGGGCGGCTTCCCAGCGCGTGAAGGCGTCGCTGTCGTGGGCGAGCAGGAGCAGCAGGTCGTCGTCGCTGTACGGATAGTTCAGATGTACCGGCGCGCTGAACCCGCGCAGCAGTGAGGGAACGACGGCTTCGGTTACGCCTTCGAGCGGGAAGGTCTGTTCGGCTTCGGTCAGCAGCAATACGGCTTCGGTTGCGCGTTTGCCCTGATAATCGAATGCCACCGCTTCGCCGTTGCGGTTCAGCAGCCCGACTTTGACGGGAATCATCATCGGCTGCTTGTCCGCCATATCAGGCGTGGGCGGCACGGTTTGTTTGATGGTTAACTCGAAAATATTATTTTTCAGACGACCTTCCGCTTCCAAAACGGGCGTGCCCGCCTGGCTGTACCACAAGGCGAACTGGTCGAGATTGATGCCGTTCGCGTCCGCCATCGCCGCGCGGAAATCGTCGCAGGTCACTGCCTGCCCGTCGTGGCGTTGGAAATAGAGCTTCATGCCTTTCTGGAAGCCCTCTTCGCCGAGCAGGGTGTGATACATCCGCACCACTTCCGCGCCTTTTTCATAAACGGTCATGGTGTAGAAATTGTTCATCTCCTCATAGCTGGCGGGGCGCACCGGATGCGCGGTCGGGCCTGCGTCTTCGGGGAACTGGTGCTGGCGCAAAAGGCGGATGTTTTCGATGCGGCGCACGGCGCGGCTGGCGCGGTCGCCGGAAAATTCTTGGTCGCGGAACACGGTCAGCCCTTCTTTCAGCGAAAGCTGGAACCAGTCGCGGCAGGTTACGCGGTTGCCCGTCCAGTTGTGGAAATATTCGTGTCCGACCACGGATTCGATGCCTTCGAAATCGGTATCGGTGGCGGTGCGGCTGTCGGCAAGGACGAACTTGGTATTAAAAATGTTCAGCCCCTTGTTTTCCATCGCGCCCATATTGAAATCGCCCACGGCGACGACCATGAAAATATCCAAGTCGTATTCCAAACCGAAGCGCGTTTCGTCCCACTTCATCGCGTTTTTCAAGGATTCCACGGCAAAGCCGACCTTGGGCTTGTCCGCCTCGGTGGTGTAAAACTCGATTTTGACGTTTCTGCCGCTCATGGTGGTGAAACGGTCTTCCGTGACCGCCAAATCGCCCGCGACCAAAGCAAACAGATAACTCGGTTTGGCAAACGGGTCTTCCCATTTCACCCAATGGCGGCCGTCTGAAAACCCGCCGCCGTCGATTTTGTTGCCGTTGGAAAGCAAAACGGGATAGCGTTTTTTGTCCGCGACGATGGTGGTCGTGAACTTGGACATCACATCAGGACGGTCGATGTAAAACGTGATTTTGCGGAAGCCCTCCGGCTCGCACTGGGTAAACAGATTGCCTCCGGAAGCATACAGCCCCATCAGCGATTTGTTTTCCGCCGGCAGGATTTCGGTTTCCACTTCGACGGTGAAGCGTTCGGACGGCACGTCTGCAATCGTCAGCGTTTCGCCTTCCAACACATAATCCGCCGCCGCCCCGTTGATTTTGACGGACAAGAGTTTCGCCGAACCGTCCAACACCAGCGGCTCTCCTATCCTCTGTGGCTCGACCGTCAAACGGGATTTCACGACGGTTTGCGGTTCGGCAATATCGAAATGCAGGTCGGTTTCGAGAATGCGGTAGGCAGGCGTTTGGTAATCTTTCAGATAACGGACGGTTTTGCTCATTTTTTTCTTTCAATATTGTTTGGTTTGACTGGAAAAGGCTTCAGACGGCATGGGCGCATCCCGCGTATACCGTCTGAAGCCGCAACGGCGGCACGGGCGTACCGCCGAACAACCGGTTTGAATTTCAATCTTTATTCCCACGCGCGGACAAACTCTTCCCAATGCGGCTTTTCCCCGACTTGTGCGGACAGGTAATTCCGCATCCGTTTGATTTCCATTTCGTATTCGTCCGCATCCAGCCTGCCGCTGACCAGGCAGAAACGCAGGTACATCAGATAAGTGTTTGCCGCGTCGGTTTCACAATAATTGCGGATTTCCTTCAGCCTGCCCGTATGGAATGCCTCCCAAACCTTGCTGCCGTCCATACCCAGCTTGCCCGGAAAACCGCACAGTTTCGCCATATCGTCCAGCGGCACGTTTGCCCTCGGCTGATAAAGCGCGAGCAAATCCATCAAATCGCAATGACGTTGGTGGTAGCGGCTGATGTAGTTGTTCCACTTGAAATCGCGGCTGTCGCCGAAATCGCCGTCGCCCATATCCCAATAGCGCGCGGCGTTGATGCCGTATATCAGGGAGCGGTAATGCAGTACGGGCAGGTCGAAACCGCCGCCGTTCCAACTGACCAGTTGCGGCGTATGTTTTTCCACCAACTCGAAAAATTTGGCGATAACCACTTCCTCGCCGTCGTCCGCCTCGCCGATTGTGCCGATATGGATTTTGTCCTGCCCCCAACGCATGCAGCACGAAATCGCCACAACCTGATGAAGATGATGCTGCATAAAATCGCCGCCCGTTTGGGCGCGGCGTTTCTGCTGGGCAAACAGCACCACTTCGTCGTCCGGCAGGGAAGACGGCAAGTCATACAGCGTACGGATACCCTGCACATCGGGTACGGTTTCAATATCGAAAGCCAAAATCGTATTCATGGCAGTACCTTGCATTCAAAAACAGACTTGCGCCTATTGTGTCATTAAAAGGCGGATAAAAAAAGAGGCAACCCCCCACAGGATTGCCCCAATACCTCAAATCAGAGATTTACGCTTCACAAACAATACAGGCTTCCGCCTGCGGCTTTGCCCGCGTAGCTCAACTCTACGCCGACAAACTTTCGTTTCACCATTTCCGATGAAACGCCAACCAGTCATAAAACTGACCGGCACATCCTTTCAGACGGCATTTCTTGGCTACGTCTGTAATTTCATGTAGCGGAATGTACGCCATTTTTTACAGCTTGCCAAGCATTTTTTACAAAACAGATATAGAAGCGTTTATTTTATAAAATAGTGAATTTTTTGATTTTTTAGATTAAAATTCTAATAATTTATTTAAATTGATACTTAATTTTATAATATCTATATATTTGGCAATATATTTCTCAAACTGGCACCGAGCAAAATAACGGTTATTGAAAGGTAATTTGCAACATTTTGTTTTTAAAGGAAATTAATTTTAATATATTAACCATATCAATAGAATATATTCATTGATTTATCATGTATTCTCCAAATTTTCTTTGGAATCTATTTTTAAAATCAAAAAATATTATTTTTTAGATACTTAAAATAACAGCAATTATTAAATACTTCTGTTTATATAATTCAATTTTTCGCATTTAAAAAAACAATCGTAAAACTCAATTTTCCCTTAATAGTCCACTATGTAGTTTCGTGTAATTTGTAAAAATCCTGTACACCTTCCGGACGGGTTTTAAAACGCTTGTGCAGCCAAAAATATTGTTCCGGATGTTCGCGCACCCTGTCTTCGATAAAACGGTTCATGCGCTGCGCGTCGGCCTGCGCATCTTCACTCGGAAAGGATTCCCAAGCAGGGTAGAAATGCAATGTAACCGTATTGTCCGCCTCCCTGACGGGAATGGCGGGAATCACTTTGGCATTTGCAAGCGCGGCAATGCGGCTCAAGCCGGTAATCGTTGCCGTCTGAATCCCGAAAAAATCCACAAAAACCGAATCGTTGCGTCCGAAATCCTGATCGGGCAGATACAGAAACGGCGCGCTGCTTTTGCGGAACTGTTTGACGAGGGCACGTAGCCCTTCAGTGCGCCCGATGAGGAAAACGTTGTGATAGCGGTTTCGGCCTTTCAAAATCTGTTCGTCCAATATCTTGTTTTTTTGATGGGAATACATACTGATCAGCGGGATATCCTGATTAAGCGCGTACACCGCCATCTCGAACGCGGTAAAGTGCGGGTACAGGATGATGACTTTTTCCCCCGCCGCCAGCGCGTCGTCCAAATAATGCTTATTGCGGTAGCGCACCAGCGATTTCAAACGCCCGGCAGGCGCGTACCAATATAAACCGTATTCCAACATCAACTTCGCCATGTGTTTGAAATGCTGTTTCAACACGGTTTTACGCTTTTCCTCACTCCATTCGGGAAAACATTTTGCCAAATTGATTTCGCCGATACGGCGGCGCGGTTTGACCAGAAGGTAGGCAAGCAAACCCGTCAGGTCGGCAATCTTGTGCAGCAGCGCAAACGGCAGAAACTGCAAAACATACAGTACAAAAAATATAAATTTCATCTCGATACACATTTTCTTTTCAGGCGGCAAAATACAAATGCCGTCTGAAACTATTGAAACCTGCCGCGCTTGACCTGCATCCCCGAAGGATTGAGTTTGGCGGCAAGCCCGTGGTTGCGTAAGGCGTGGGTCAGCGCGACGGCAAGACCGTCCGCCGCATCCGCCTGCGGTGTTCCCGAAAGCCCCAGCATCTGCACCACCATATGCTGCACCTGTTCTTTTGCCGCCTTGCCCTTGCCGACCACCGCCTGTTTGACCTGCAAGGCGGTGTATTCCGAAACGGGCAGCCTATGGCTGACCAATGCCGCCAATGCCGCGCCCCGCGCCTGCCCGAGCATCAGCGTCGATGCCGGATTGACGTTGACGAACACCTGTTCCACCGCCGCCTGCTGCGGCTTGTAAACGGCAACGACTTCGCCGATGTGCCGCACAATCACGGCAATCCTGTCTGCCAGAGGCGCATCGGCAGGCGTTTTGATGCAGCCTGAGGCAACGTAAAAATGATCGCGCCCCCTGACATCGATGATGCCGAAACCCGTTACGCGGCTGCCCGGGTCGATGCCTAAGATACGGACGGTTGCAGCCATATTCACAACAAACCGTGTTGAATCAGTTTTTTACGCAAGGTATTACGGTTCAGTCCCAACATGACGGAGGCTTTGGACTGATTACCGCCGCATTGCTCCATCACGCACACCAGCAGCGGTTTTTCCACCTGATGCAGCACCATATCGTACACGCCGCAAGGTTCGGTACCGTTCAGGTCTTTGAAATATTGTTCTAAATTTTGTCTGATGCATTGAGAAATATCGGGAAGGGTATGGGGCATGATTGCACTTTCAAAGAATAATCAAGTGTTCAGAAGGCATTTGGGCGGTAGGCGCACGCCCAACGGTCGGTTTCTTCGGCAAGTCTTTCAAGATAACCTGCAAGCATGTCGTATTGCGCCGCCGCACTGTCCAAGTAGTTGATTTCACGACGTGTCTGTTCGCCGTCGGGCATTTCGTCGATGTACCAACCTATGTGTTTGCGTGCGATGCGCACACCGGCGGTGTCGCCGTAAAACGCGTGCATGGCGCGGATGTGGTTCAAAATAGTGGCGGTGCATTCTGCCAAACTCAAAGCAGGCGGCAAAACACCGTGTTCGGCATAATGTTTCAAATCACGGAAGAACCACGGCCTGCCTTGCGCACCGCGCCCTATCATGATGCCGTCTGCGGCGGTTTGTTTAAGGACGGCTTGGGCTTTTTGCGGCGAAGTAATGTCGCCATTGACCCAGACCGGGATGTTCAGACGGCATTTGGTTTCGGCAATCAGGTCGTAAGCCGCTTCGCCTTTGTACATTTGCGTGCGCGTGCGTCCGTGGACGGCAAGGGCGGCAATGCCGCAATCTTCGGCGATGCGGGCGACGGCAGGCAGGTTTTTGTGGTCGTCGTGCCAGCCCAAACGGGTTTTGAGGGTAACGGGAACGTCCACCGCACGGACGACGGCTTCCAAAATGGCGGCAACCAGCGGCTCGTCCTGCATCAGCGCGCTACCGGCTTGGACATTGCAGACTTTTTTAGCGGGACAGCCCATGTTGATGTCGATAACCTGCGCCCCAAGGCTGACGTTGTAACGCGCGGCATCCGCCATCTGCTGCGGATCACTGCCGACAATCTGCACGGCAACGATGCCGCCTTCATCGGTAAAATCACTGCGGTGCAGGGTCTTTTTGGTATTTCTAAGCGTCGGGTCGCTGGTCAGCATTTCGCACACCGCCCAACCTGCGCCGAAATCGCGGCAAAGGCGGCGGAAGGGTTTGTCGGTAATGCCCGCCATCGGCGCAAGTGCGATGGGGTTGTCGATAAAATAGCCGCCGATGTGCATAATGGGCCCGCGTTTCAAAAAAGTACGCCATTGTACATTTTTTAAGCAGGATTTCCAATCTCCGGACGCGCCCGCGATTGGGGCAGGCACCGTTTTATGGCATAATCCGCACACAGATTCCCTGCCCCGCCACTCACAGGAGGGCAGTTTATAGTGGATTAACAAAAACCAGTACGGCGTTGCCTCGCCTTAGCTCAAAGAGAACGATTCTCTAAGGTGCTGAAGCACCAAGTGAATCGGTTCCGTACTATTTGTACTGTCTGCGGCTTCGTCGCCTTGTCCTGATTTTTGTTAATCCACTATACTTTCCCCATCCTATCAGTTTCCCGTTTCAGACGGCATAAGGTCTGAAAGAAAGACTACAATCATGAGTAATCCATTTTCCTCTTTAGGTTTGGGTACGGAACTAGTTTCCGCACTGACCGCGCAAGGTTACGAAAACCCGACGCCCATCCAAGCCGCCGCCATTCCCAAAGCACTCGCCGGTCATGATTTACTAGCCGCCGCGCAAACCGGCACGGGCAAAACCGCCGCCTTTATGCTGCCCTCGCTCGAACGCCTCAAACGTTACGCCACCGCCAGCACCTCGCCCGCGATGCACCCCGTGCGTATGCTCGTCCTCACCCCAACGCGCGAACTTGCCGACCAAATCGACCAAAACGTGCAGTCCTACATCAAAAACCTGCCGCTTCGCCACACCGTCTTGTTCGGCGGTATGAATATGGACAAACAGACCGCCGATTTGCGCGCCGGCTGCGAAATCGTCGTCGCCACCGTCGGGCGGCTGCTCGACCACGTCAAACAAAAAAACATCAGTTTGAACAAAGTCGAAATCGTCGTTTTGGACGAAGCCGACCGTATGTTAGATATGGGGTTTATCGACGACATCCGCAAAATCATGCAGATGCTGCCCCGCCAACGCCAAACCCTGCTCTTTTCCGCCACCTTCTCCGCCCCGATACGCAAACTGGCGCAAGACTTCATGAACGCGCCCGAAACCGTCGAAGTCGCCGCGCAAAACACCACCAACGCCAACGTCGAACAACACATCATCGCCGTCGATACCTTCCAAAAGCGCAACCTGCTCGAACGGCTGATTGTCGATCTGCATATGAACCAGGTCATCGTGTTCTGCAAAACCAAACAAAGCGTCGACCGCGTAACGCGCGAACTGGTGCGCCGCAACCTGTCCGCACAGGCGATACACGGAGACCGTTCCCAACAAAGCCGGCTCGAAACACTCAACGCCTTCAAAGACGGCAGCCTGCGCGTCCTCGTCGCCACCGACATCGCCGCGCGTGGGCTGGACATTGCCGAACTGCCCTTCGTCATCAATTACGAAATGCCCGCCCAGCCCGAAGACTACGTCCACCGCATCGGGCGCACGGGGCGCGCGGGCGCGGACGGCGTGGCGATTTCCCTGATGGATGAATCCGAACAGAAAATGTTTGAATCCATTAAAGAGCTGACCGGCAACAAGCTGCTCATCGAGCGCATCGAGGGCTTCGAGCCGCAATGGTGGGAACAGGGCGGCGCAAAACCGGAAAAAACCGAAACAGGCGAACCGAAACAACGCAACCGCTACGAATCCGCCAAAGCGCAACGCGAAAAAAACACCCGGCCGGAAAATGCGGCAAACGATGCGGGCGCGGCCTGTGGAAAAATTGCCGGACGCAGCCGCCGAAGCCGCCGGGAACACCGGACGTGCGCCCTGCTCCAACCGCGTTACGGCGTAAAATAACCCTGAAAATCAAATGCCGTCTGAACATTTCCCGTTTCAGACGGCATTTTTCAAACCGGACTGACGCATTAGGCGCAACCGCCCACACCGGATAAATTTCTGCCGCAAACAGTTTCAGACGGCATTTGCCGCCTGTACAATATTATTTCCTTTTCCACTCAAACCATCAGGATTTCCCAATGTCCACCCAATTCGATGTCGCCGTAATCGGCGCAGGTCCGGCAGGCTCGGTCGCATCCGCCCTGCTCCGCAAAAAAGGTTATCAAGTCTGCGTGTTGGAAAAACAGCACTTTCCGCGCTTCGTCATCGGCGAAAGCCTGCTGCCGCACTGTATGGAAATGCTGGAAGAAGCCGGATTTGCCGATGCCGTGCGCGCCGAGCCCGGCTTTCAGTTGAAAAACGGCGCGGCGTTTTCGTGGGGCAGCCGTTATACGGAATTTGATTTCACCGATAAATTTTCAGACGGCCCCGGCACGACTTATCAAGTGCGCCGCGCCGTGTTCGATAAAATCCTGATTGGCGAAGCCGCCAAACAAGGCGTTGAAGTACGTTTCGGGCACGGCGTAACCGCGTTCGACAACAGCGGCGATTTTGCCCGCTTGAACATCGAAACCGACACGGGCAAGCGCTATGAACTGACCGCGAAATTCGTCTTGGACGCAAGCGGCTACGGACGCGTGCTGCCACGCCTGCTGGATTTGGAAACGCCCTCACACCTGCCGCCGCGCCAAGCGCATTTCACGCACATCGACGACAACATCGCCCACCCGAAATTCGACCGCAACAAAATCCTGATTACCACCCACCCGCAACACCGCGACGTGTGGATTTGGCTGATTCCCTTCGGCGACAACCGCTGTTCCGTCGGCGTGGTCGGCACGCCCGACAAACTTGTCGGCGAATCGGAAACGGTGTTGAAAAAATTTGTTTACGAATGCCCGATGCTGAACGAAATTTTGGACAAAGCCGTCTGGGAAAACGATTTTCCGTTCCGCTCCATCCAAGGCTATTCCGCCAACGTCAAATCGCTGCACGGCAGGCATTTCGCGCTATTGGGCAATGCCGCCGAGTTCCTCGATCCCGTGTTCTCGTCGGGCGTAACCATCGCGCTGCACTCCGCCAAACTGGCTGCCGATTTATTGGCGAAGCAGCTTGAAGGCGGCACGGCGGATTGGGATACTGAGTTTGCCGAACCCTTGATGATCGGCGTGGACACATTCCGCACCTATGTGGACGGCTGGTATGATTTCCGCTTCCAAAACGTCGTGTACGCGCCCGACCGCAGCCCGGAAATCAGCCGTATGCTTTCTTCGATTTTGGCAGGCTACGCGTGGGATACCGAAAACCCATTCGTGGCGAAATCCGAACAACGCCTGACTGCCTTGTCCGAATGGATCGGTCAGTTGGAAACCGAATAAATCCGTACCGCCATACAAAATGCCGTCTGAATCCAATCGGGTTCAGACGGCATTTCTATTTCAACTGTTTTTATGATTACTCAGGACGCATCTGCGGGAACAGAATCACGTCGCGGATGGTTTGCGAATCGGTCAGCAGCATTACCAGGCGGTCGATGCCGATGCCGCAACCGCCTGTCGGCGGCAGACCGAATTCCATCGCGCGGATGTAGTCGGCATCGTAGTGCATCGCTTCGTCGTCGCCCGCGTCTTTTTGCGCCACTTGCGCTTTGAAGCGTTCGGCTTGGTCTTCGGGGTCGTTCAACTCGGAATAGCCGTTTGCCAGTTCGCGCCCGACAACGAAAAGCTCGAAGCGTTCAGTCAAGCCCGGTTTGCTGTCGGATGCGCGCGCCAACGGGGAAACTTCGACCGGGTAATCGACAATAAAGGTCGGGTTCCACAGCTTGCCCTCGGCGCAACCTTCAAACAGGGCGAGTTGCAGGCTGCCGATGCCCGGGGACGGCGGCAGGCTTTCGCCGTGTTTGACGATTTCTTTTTTCAGCCATTCCGCATCGTTCAACTGCTCGTCGGTGTAGTGCGGATTGTATTTTTTGATGGCTTCGAGAATGGTTAGGCGTTCAAACGGGCTTTCCAAATCGACTTCTTTGCCGTTGTAAGTGATGTTCGCCGTACCGTTTACCGTGCGCGATGCGTTGCGGATGATGTCTTCCGCCATCTGCATCATACGTTCGTAATCGGAGAAGGCTTCGTAAAATTCAATCATCGTAAATTCGGGGTTGTGGCGCACGGACATACCTTCGTTGCGGAAGCTGCGGTTGATCTCGAACACGCGTTCCAAACCGCCGACAACCAAGCGTTTCAGATACAGCTCGGGCGCGATACGCAGGTAGAGCGGGATGTCCAAAGCATTGTGATGGGTCACGAACGGTTTCGCCGTCGCGCCGCCGGGAATCGGGTGCATCATCGGGGTTTCGACTTCGAGATAATGCTCGCCCACCATAAAATTACGCACGGATTGGATGATTTGGCTGCGTTTGATGAAGGTATTGCGCGATTCTTCATTGGCAATCAAATCGACGTAGCGTTGGCGGTATTTGGTTTCCTGATCGCTCAAGCCTTTGTGTTTGTCGGGCAGCGGGCGCAGGGATTTGGACAGCAGGCGGATGTCGGACACGCGCACGGTCAATTCGCCGTGGTTGGTTTTAAACAAAGTACCTTCCGCACCGACGATGTCGCCCAAGTCCCAATGGTTGAAATCGTCCAAAACTTCCTGACTCACGCCTTTGTTGTTCAGATAAAGCTGGATTTGGCCGGTCACGTCTTGAATGGTGGCGAAGCTGGCCTTGCCCATTTGACGTTTGAGCATCATGCGGCCGGCAATTTTGACGGGAATGCCTTGCGGGTCGAGTTCTTCTTTGCTGATTTCACCGTATTGGGTATGTAGGTCGGCGGCAAAGCTGTCGCGTTTGAAATCGTTAGGGTAGGCGTTGCGCTGTTGGCGGATGTTGTGCAGTTTTTCGCGGCGCAGGGCGATGATTTGGTTTTCGTCCAACTGCGGCTCGATTTGCGGATGGTTTTGTTCGCTCATGGTATTTTCCGAAAAAATAAATCAGGCGCAATCTGTTTCAGACGACCTGATTGAATCACAAAATTTGCGCATATTTTACGCGATGTCGGTGTTTTTTTCTAGGAAAGGGCAATGCCGTCTGAAAATATTACAGACGGCATTCAGATTTTGAAACCTATGCCAAAAGTCCGCTAAGGTTCAACAGGAACAAAACGGCAAATCCGGTCAGGTAGAGCAAGCCGACAATGGCAAGAAAATTCATACCGGCGGTAAGCTTGTGCCGTTTGTCTCCTTTGACCAGGCGGTAGTTGAGCCAGGCAAACACAGGGGCGGACACAAAGGCGGCAATCATCGCAAATTTGAGCAGATTCGCCATTACGCCGTCAAACCAGAAAATCACCGCCAAACCGCTGCCTGCAACCCAAATATTCCAGGCAAAGAGTTCGGCGTTGCCCGTTTTGTCTTTTCCGCGCAGCAGGCGCACGGGTTCGGCAATGGCGCGGGCGTAGCCGTCCACAACGGTAATCGTCGTGCCGTACATGCAGGCAAAAGCGATAAACGCCACCAGCGGACGCGACCAGTCGCCGATGGTTACCGCATACATATTGATCAGTTGTCCGATATATTTGCCGCCCGCCATCTGCACTTCTTCACCGTTACCGTATTGCACGTACGCACCCAGGGCAAGGAAGACGACGGCAAGCACGGCACTGGTGATGTAACCGACGTTGAAATCAAAAATCCCGTCATGATAAGAGGAAGGTTGGAGACGCTGTTTCTCCGTAACCCACAAAGAATTGATGGCGGAAATTTCAATCGGCGCAGGCATCCAGCCCATCAGCGCGATCAGGAAGCCCAAACCGGCAAGCGTCCACGGTGTCGGCTCGATAAAATCGGGTTTCATCTGCATACCGCGCGACATGGCGATACCGGCGGCGGCAACCGTGGCAACCGTCAGGCTGACGATGATGATTTTGGAAACATTGTCCAAAGCCTTGTAGCGTCCGCTCGCCAGGATAATCAGGCAGGAAGCCATAATCAGCGCGGAGATTGCGCCGATACCCAGTGTCAGCGAGGGAATCGCCATTTTGACGATGGCGGCGGTTACAATGGCAACCGCACCCGCATTAATCGTCGCGGCAGCAATACACAAAATCAAAAAGACCCACAGGTAGATGCGGCTTTTCTCCGCATAACCTTCAATCAGGCTTTTACCCGTATCCAGCGTGTAATGCGCGCTGAAGCGGAAAAACGGGTATTTGAAGAGGTTGGTCAGGACGATAATCAACGCGAGCTGCCAGCCGTAAAGCGCACCTGCCTGTGTGGAGGCAATCAGGTGCGAACCGCCGACTGCCGCCGATGCCATCATAATACCCGGCCCCAATGCATTGATTTTACTTTTCCAAGTCGAAATATGTTGTTCGGACATGATTTTTCCGTATTGCTGATATAAAAATGCGTATTTTAACGTAATCTAAATACACGCCAAACCGGCTTATTGAAACTTTACACCCTAATATTCCTGATTTTTCCCAATTATTTTCAGAAAAACATGCAATATGGCATTTTATGCCTGAAAGTTTACAACAAATAGCCTTGCATCGCTTTTTACCGTACAAAATATACTTTCAAACCCCTGAACGCGTTTTGCAGTCGGCAAACGATTTGATAAGATGGTTACATTTCCCCAGCCGGTACGCCGCCATGCCGTCTGAAACCTTACACTTTCTCTGGAGAATCCGTTCATGAATACCGTATCGAATTACCTGTCCGCATTGCGCGAAGCCATGAAGGCGCAAGGCTTGGACGCACTCGTCATCCCTTCCGCCGACCCCCACCTGTCCGAATACCTGCCCGAGCATTGGCAGGCGCGGCGCGAATTGTCGGGCTTTACCGGCTCGGTCGGCACATTCGTCGTTACCGCCGACGAAGCGGGCGTATGGGTGGACAGCCGCTATTGGGAACAAGCCGCCAAACAACTTGCGGGCAGCGGCATTGAGCTGCAAAAAAGCGGTCAAGTGCCGCCGTACAACGAATGGCTCGCGGCAAATCTGCCCGAAAACGCCGCCGTCGGCATCCCTTCCGATATGGTGTCGCTCACCGGCAAACGCACTTTGGCGCAATCCCTGACCGCCAAAAACATCCGCATCGAACACCCCGACGATCTGCTTGACCAAGTGTGGACAAGCCGTCCTGCTATCCCCGCCGAAACCGTGTTCATCCACGACCCCGACTATGTTTCTGAAAACGCCGCCGAGAAACTCGCCCGCGTGCGCGCCGTGATGGCGGAAAAAGGCGCGGATTACCACTTGGTTTCCTCGCTTGACGACATCGCTTGGCTGACCAACCTGCGCGGCAGCGACGTGCCTTTCAACCCTGTTTTCGTGTCCTTCCTGCTGATTGGCAAAGACAACGCCGTCCTGTTTACCGAACAATGCCGTCTGAACGCCGAAGCCGCCGCCGCGCTGCAAACCGCCGGCATCACGGTCGAGCCTTACGCCCAAGTTGCCGGCAAACTCGCGCAAATCGGCGGCGCGCTGCTCATCGAGCCGAACAAAACCGCCGTCAGCACCCTCGTGCGCCTGCCCGAAAGCGTGCGCCTGATTGAAGGCACCAACCCGTCCACCTTTTTCAAATCCGTCAAATCCGAAGCCGACATTGCCCGCATCCGCGAAGCGATGGAACACGACGGCGCGGCGTTGTGCGGTTTCTTCGCCGAGTTTGAAGACATCATCGACAAGGGCGGCAGCCTAACCGAAATCGACGTGGACACCATGCTTTACCGCCACCGCAGCGCGCGCCCGGGCTTCATTTCATTGAGTTTCGACACCATCGCGGGCTTCAACGCCAACGGTGCCCTGCCGCATTACAGCGCGACACCCGAAAGCCACAGCACCATCAGCGGCAACGGGCTGCTGCTCATCGACTCCGGCGCGCAATACAAAGGCGGCACGACCGACATCACCCGCGTCGTCCCCGTCGGCACGCCCACAGCAGAACAAAAACGCGACAACACGCTCGTTCTCAAAGCCCATATCGCGCTTGCCGAAGCCGTGTTCCCCGAAAACATCCCCTCACCGCTGATAGACGCGATTTGTCGCAAACCCCTGTGGCAGGCGCAATGCGACTACGGCCACGGCACAGGCCACGGCGTAGGCTATTTCCTCAACGTCCACGAAGGCCCGCAACGCATCGCCTTCGCCGCCCCTGCCACGCCCGAAACCGCCATGAAAAAAGGCATGGTTACCTCCATCGAACCCGGACTCTACCGCCCGGGAAAATGGGGCATCCGCATTGAAAACCTCGCCGCCAACCAAGCCGTCGCCAAACCGCAGGAAACCGAGTTCGGCAGCTTCCTCTACTTCGAAACCCTGACCCTCTGCCCCATCGACACCCGCCTAATGGACACCGCCCTGATGACCGACGGCGAAATCGAGTGGGTCAACCGCTACCACGCCGAAGTCCGCCGCCGCCTCGAGCCGCTGACCGAAGGTGCGGCAAAAGCGTGGCTGATTAAACGCACCGAACCGCTGGCGCGTTAAACAGCCCGATACAAAAAATGCCGTCTGAATCGGACTGACCTAAAAACTTGAGCAGTTCGATCAAACGGCTTTCAAGGGCTGTTTCCTGTCCGGGACAGAATCAGCCCTTTCAATTTCAAGCTGTTCCGCTCGTGGTTGTCATAGCGGATATATTCGTGCAATGCCGCCCATCCGGCAAAAGTACTGCTTCCTCTACACCCAACCTTGTTGAAAAAGTGTGGGCGAATGTCAAAAAGCATCGGCGGATTTGGATTTGTTTGAATGCTTGCCGTAAAAAACTGCACCCTGCAAGTCGGAAATAGTGTCCGACTTGCAGGGTGCAGTTCAAACATCGGGTTTCAGACGGCATTGCGCCATGCGGATTATTTTTTCAGTTCGGACAAAATGTCATCCACGGTTTTCTTCGCATCTCCGAAACACATCACGCTGTTTTCGTTGAAGAACAGTGGGTTTTGTACACCTGCGTAGCCGGTATTCATCGAGCGTTTGAAGACGACGACTTCTTTTGCCTTCCACACTTCCAACACGGGCATACCCGCAATCGGGCTGTTCGGGTCGGTTTGGGCGGCAGGATTGACGGTATCGTTCGCACCAATCACCAAGACCACATCGGTTTCGGGGAAGTCGTCGTTGATTTCGTCCATTTCCAAAACGATGTCGTAGGGGACTTTGGCTTCGGCGAGCAGTACGTTCATATGACCGGGCAGGCGGCCGGCGACGGGGTGGATGCCGAAGCGTACTTCGGTGCCGTTTTTACGTAAAAGCTCGGTGATTTCGGCAACGGGGTATTGCGCTTGTGCGACTGCCATGCCGTAGCCCGGGGTGATAATGACACTGTTTGCGCCTTTCAGCATTTCGGCAACATCGGCAGCTTTGACTTCTCGGTATTCCCCTATCTCTTGGCTGCCGGAAGATGATGTGCCGCTGTCGCTGCCGAAACCGCCGGCAATCACGGAAACAAACGACCGGTTCATGGCTTTGCACATAATGTAGGACAGAATTGCGCCGCTTGAGCCGACCAACGCGCCGGTAACGATGAGCAGGTCGTTGGAGAGCATAAAGCCTGCCGCTGCGGCCGCCCAGCCGGAGTAGGAGTTGAGCATGGACACGACCACGGGCATATCTGCGCCGCCGATGGAGGCAACCAAGTGCCAGCCGAATGCGAGGGCAATCAGGGTCATAATCAGCAGGATGAAGCCGCTGCCGTTAATGCCGACGAATACGAGCAGCAACACAAACGATACGGCAAGTGCCAGTGCGTTGAGCTTGTGTTTGGCGGGCAGTTGCAGCGGGCTGCTGCTGATTTTGCCGTTGAGCTTGCCGAATGCGACCAGCGAGCCGGTAAAGGTTACCGCGCCGATGAAAATGCCCAAATAGACTTCGATCAGATGGATGGTGTGCATATCGTGTGCGACGTTGCCCGGCGCGATATAGCTGTTGAAGCCGACCAAAACCGCCGCCAAGCCCACGAAGCTGTGCAAGAGCGCAATCAGTTCGGGCATTTCGGTCATTTCTACTTTTTTGGCTTTGTAGATGCCGATTGCCGCGCCGATGAGCATAGCGATGATAATCCAGCCCAGTCCATGGGTATTGTCGGAAAAGACCGTTACGAAGAGGGCGACCGCCATACCGGCGATACCGGAATAGCAGCCCTGCTTGGCGGTTTCCTGCTTGGACAGCCCCGCCAGCGAGAAGATAAATAAAATTGCGGCAACGATATACGCCGCTGTTACGAGTCCTGAAGACATAGAAATTCTCCGATTTTCGATGATTTGTTTTTGATGCCGTCTGAACTGTTCAGACGGCATCTGTTTTAAGCAGCCGCGACAAACAGCCCGACGGTGCAGGCAAATCCGCCCGCCCACATCAGCGAGCGCAATGCTGCTTTGTCGGCGATATAGCACCAGATAAAGGCGAGGCGGAACAGGATGAACAGACCGGCAAGCGTGTTGATGGTCGATTGCTCCGCATTGCCGGTTGCGTGTGCCGTCAAAACGGCGGCGGCAAACGGTGCAAATGCTTCAAAACCGTTTTGCTGCGCGGCGTGGGCACGGGCGGCTGCGCCTTGCGTGTGTGCCAGAAAATCGCGCGGATTGTGGTTGTCTTTAAACCGGAATCCGCCCGCTTTTTTGGCATACGCCGCACAAAAAAGCGGCAATAAGCAGGCAATCAAGATGCACCAATAGGCAAAAGTCATGTTTTATCCTTTCCTAAACATATTCAACATCCGGCGCGTGACGAAGAAGCCGCCGAAGATATTGATGCCGGCAATCAGGATGGCGATGAAGGCAAGCAGGGTAACGAAGCCGTTGCCTTGGCTGATTTGCAGCAGCGCGCCGACGACGATGATGCCGGAAATGGCGTTGGTTACCGACATCAGCGGGGTATGCAGCGAGTGGCTGACGTTCCAGACGACGTAATAGCCGATGACGCAGGCGAGGACGAACACGATAAAGTGGTTCAGGAATGCTGCGGGTGCGACCGCGCCGACCCACAGCACCAATATGGCGGCAATGACGGCAGGCGCGAGCTTTTTCCACAGGGGAACGGGTTTCGGCTCGGGCTTGGCGGCAGGCGCGGCTTTTTCAGACGGCGTTTGCTGCGGCTGGGCGGAAACTTGAATCGGCGGAGGCGGGAAGGTGATTTCGCCGTCGCGGGTAACGGTCATATTGCGGATAATCACGTCTTCAAAATCCAGCGTGATTTCGCCGTCTTTGTTCGGGCTTAACAGCTTGGTCAGGTTCACCAAGTTGGTGGCGTAAAGCTGGGACGACTGTCCGGCAAGGCGGTTTGCCATATCGGTGTAGCCGATGATTTTCACGCCGTTGCCGGTTACGGACAATTCGCCTGGGCGGGTGAGTTCGCAGTTGCCGCCCGTCGCCGCCGCCAAATCGACGATGACGGAGCCGGATTTCATGCTTTCCACCATTTCTTTGGTAATCAGCTTGGGCGCGGGTTTGCCCGGAATGGCGGCGGTGGTGATGATGATGTCCACTTCTTTCGCCTGCTCGGCAAAGAGTTTCATCTCGGCGGCGATAAATTCGTCGCTCATCACTTTGGCGTAGCCGTCGCCGCTGCCGCCCGATTCTTGCGGGAAGTCGAGTTTCAGGAACTTACCGCCCATAGATTCGATTTGTTCCGCCACTTCCAAGCGGGTATCGAACGCGCGCACCACTGCGCCGAGCGAGTTTGCCGTACCGATCGCCGCCAAACCTGCCACACCTGCACCAATCACCAAAACCTGCGCGGGCGGCACTTTGCCTGCGGCAGTAATTTGACCGGTGAAGAAACGCCCGAAGGCGTTGGCGGCTTCAATCACGGCGCGGTAGCCGCTGATGTTTGCCATCGAAGACAAAGCGTCCAAAGCCTGCGCGCGCGAAATGCGGGGCACCATGTCCATCGCCAGCGCGTTCACTTTCTTGGCGCGCAAGGCTTCGACCAAAGCCTCGTTTTGGCGCGGCCACAGGAAGCTGACGATGGTCTGTCCTTCTTTGAGCAGTGGTAGCTCGTCTTCGGACGGAGCGTTGACCTTATAAATTAAAGGGCAGGCCCAAACCGTTGCTTTGTCGGCAACGGTCGCGCCTGCTGTTTGGTAAGCGGCATCGTCCAAACTTGCCGCCCAACCTGCACCGCTTTCGACAACGGTTTCAAAGCCCAGTTTGCCCAGCAGGGCGACGGTGGCGGGCGTGCAGGCGACGCGGGTTTCGCCGGATAATGACTCGCGTGGGATACCGATTTTCATCTCTGAATCCTTTTTCGGGTTGTTTATATGTATCGTGGGTTAAATTTAAATCGTGGCAGGGCGGAGCAACGCCGTACCGGTTTAAAACCGATTCACTTCAAATGTTAATATATTTTAGATAATCCCCTTATAACGAATTTTCATCAGGCTGGCAATAGTTGCGGCATTTTCCCGTGTTATCCGACACATACTGCCGTTTGCGTTTGAAGTCATTTTCCGATTGCAGTCCCGCCCGCCGTAACATTCTTTGCCGTTTCACTATATAATCCGCATTTTTTGAGCCGCCGTTATGCCGCACGCCCTCGTCCTCCAATTTCTCTCCGCCGAAGCCCTGCCTTCCGACTTCCCCTCCCGCCTGCCCGAACCTGATTACGCCGATGAAAAGCGTATGCGTTTTCTTGTTGAAGAAGGGTTTTCTTTAAGCGAAAAAGACGCGGCGTTGCTTGGCAGCCGTCAAATCGACCACGCCGTGTTGCCGGATATGGATTTCGGCGAACTCGGTTTGATTGTCAGCGATATGGATTCGACGCTGATTACCATCGAATGCGTCGATGAAATTGCGGCAGGCGTGGGTTTAAAAGACAAGGTAGCGGAAATTACCGGGCGTTCGATGCGCGGCGAACTCGATTTCGAACAGTCTTTACGCAGCCGCGTTGCGCTGTTGGCGGGATTGGACGAACAGATTTTGGCGGACGTTTATGAAAACGTTTTGAAGCTCTCGCCCGGTGCGGAATTTTTGTTGGACGAATGCAAAAGGCATGATGTGAAATTCTTGCTGGTGTCGGGCGGCTTCACGTTTTTTACCGAACGTCTGCAACAACGCCTCGGCTTCGAATACCAGCACGCCAATGTTTTGGAAATTGAAAACGGCAGGCTGACCGGACGTTTGAAAGGCAGAATCATCGACGCGCAGGCAAAGGCAGATTTGTTGCTCGAATACCGCAGCCGCCTCGGATTGCAGCCGCATCAAGTGTTGGCGGTGGGCGACGGTGCGAACGATATTCCGATGCTCAAAGAAGCGGGCATAGGCGTGGCTTACCGCGCCAAACCGAAAGCGCAGGCAGCCGCCGATGCCTGTATCAACTTCGGCGGTTTGGAGCGTGTACGCGGCCTGTTCGGATAGGCGGATAGGAAACGGATGCCGTCTGAAAAACGTGTTCAGACGGCATTTGAACGGCAGGAACGACAGTGGGACGCAGAAAACTTTGGTTTGCTCTGGCAGCAGCAGGCGTTATCGGCGGTTTGGTCGGCATTGTGCTGACGGAACTGATGCACTTCATACAACACACAGCATACGGTTATGGCGCGGACGGCGTGTACACTTCGTTCCGCGAAGGCGTGGCACAGGCTTCCGGTATGCGGCGCGTTGCCGTGCTGACGCTATGCGGCGCGATCGCAGGCGGCGGCTGGTGGCTGCTCAAACGTTTCGGCAAGCCGCAAATCGAAATCAAAGCCGCCTTGAAGCAGCCATTGCAGGGGCTGCCGTTTCTGACGACGGTTTTCCATGTTCTGCTGCAAATCATAACGGTCGGACTCGGTTCACCGCTCGGACGGGAAGTAGCGCCGCGCGAAATGACTGCCGCGTTTGCTTCGGCAGGCGGCAGGCGGTTGGGTTTGGACGAAGGCGAAATGCGCCTCTTGATTGCCTGTGCGTCCGGCGCGGGTTTGGCAGCCGTGTATAATGTGCCGCTCGCCTCCACACTTTTCATCCTCGAAGCCATGCTGGGCGTGTGGACGCAGCAGGCGGTTGCCGCCGCGTTGCTGACTTCCGTCATTGCCACCGCCGTGGCGCGTATCGGCTTAGGCGACGTACAGCAGTATCATCCCGCCAACCTTGCCGTAAATACTTCATTGCTTTGGTTTTCCGCCGTCATCGGCCCGATATTGGGCGCAGCCGCCGTCTTTTTCCAGCGTACCGCCCAAAAATTCCCCTTCATCAAGCGCGACAACATCAAAATCATTCCCTTGGCAGTCTGCATGTTTGCGCTCATCGGCGCGATTGCTGTTTGGTTTCCCGAAGTTTTGGGCAACGGCAAAGCAGGCAACCAACTGACTTTTGGCGGTTTGACCGACTGGCAACACAGCCTTGAGTTGACCGCCGTCAAATGGCTGGTCGTCTTGATGGCGTTGGCGGCAGGCGCATACGGCGGCCTGATTACACCGTCCATGATGCTCGGCAGCACCATCGCCTTTGCCGCCGCAGCCGCGTGGAACAGCGTTTTCCCAGAAATGCCGTCTGAAAGCGCGGCAATCGTCGGAGCGGCGGTGTTTCTCGGCGTATCGCTCAAAATGCCGCTGACCGCCATTGTGTTCGTATTGGAACTGACCTACGCGCCGCTGTCCCTGCTGCTGCCTTTGTGCATCGGCATGGTGGGGGCATTGGGAACATCGGGAAAAATGGGGTTCAAATGAATGCCGACAAATGCCATCTGAAAGGTTTTCAGACGGCATTTCTTTGTAAATTGTCAACAATATCTGCAAAAACCTACTGCCAAAAAACTGAAAATAGCGGATAATACCGCCCCGAAAAAGTTCCCCTTTCCCCATCCAACTGTCAGAAAAGGAAGCCCCAATGTCCGTCATCAAACGCGCCCTGATCAGCCTGTCCGACAAGACAGGCGCAGTCGAATTTGCCCAAACCTTGACCAAGCTCGGTGTCGAAATCCTCTCTACCGGCGGCACGGCGAAACTGCTTGCCGATGCGGGCGTTCCCGTGATTGAAGTCGCCGACTACACCGGTTTTCCCGAAATGCTCGACGGCCGCGTGAAAACCCTGCATCCGAAAATCCACGGCGGTATTTTGGGCCGGCGCGATTTGGACGAACACGTCGCCAAGATGGAAGAACACGACATCGGCAACATCGACCTTGTGTGTGTCAATCTTTACCCCTTCGCCGCCACCATCGCCAAACCAAACTGCACACTGGAAGACGCGATTGAAAACATCGACATCGGCGGCCCAACCATGGTGCGCTCTGCCGCGAAAAACTGGAAACACGTCGCCATCGTTACCGATACCGCCGACTTCCCCGTCATCGCCGCCGAAATGGAAGCCAACGGCGGTGCGTTGAGCGACAAAACCCGCTTCAACCTGTCGCGCAAAGCGTTCAGCCACACCGCCCAATACGACGGCATGATTTCCAACTACTTAACCTCGCTTTCAGACGACGTCTTGAGCGGCACGCCTGAAATCGGCGAGTTCCCCAGCCAGTTCAACCAAAGCTGGATCAAAGTGCAAGACATGCGCTACGGCGAAAACCCGCACCAACGCGCCGCGTTCTACCGCGATATTGACCCCGCCGCAGGCAGCCTTTCCGCTTATAAACAGCTTCAAGGCAAAGAATTGTCTTACAACAACATCGCCGATGCCGATGCCGCTTGGGAAGCCGTCAAATCCTTTGATGAGCCGGCCTGCGTGATCGTGAAACACGCCAATCCATGCGGCGTAGCCGTTGCAGCCGATACCTTGACCGCCTACAAACTCGCCTACGCCACCGACACCACCAGCGCGTTCGGCGGCATCATCGCTTTCAACCGCGAAGTGGACGGCGAAACCGTCAAACAAATTACCGACAACCAATTTATGGAAGTCCTGATGGCGCCGAAGTTCACCGCCGAAGCCCTCGAAATCGCCGCCGCCAAGAAAAACGTGCGCGTATTGGAAGTGCCGCTTGAGGCAGCCGCAAACCGCTTCGAACTCAAACGCGTCGGCGGCGGACTGTTGGTACAAACCCCTGATATTCACCGCCTCAGCCGCGCCGATTTGAAAGTCGTCTCCAAACGCCAACCGACCGAGCAGGAATGGAACGATTTGCTGTTCGTCTGGAACGTCGCAAAATACGTCAAATCCAACGCCATCGTCTTCGGCAAAGGCGGTCAAACCTACGGCATCGGCGCAGGCCAAATGAGCCGCGTGGACAGCACCCGCATCGCCGCCCGCAAAGCGCAGGACGCAGGTTTGGACTTAAACGGCGCATGTGCCGCTTCCGATGCCTTCTTCCCATTCCGCGACGGCGTGGACGTGATTGCCGAACAGGGCATTAAAGCCATCATCCATCCGGCAGGTTCGATGCGCGATCAAGAAGTCTTTGACGCGGCAGACGAACACGGCATCGCAATGGTCGTAACGGGCGTGCGCCATTTCAGGCATTAACGCAGATAAACAAGGCAATGCCGTCTGAAGGGCTTTCAGACGGCATTTTGTTTGATGTTCCGAACAGACAATCCGCCTGAAACAAAATGTGCGGCGGCATTTCGAACTTCCGTAAACGGCAAAACACCCGATACGTTCGGACGGCTGATGCTTCAGACGGCATCGGTTTCCCTACAAACCGAACACCGCCGTATCGCCGCAACCTTGGCGCACCAATTCCGTACCGTCGGTCATGTCGATGACGGTAGTCGGATCGGTTCCGCACCAGCCGCCGTCAATCACCAAATCGACGGCGTGTTCCAGCCGGTCGCGGATTTCATAAGGGTCGGTCAGCGGTTCGCCGTCTTCGGGCAGCATCAGGGTGCAGCTTAAAAGCGGTTCGCCCAATTCCCCCAGCAGGGCTTGTGCAATGGCATTATCGGGAATACGCAGCCCGATGGTTTTGCGTTTCGGGTGCAGCGTGCGCGCCGGCACTTCCTTCGTCGCCTGCAAGATAAAGGTATAAGGTCCGGGCGTGGCGGCCTTAAGCTGACGAAACTGTACGTTGTCGATTTTGGCGTATGTGCCCAACTCGCTCAAATCGGCACAGACCAGTGTCAGATGGTGTTTCTGATCGATTTTGCGGATGGAGAGTATGCGTTCCATCGCCGCCTTATCGCCGAGTTTGCAACCCAAGGCGTAACACGAATCGGTCGGATAGACGACCACGCCGCCTTTATTGACGATTTCAACCGCCTGCTTGATGAGGCGTTCTTGGGGATTGTCGGGATGAACGGCGAAAAACTGTGCCATAGTTTGTGTCCTTATCGTCATGTTTTCCGTATTGTACGCCCAAAATCCAAACAAAATGCCGTCTGAAAATTTCAGACGGCATTTGATGCTTCCAACCATCAACCCAAATACCAGAATTTTAGTGCCCACAATACGGCAACAATCCATACCATAGGCGGAACATCCTCGGTTCGGCGACACAAAAGTTTGACTACGGCATAGCTGATGAAGCCGAAGGCGATGCCGTCTGCAATCGAATAGGTAAGCGGCATGAAGACAATGGTCAGGAATGCGGGCGCGGCTTCCGTCATATCGTCCCAATCAATATCCCGGGCACTGCGGAGCATTTGTGTGCCGACATAAAGCAGGGCAGGTGCAGTAGCAAAAGCGGGAACACTTTTCGCCAATGGGGAGAACATCAGACACGCCAGCATCAATACGCCGACGGTAACCGCCGTCAGACCTGTCCGCCCGCCTGCCGATACGCCCGCCGCACTTTCCACATAGGGCGTCGTCGAAGAAGTACCCAAAGCCGCACCTGCCACAATGGCGGTAGAGTCTGCAAGCAGTGCGCGTTTCAGGCGGGGCAGCTTACCGTCCACCAGAAGCCCGGCACGATGCGAGACACCGACCAGTGTTCCGGTACTGTCGAACAGATCGACCAGGAAAAAGACGAAAATCACGCTGACCATGCTGACGGTAAACAACCCTTTAAAATCCATCTGCATAAAAGTCGGCGCAATGCTCGGCACTTCGCCGATGATGCCGTAAAACTCGTTCAAACCCATCAGGCTGGCAATGACGGTAATGGTCAAGATGGTAATGATGATTGCACCTTGAATGCGGAAGTATCCCAAAACAACCACCATGGCAAAACCGAACAGTGCCAACAACGCAGACGGTTGATGAATATCGCCCAAACCGACCAAGGTTGCCGGATTGGCAACGATAATGCCTGCGCCTTTCAGGGAAATCAGTGCCAAGAACAGACCTATACCGGCAGCAATCGACATTTTCAAACCCATAGGCAGTGCGTTGACCAGCATTTCCCTGACTTTAAAAAAGCTGAACAGGATGAAAATCAGACCAGAGATGAACACCGCACCCAACGCAACCTGCCAAGGCACGCCCATACCCTTAACGACGGCAAAGGTGAAATAGGCATTCAGTCCCATCCCCGGTGCGAGTGCAATCGGATAGTTGCCGACAAAACCCATAACAAAACAGCCGATGGCGGATGCGATACAGGTGGCAACGAATACCGCCCCCATATCCATGCCGGTTTCACCCAAAATCAACGGGTTGACGATAACGATGTAGCACATCGTCAAAAAAGTCGTCAAACCCGCCATCAATTCGGTGCGGACCGTCGTACCGTTTGCCCGAAGATTGAAAATCCTGTCCAACAGTGTTTGTTTTGAAGTGTCCATATCTGAAAGTCTGTATCAAGTGGAAAAATCTGAATCCGCCGACCGCAAACCGTACGGAATTGCAACATCTTGAAAAACATACCTCCCAAACCGGACAAACCGATTCGGGAGGCAGCAGGTTTACGGCAAACAGCACATTATTTGTCTGAATTGTGTTGACGACGCAAAATCGCAGGGATTTCAAAGTCGTCAAGTACGGACTGATTGTCGAAATCCGCAGCTGTCAGATTCATGGTGCGGATACCGCGATTGGTGCGGATCATACCTTCGACATTGTGGCTTTGCTCCTGTTTGGACGGGGCAACCGCTTCTACCTCCCTTGCCGGAGTAGGATCGACCGCGCCTTTTTCTTTCAGACCGGTAGCGATAATGGTAATCCGGATGGCATCTTCGCTCATGGTCTCGTCTTCAGCAGCACCGAATTTGCATTCCAAATCGGGATGCGCGCTTTGGTTGACGATTTTCATGACTTCAGACAACTCGGACATTTTCAGGCAACCCGGAGCAGTCGTAATATTGACCAGCACACCGCGTGCTCCGTCCAAGGTTACATCATCCAACAGAGGGCTGGAAATGGCCTGATCGGTTGCCATACGCGCACGGTCGATACCTTGTGCATAACCCGAACCCATCATAGCGATACCGCGGTTGCTCATCACGGTTTTCACGTCGGCAAAGTCGAGATTGATGATTTCGCTCGGGCAAGTTACCACTTCGGAAATGCCTGCGACCGCATCGCGCAATACATTGTCGGCAGCGCGGAAGGCTTCGCGCATCGTTACGTCTTCACCCAAGGCGGTCATCAGTTTGTCGTTCGGGATGATGATCAGCGAATCGACGTGTTCTTTCAACTGTTCCAACCCTGCCTGTGCCACATGGACGCGTTTGCCTTCATATGCGAACGGGCGGGTAACCACGGCAACGGTCAGAATGCCCAAAGACTTGGCAATCTCAGCAACAACCGGCGCCGAACCGGTACCGGTACCGCCGCCCATACCTGTCGTGATAAACAGCATATTCGCACCGCGGATGGCTTCTTCAATGGCTTCCCGGTCTTCCTGGGCTGCTGCACGACCGATATCAGGATTCGCGCCCGCGCCCAAACCGCGTGTCAGATTCGTACCCAACTGGATTCTCTTCGCCGCATGGTTTTTTGCCAGAGACTGCGCATCCGTATTGGCACTGATAAACTCCACACCGCGCACATTGTTGGCAACCATATTATTGATTGCATTGCAACCGCCGCCGCCCAAGCCGATTACTTTAATTACCGCAGGGCTGACTGCCGATTCTGCCACGTCGTAAACAAATTCCATTCAAAAACTCCTGCTCGCCCCTTTCAGAGGACGGTTTAAATAAATTATTATTTATTATATAAGAAGTATCTTGCTGCTGGCAAAATACTTCTCACCTGTCAAACGGTAATCCACCTGTTCAAAGGTTGTTTTCAATCCACCGCTTCAATCTTGCCAACAAACCGCCGCCCTCTTCCCTCTCTTGCACTGTACCGTTTTCCGGCTGCGGCAAGTTTCCTTCCAACTTGCATGCTGCATGAAGCAGCCCGATAGCGGTAGAAAAGCGCGGTGTGCGGACGCGGTCGGACAAACCGCCCATTTCTTGGGGTGCACCGGTGCGTACAGGCAGATCGAAGATTTTTTCGGCAAATTCCACAATCCCGGTCATCATGGACACACCGCCGGTCAGAACGATACCCGCATTCAGCACTTCTTTGGGGAAACCCGATTTTTGCAGCTCACCCAGCACTACGCCAAAAATCTCCTGAATACGTGCGCTGATGATTGCTGCCAAAACCTTACTGGAAACCTGACGCGATGTCCGATCACCCACGCCCGGAACTTCAATCATCTCACCCAAGCCTTCCGTATCGCATGATGCCACGCCATAATGGATTTTAATGTACTCGGCGGCATCGAGAGGTGTTCTCAACGATTTGGACAAATCTTTGGTAATCAGATTACCACCGGCCGGAATGACGGACGTATGGCGGATGGCGCCGTTCATATAAACGGCAATATCGGTCGTTCCGCCACCAATGTCGATGACGCATACGCCGAGGTCTTTTTCATCTTCAGTCAGCACCGCCTGCCCGCTTGCCAACGGCTGAAGCATGATCTGATCGCTTTTCAAGCCGCACTGCTCGATACATTTTTGGACATTCTGCACTGCCGTACTTGCACCGGTAATGATGTGCACCCGCGTATCCAAACGCACACCGCTCATACCGATGGGCTCCCTCACGCCAAGTTGGGTGTCAATAATGTAGTCTTGAACCACGGCATCGAGAATTTTTTGATCGGGCGGGATATTGATTGCCTTTGCCGTTTCAATGGCGCGATCGATGTCTGCCTGCGTGACTTCCCCGTCTTTAATTTTAACCACACCTTGCGAATTAAGACTGCGGATGTGGTTGCCTGCGATACCTGTGGTAACGTGGGTAATTTTGGTATCCGCCATCAGCTCGGCATCATTGACCGCCTGCCTGATGGCTTGGACGGTGGCATCGATATTGGTTACCATGCCCGCGCGCAAGCCCCGTGAAGGAGCCTGCCCCAAACCGACGATGTTGATTTTGTCGTCATCTTGAACTTCCCCGATCAGTGCGAGGACTTTAGACGTACCGATATCCAGTACGTTGATGTATCTTTTCTGCTGTTCCATTGTTCGTCTGCTCTTAAAACTGATTGAAATTTGCGTCGCACCATTTCAGACGGCACGGCCGTAATCTGTCCGATACCTGTTCCCACTATTCTTCGGATTCTTTTTCGGGTAAACCGTCAGAAGCATAGCGGACTGAAAATCCGTCCTTATACCTCATATCCACATAGGATAACCGATTTTTATTTTTACGCAACAGATGTTGCCACGCCTCGGTAAAAAGCCGGAGACGTTTTATATCGTTTTCCCGACCGAGCCTGACGGTGATGCCGTTGTCCAAAACGACATTCCACGCCGAACGTGCCGTATAGGTCATCTCTTTGATGCCCAGACCCTGTTTTGCCAAAACAGTCGAAAATTCGTCATAACGGCGGAGCATTTCGGCAGACGTTCCTTCCGCGCCCCTGAATACCGGCAGGCTTGGCCTGTTTAAATGTGCCTTAAAGACATTTCCCTCGCCATCCACCAAGGCATGATCGCCCCAACGTGCAATCGGCTTGCGCTCGGTCAGGACGACCTCAACCGTATCGGGAAAACGGCGGCGCACCATGACCGACGCAATCCATGGATACCGGCGGTAGGCCTCCTGTGCGCCATTGATGTCCGTCCTCAAAATATTCCCATGGATGTATTCTTTCGCCAAACTGCCCAATGCCTTCTTATCGGAATAAACCAGGTTGCCCTTCAGCGACACCTGCTTGACGGGCAGATGATTCGAATTGTAAAACCAAACCAGCCCGGACGCAGCAAGCAGCATCGCCATCATGACAAGCAGCCAGCGCGTCAGCCGTTCCATCGCTTCGGCATTATCCCACATGTGCGGTCTTCAAAATTTCAATACATAAATCGGCAAAACCCACGCCCGTAACGGCAGCGGATTTCGGTACTAAACTATGGCTCGTCATACCGGGCAGGGTGTTGATTTCCAACAGATAGAGTTTGCCGTCGGTATCTTTGAGGAAATCGACGCGCACACAGCCTTCCGCACCGATTGCCTGCGCGCCGCGAACCGCCAGTTCGCGCATCAGGCTTTCTTCGGCTTCGGTCAGATCTTCCGAAGGACATTGATAAATGGTGTCGTCTCGGTTGTACTTGGCTTCGTAGTCGTAAAACTCGGTTGCGGGAATGATGTGTATGCCGGGCAGCCCTTTGCCGTTCAGGACGGGGCAGGAATATTCGCCGCCGCCGATAAAACGTTCGGCAATGATTTCGCCCTGAAGGTGTTTCAATTCTTCGTACACGCTTTTCAGACGGCCTTTTTCTTTGACTTTCACCACGCCGACGCTGCTGCCTTCGGCTGCCGGTTTAACGAACATGGGCAAACCGAGCTGCTGCTCGACAGCATCAAAATCGGAGTCTTCGTGCAGGACGGCGAACTCGGGAACGGGCAGTCCCAATGCCTGCCAAATCAGTTTGCAGCGGTATTTGTCCATGCCGATGGCGGATGCGGCGACACCGCTGCCGGTATAGGGAATGCCCAACAGCTCCAATGCACCCTGAACAGCTCCGTCTTCGCCGTAAGTACCGTGAAGGATGTTGAATGCTGTCTGAAAGCCCCGCTCCTTCAGTTCGGATAACGGCGTTTCTTTAGGATCGAAGGCGTGTGCGTCTATGCCTTTGCTTTTTAAGGCGTTCAAAATGGCGGTGCCGCTGTCCAGCGAGATTTCTCGTTCGCTGGAAAAACCGCCCATCAATACGGCCACTTTGCCAAAATTCTGCATTGTTTTTTGTTCTTTCCTGATTGCTTTATGCTTGTTGCCAGAGGTCGTCTGAAACCTGATTTGCGGTTTCAGACGACCTTTATATGATGTTCCGTCTGTCAGGCGGGTGTGCCTCAAATCTGTTTCGACAATTCCAGTAGCGCGGCGGGGACGCGGTTGATGCTTCCCGCGCCCATATTCAACACAACATCGCCGTCCTGCAAAACATTCAGCAGCATTTGCGGCAGGTCGGCAACATTTTCGCAGTAAATCGGCTCAAGTTTGCCCAATACGCGGATGGCGCGTGCAAGGGCGCGGGAGTCGGCGGCGGCAATCGGCTCTTCGCCGGCGGCATAAACTTCGGTCAGCACCAGCGCGTCAACGGTATTGAGTACTTTGGTAAAGTCTTCAAACAAATCGCGCGTGCGGGTATAACGGTGCGGTTGGAAGGCGAGCACCAGGCGTTTGTCGGGATACGCGCCGCGTGCGGCGGCGAGGGTTGCCGCCATTTCGACGGGGTGGTGTCCGTAGTCGTCCACCAAGAGCGCGGTTCCGCCGTTTGGCAACTTGATGTCGCCGTATTTTTGGAAGCGGCGGCCGACACCTTCAAAGCCGAGCAAGCCTTTTTGGATCGCTTCAACCGATGCGCCGACTTCCAGCGCCACGCCGATGGCTGCCAATGCGTTCAGCACGTTGTGTCTGCCGGGCATATTCAAAACAACTTCAAACGACTCCTGCTCATGTCCTTTCATTTGAACATGGACGGTGAATTTCATTTGCGCGCCGACGTTTTCGATGTCGGTGGCGTAGATGTCGGCGGTATCGTCCAAACCGTAGGTGGCGTAGGGTTTGCTCACTTTGGGCAAAATCGCGCGGACGTGTTCGCTGTCGATACACAAAAACGCTTTGCCGTAGAACGGCATACGGTGGATAAAATCAACAAACGCCTGATGCAGTTTTTCAACGCTGTGTCCGTAGGTATCCATATGGTCTTCGTCGATATTGGTGACGACGGACATAATCGGGGTTAGATGTAGGAAAGAGGCATCGGATTCGTCGGCTTCGGCGACGATGTATTCGCCTTTGCCCAAACGGGCGTTGGTACCTGCGGCATTGAGTTTACCGCCGATAACGAAAGTGGGGTCGAGTCCTGCCGCGCCGAGGATAGAAGCGGTCAGGCTGGTGGTCGTAGTTTTGCCGTGCGTACCAGCGATGGCGATGCCGTCACGGAAGCGCATCAGTTCCGCCAGCATCAAGGCGCGCGGAATGACGGGGATTTGCTGCTCCAGCGCAGCGACAACTTCGGGATTTTCTTTTTTGACGGCGGTAGAGGTAACGACAACATCCGCACCGTTAACGTGTTCTGCGGTATGGCCGGGATAAACTTGAATGCCTAGGCTGCTCAAATGCTCGGTAGCGGCATTTCGCGCCTGATCCGAACCGGAAACTTTAAAGCCCAAATTGTGCAAGACTTCGGCGATACCGCTCATGCCGACGCCGCCGATACCGACAAAATGGATGTTGGTCACTCGATTTTTCATCATAATGTTGCGTTCCGGTGGATTTCGATGCGTAAAGGCGTTATTTTAAAGGGCTATCCGCTTCTACGCCATAGTTTTCTTGTAAATTACAGATGTTTCGGCATACAGGATTTCATATCGATGGCAATATAGTTAAAAATAAGGCTGCACCCAGCGGCAAACCCTGCTTTCCTGCCCATTTTCAAACTCGATTTCATATACCGAAACACCAGAAAAAACAAAATATAAGGCCGTCTGAAACCGGTTTCGTGGTTTTCAGACGGCATCTGTTTCGTTTATCGCATCATGTCATCATGCCGTACACTCGATAGCGGCTTCCGCCACGTCGTCCGCACTGTGCGGCAGCGCCAACGTACGGGCGTTTTCTGCCCATTTGAGGCATTTTTCGCGGTTTAAGCCGCCGAGAATCTCGGCGAGTTTTTCCGCCGTCAACTGGGTTTGCGGCAACAGCAATCCCGCCTCCGCCTGCACCATAAAACGCGCGTTGGCGGTTTGATGGTCATCAACGGCGTGAGGATACGGCACTAACAACGCACCCAATCCCGCCGCCGTCAACTCGGCAATCGTCAGCGCGCCAGCACGGCAAATCACCAAATCGGCATCGCGGTAGGCGGACACCATATCGGTAATAAATTCCACGCATTCGGCTTTCACGCCCAGCGCGTCGTAATCCGCCTGCAAGCTGCCCAGCTTGTTGCGCCCCGATTGGTGGTACATCTGCGGACGCGCATTGTCGGGCAGCAAAGCCAATGCCTGCGGTACGGTTTTGTTCAAAACGTCTGCACCCAAACTGCCGCCGACCACTAAAATTTTCAGATGGCCTTCACGCCCTTGGAAGCGTTCGGCAGGCACGGGCAGGTTGGCAATATCGGCACGGACGGGGTTACCGACCAAACCGCCTTCGTGGTTAAACGCTTTAGGGAAGGCGTACAGCACGCGTTTCGCCCAGCGCGACAGGTGGCGGTTGGACAATCCTGCCACGGCGTTTTGCTCGTGAATCACAATCGGCACGCCCAATAGCTTCGCCGCCAAACCGCCGGGAAAGGTAACGAAGCCGCCAAAACCGATAACGCACTCGACACGGTGTTTGCGGATAATCCGCTGCGCCTCGCGGACGGTTTGATACAAAGTAAACGGCAGCATCAGCTTGCGTTTGATGCCGTTGCCGCGTACGCCCTTAATCGCCAGCGTTTCAAGCGGAATATCGTATTGCGGCACGATACGCTCTTCCATCGAATCCTTACTGCCCAGCCAAATCACATGATGGCCGCGCGCGCGCAACGAATCCGCCACCGCCAGCGCAGGGAAAATATGACCGCCGGTACCGCCCGCCATCAGCATGAAGGTTTTACCGCCCATGATTTACTCCTCTTGGTAACCGCGCATTTTCCGGCGGTTTTCATAATCGATGCGCAACAGCAGCATAATACTGAAAAACATTACCCCCACTGCCGAACCGCCGTAAGAAATCAGCGGCAGCGTCAGACCTTTGGTCGGCAACGCGCCGATATTCACGCCGATATTGAAGAAACTTTGGATACCGATCCAAATACCGATACCCGAAGCGATATAGGCATTGAAGGTCAACCCCAAATCACGCGCCTGTTTGCCGATGGAAAACGCGCGTATAACCAGCCAGCCGTAACAGAACACCAGCACGCACATACCGAAGAAACCGAATTCTTCGGCAATAATGGCGAAAATAAAATCGGTATGCGCTTCCGGCAGAAACCCGCGTTTGCTCAAACTTGCCCCCAAACCCATACCGAACCAGTCGCCTCGCCCGATCGCCATCAGCGACTGGGTAAGCTGATAGCCTGTGTTCTGTTTGTCCTGCCAAGGGTCGAGAAAGGTCAGCACCCGTTGCATACGGTAAGGGGCGGCGGCAATCATCAGCGCCATCCCGGTCAAAACACTGCCCACCAGAATGAAAAAATATTTCCACGGCAAACCCGCAAGGAACAGCAACCCAACAGTAATGACGGTAATCACGACAAACGAACCGAAATCCGGCTGAAACATCACCAGCGTCAAACCGAACGCCACCAGCATGATAGGCAGGATAATCGATCGGAAGCGGTTATACATTTCTTTGGTTTCGCGGCGCGCCTGCAAATTGGTGAAGGACATCGCCAGATTGGCCGTCCCCCGCCAAATCGACCGCCAGCCGAGGTGTTCCATACTGCGCAACACTTCTTCGCGGCGGGTAAACAGGCTGGCCAGATACAAGATGACCGCCAACTTAAATAACTCGGTCGGTTGGAAATTGACTATCACCAAGGGAATCCAACGTTTCGCACCATTGACTTCATTGCCGACAAGCAGCACGGCGACCAACAATATAACCGAACTGGCGAATATCCACGGCACCAGCCACCGCCACGTTTTCATCTTACAAAAACTAAGTAAACTGCATATACAGGCAAAGAAAGCGACAAATCCCGCCTGTTTGCCGACATAGCCGAATTGGCTGCCGCCTTCGCGTACCGCCGAATCCACCGAAGCCGAATAAATCATCAGCAGGCTGAATACCGTCATCAACACCAACATCCACAAAAGCGGCGTGTCGAATTTCCTGCCGTCGCGCACAATCTGCCTGTCGAGCAGCACGGTGTGGATACCGCTCCCCACCTTTACCAATATGTCCGAAATCTTCAAAAAAACCACCTGTCATTCTGTTTGCATCTGCCGCAAAGGGCAAAAATTTCAGACGGCAGATAATGCCGTCCGAACATGCGATACATCCCCAATCAATATTTTAAATCTTTACTTCCCGCCCAACAATGACGGCGTTTGCGTTTCAGACGGCATCACAAAGCCTTAAACGCTTCGATAAACACCTCCGAACGGTGCGCGTAGCCTTTAAACATATCGAAACTCGCGCAGGCGGGGCTGAGCAGCACGATATCGCCCGCTTCGGCTTGGGCGTATGCCGTCTGAACCGCTTCTTCCAAAGTGGCGCAGTCGGTCATATTCAGACCGCAGCCGTCCAAATCTCGGCGGATTTGCGGTGCATCGACACCAATCAGGAACACGCCTTTTGCCTTGCCGGCAAGCGCGTCGCGCAGGGGCGTGAAATCCTGCCCTTTGCCCATGCCGCCCAAAATCACGAAGAGCGGGTTTTGCAAACCGGCAATCGCGGCGGCGGTCGCACCGACGTTCGTGCCTTTGCTGTCATCGATAAACACCACGCCGTTTTTCTCGCCGATTTTTTCCACGCGGTGCGGCAGGCCTTGGAAGGTTTTGACGTGTTCGAGCAATTCATTTCGCGGCAAACCGATAGCCTCACACAAAGCCACGGCAGCCATCACGTTGGCAGCGTTGTGCAAGCCTTGCAGCGGAATGTCTTGCGTGGCAATCAAATCTTCATTGCCTTGTTTCAGAGTGCGAAGCCCGCCCGTGGTGCGACCTTCCTTATCCAACCAAAAATCAGCTTCGTGTTCCAATGAAAACCATTTTACCTCGCGCCCGGCGCGCTTCATCGCACGACAGAACGCATCGTCCGCATTCAAAACCTGTACGCCATTGCCTCGGAAAATCTTATCCTTGGTATGCGCATAGTCGAGCAAGTCGTCGTAGCGGTCGAGATGGTCTTCGGAAATGTTCAGCACCGTCGCCGCGGTCGGGCGCAGGCTTTCGGTGTTTTCCAGTTGGAAACTGGAAAGCTCCAACACCCACACGTCCGCCTTTTTGCCTTCGCGCTGCAATTCCGCCTCCAAAACCGGCGTGCCGATATTGCCCGCGATAACGGTATCCAGCCCGCACTTGATGCAGAGATAGCCGACCAGGCTCGTTACCGTGGTTTTACCGTTGCTGCCGGTAATCGCAATCACCTTGTCGCCGCGACGGTTCACAATGTCCGCCAGTAATTCGATGTCGCCCAACACGCGCCCGCCGTTTTGCTTGAACGCCTCGATATCCGGCTGACGCTCACTGATGCCGGGACTAAGCGCCAGAATATCGAAACCATTATCCAACGCATCTTTCAGACGACCCGTGTAAAACACCAGCCCATCAAACATCTTCCCGATTTGCGACACGCGCTCGGCTTTCAGCTCCGCATCATACGCGGCAACCTCCGCGCCGTTTTTGCGCAGGTAGGCAATCATGGAAATACCCGTGCCGCCAAGTCCGGCAACGAGGATTTTTTTATTTTGAAAAGTCATTTTGGTTTTGTCCTAAAACAAATCATATTGAGCAGGAAGATGTCCGCTCCTACTCAAGCCGCTTTCAGACGGCATCGCGGGCTGTTCAATAACCCGCCTTCAGGCGTTGGTAATTGTCGCAGCCGTCTTGGTTTCCGTTATCGCAAGCCTTACCGTACCATTCTTGGGCAAGGGCGAGGTCTTGGAGCACGCCTTGCCCTTGTTCATACATCACACCCAAATTATTTTGGGCATCGGCATACTCTTGTTCTGCAGCCTTGCGATACCACTGCACTGCCTGTGCATCGTCTTGACGGACGCCTCGCCCATTGTCATACATCACACCCAAATTGAATTGGGCTCTGGCAAGCCCTTGTTCTGCAGCCTTGCGATACCACTGCACTGCCTGTGCATAATCTTGACGAACTCCATGCCCGTTAACATACATCAGACCCAAATTATTTTGAGCATCGGCATACCCTTGTTCTGCAGCCCTACGATACCACTGTACTGCCTGTGCATAGTCTTGACGGACGCCTTCGCCTTCGTAATACATCACACCCAAACCGAATTGGGCTCTGGCAAGCCCTTGTTCTGCAGCCTTGCGAAACCACTGCGCTGCCTGTGCATCGTCTTGACGGACTCCTTGCCCGTTGGCATACATCAAACCCAAATTAAATTGGGCTTTAGCATTCCCTTGCTCTGCAGACTTGCGAAACCACTGCGTTGCCTGTGCATCGTCTTGACGGACTCCTTGCCCGTTGGCATACATCCAACCCAAATTTAATTGGGCTTGAGCATTCCCTTGCTCCGCAGCTTGGAGCGTTTCCTGAAAATCCGATACGTCATCGTCATCCGCCCATACCGCTTGGTTCAAGCCCAAGGCAATCAGGGCGGCGGCAAGCCATTTGACTGTCTGTTTCATGTTTTCTCTCCTATTTCGGTATGGGGCGGTTTTTCAGCCGCCGTTAACGATAAGACGGGACAGATTACCGCCGCAGGTTTGCACGTTCAAATGCCGTCTGAAAGGTGTTCAGACGGCATAGGTTCAGCGAATTTTGAGGGTACTCAAACCGACCAATACCAAGACGATGGTAATAATCCAAAAGCGGACGACGACTTGGGTTTCTTTCCAGCCTTTTTGTTCGTAGTGGTGGTGGATGGGTGCCATCAGGAAGATGCGTTTTTTGGTTTTCTTGTACCAGCCGACCTGAAGCATAACGGATACGGCTTCGACGACAAATAATCCGCCCATAATAACGAGGACGAACTCTTGACGGACGATGACGGCGACGGTACCGAGCGCGGCACCCAATGCCAGCGCGCCGACATCGCCCATAAAGACTTGCGCGGGATAGGCGTTGAACCACAAAAATCCGAGGCACGCGCCGCACATGGCGGTGCAGAATATAGCGACTTCGTTCGCGCCGGCGACATAGGGAAGCTGGAGGTATTGGGAAAATTGGTAGTGTCCGCTGACGTAGGCGAAAATGGCGAGTCCGGCGGCAACGAGGACGACGGGGAAGGCGGCAAGGCCGTCCAAGCCGTCGGTGAGGTTGACGGCGTTGGATGTGCCGACGATGGTCAGGTAAGACAACACCAAAAAGCCGACCACGCCCAGCGGCAGGGCGATTTGTTTGAAGAACGGGACAATCAAAATATTGTTGGCGGAATTGGCGGCAAGGTAAAACAATGCCAAACCGGCGATAATGGCAACGCTTGACTGCCACACCATTTTGAATTTGGCAGACACGCCGTTGGGGTCTTTATAAACGACTTTGCGCCAGTCGTCGTAAAAACCGAGCGCGCCGGTGGCAAGCAGTACGCCCAAGAGAATCCAGATGTACGGGTTCGCCCAGTTGCCCCACAACAGGGTGGACACGGTAATGGCGGTCAGAATCAGCGAACCGCCCATCGTCGGCGTGCCGTTTTTGACGAGGTGGGTTTGCGGGCCGTCGGTACGCACTGCCTGCCCGCATTTGAGCGCGGTCAGCCTGCGTATCGTCCACGGGCCGAACATCAGGGAAAACGCCAAGGCGGTCAACGCCGCCATGACGGCGCGGAATGTGGTGTATTGAAAAATATTCAGGCCGGTTAACCAGTTGCTGAAATGTGCGAGCCATAAAAACATGGGGCTTCCTTTTTTTGTTTTTGTCGTTACATGGGCTTGCGCCCGTTTAAGGTTGGCTTGCCGTCCGACAAGGTTTCGGACGGCTTTTGCAGATTAACGTGCAGGGACTTTCTCAATCACGCAAATCGGGTAACTCCCCGGATTTTTGCCACCGCCCAAGTCTAAACATAAATCTTCATAAAGATAGGCCTGCGTCCGCATTCCGGCATAAAACGCACCGACCAGTGCGGCAATCAGCAATAAGGCTTTTAAAAAACGTCGGTTTTTCATTTTCACTTATCCTCCAATGCCTCGACCACTTCTTCCATCTGCATAAAGCGCGAACCTTTCACCAACACGGTGGCGCGTTCGGGCAAATCGTGGCGCAACACTTGAATCAACGGGTCTTTGGCGGCGAACCACAAACCGTCTGCGCCAAATGTTTCCGCCGCTTCGACGCTGTTGTCGCCGACAAAATAAGCCGCTTCGATGCCTTGGTCGCGGGCGTACGCGCCGACTTCTGCGTGCATGGCGGCGGCTTCGTCCTCGCCCAGTTCGCCCATATCGCCCATCACGAAAATACGCGGCGCAGGCATACGCGCCAACACGTTAATTGCTGCCCTCATGCTGTCGGGGTTCGCATTATAAGTATCGTCAATCAGGGTCGCACCTTTGATGCCGGACTTGACGTTCAGACGGCCTTTGATGTTGCTGAAGCCTTTTAAGCCTTCCGCCACATCGTTCAAACTCAAACCCGCAGCCAAAGCCAGCGCGGCGGCAGCAGCGGCGTTGTGAACATTGTGACGGCCGGGAACAGGCAGCACCACGGCTGCGCGCTCGTTGCCGCACACCAAATCAAATTCGCACGACAAAGGTTTCAGCACGATGTTTTCCGCGTGGACATCGCCGCTATCGACGCCGAAAGTGCGCGTATTCAAATTAAGCGTTGCCGTTTTGAAGACAGCCATATTGGCATCTTCTTGAGGAATCAGTGCCATGCCGTCTGAACATAAGCCTTGATAAATCTCGCTTTTCGCTTTGGCAATATCGCCCACTCCGTCGAAACCGCAGCCGACATGGGCGCGCATGGCGTTGTTAACCAATGCGGCATCAGGTTTGGCAATTTGCGTCAAAACCGCCAGTTCGCCGAAATGGTTCATGCCCATTTCGATGACGGCATAGCGGTGTTTTTCGTTTAATTTCAATAAAGTCAGCGGCAATCCAATATGGTTGTTGAAGTTGCCTGCCGTCGCCAACACGGCATCATCGCCGAAACGGCGGCGCAATACCGCAGCCAGCATCTCCTTCACCGTCGTCTTGCCACCCGAACCGGTAATGCCGAACACAAACGGGTTCACATTATCGCGCCACGCCTTCGCCAGCGTTTGCAATGCGGCAAGCGTGTCATCGACTTTCAACGCGCCATCCAGAACAGCGCAGTCTTCGCGCGAAACCACAACCGCCGCCGCACCAGCAGCCAATACGTCTTCAACAAAATCATGCGCGTCAAACCGCCCGCCCGCCAATGCGAAAAACACATCGCCTGCGCGGATGTCGCGGCTGTCGGTTACGATGCGCGACACGGATTTGTTTTCAGACGGCATTGCAAGGTCGAGGGCTTGGCAGATGAAATTTAGATCCAGTGGTTTCATGATTTCTTCCGTTTGTTTTTTCAGACGGCCTCACATAACCATCTGTAAATGTTTCATCATAGATTTAGGTGTAACAAAAGTTAAACCGTACATACTGCCTAATGCTACTGCCTGGCTTTCCTCTAAATCGGCAGCCAATATCACAAAACGGTCATCCGGCAAATTCAATCGTTTTTTCAAGCGTACATATTTTTCAATGTCTCGTCTGAATTCCCCTGATTTACATTCCACCACAATCGGCTCTTTACCCATCGGTAAAAATACGACATCCAACTCATGTTTATCTTCATTGTCGAATTCGATTTTTATATTTCTAGCGCAAGAAAAAGCATAATCCTTGCCTTTTTGTTTTGCTTCTTCAAGCATTTTGCACAACGCAAACCATTCAAGCCAACCACCACAAAAAAAGTGCTTGATGGCAGTGGCACGTTGCAGGTTCAAGCGGACAATTTTTTCCTGTTTCTGATAAAAATACTTAGAAAACAAAGTATGGCTATAAAATTGCCGGCATAGGTTATTCATTGTCTGCCCGTCTTTTTGAGACATTTTGCCGATATCCAAACTAATGCTTGTGTGGTTGTGGCCGTATGCCCGAATAATCTGGCCCAACATATTTTTAGTAATCTGATAATTACCGCCCAATTTAGCGGCAGCCTCATCAAAAAAACCGCTCATATTGACCGCCTGTAAGTTAAACATCGGCACAATATTGGCCCGGGCAAACCATTGCCGTATCGGTTCATGCTGTTTTTCAGTAGCCAAAATGTCGGTTTCCGATAAATTAACGCCTGTCAGCAGATTATAATTTTGGTTTTCCGAACCGGTATCTTGTTGTGCATTTTCCTCACCGCCGTCTTCCTGTTGCTTCAAAGCCTGCAATTCCCGGTTTACCGAGAAATAACGTTCCAACAATTTACTGACAAAAAATAAAGTGTCGTAAACCCTAACCGGAGCCGTGCATTTTGGACAAGCAATTTCACTCATTCCGGATTCGTAGTAATGCTCATTCATGCAACCGCATTTATTGCAACGGTAAATACCCATTCTTTTTCCTTAGATTCGGATTATATAAATCAAGATTCATAATGTTTCAGACGACCTCTTGCCGGTCAGGTCGTCTGAAAACTTTGTACCTCCTATTTTAGCCCCGCCCTGCCAACGCTTTTTCCGCAACTTCAAAATCGGAAAAATGGTGCTTCACGCCTTGTACATCCTGATAGTTTTCGTGTCCTTTGCCGGCAATCAGAATGATATCGCTTGCGGCGGCGCGTTCGACTGCATAACGGATGGCGGCGGCGCGGTCGGCTTCGACGCGCTCAGGATTAGGTACAGCAGGCAAAATATCGTTGATGATGTCTTGCGGATTTTCCAAACGCGGGTTGTCGCCGGTAACGACGACTTTATCCGCGCCCTGTACGGCTGCCGCGCCCATCAGCGGGCGTTTGCCGCGATCGCGGTTGCCGCCGCAACCGAATACGCACCACAAAGCCGCACCCTGCGGTTTGATTTCCTGCAAGGTGGCGAGTGCTTTTTCCAATGCGTCGGGCGTGTGGGCGTAATCGACGACGACCAAGGGCTTGCCGCTGTTCATGATGCAATCCATGCGACCTGAAGCGGGACGGATTTTTGCTAACACATCCAATACTTTATCAAGCGGATAACCGTTGGCACAAAGCAAGGCGATGCAGGCGGCGAGGTTTTGCGCGTTGAACCGTCCGAGCAGGCGCGTGCGGCATTTCCCTTCACCCCACGGGGTTTGGAATACGGCCTCTATGCCGTCTGAAGAGGCGGTGAAATCGGTAATGCGGATGTCGGCTTGCTCGCTGAAGCCGTAACTGTAAACGACCAAATCGGGACAGTCTTTTTTCAGACGACCTACGAGTTCCGCGCCGTATTCATCATCTACATTGATAACGGCGTGTTGCAGGCCGTGCCAGTAAAACAGGCGCGACTTGATAGCGCCGTAGGCTTCCATCGTGCCGTGGTAGTCAAGGTGGTCGCGTGTGAGATTGGTAAAGATTGCGCTGCAAAACGGCACACCGTTGACGCGCGACTGGTCAAGCCCGTGGCTGGAAACTTCCATCGCGGCGGCGGTTGCGCCCTGTTGGCGGAAACGGTAGAGCAGGGTTTGGACATCGACGGGCGCGGGGGTGGTGTGCGTGGTTTCTTCCAATGCGCCCCAAAAGCCGTTGCCGACTGTGCCGATAATGGCGGTTTTTTCGCCCAATAAATCGGCAGCCTGCGCCAGCCATTGTGTGATGGAGGTTTTGCCGTTGGTTCCGGTTACGCCCCAGACTTTGAGGCCGTCTGAAACGTTGCCGTAAACCTGTGCCGCCAAGATACCGGCACGGTGTTTCAAATCTCTGATGCCTTGATTGGGGACTTTCCATTCGGGATTCCACGCGAATTTGCCATCGTCGTCCCAAAAAACAAAAGCCGCGCCGTTGGCAACGGCGGCGGGGATATAACTGCGGCCGTCGGCATATTCGCCCGGACAGGCAACGAAAATATCGCCTTGTTTGATTTGGCGGCTGTCTGAATGCAACAAACGCCCTGCCGCGTTTGCACACGGCAGGGGCAGAATGCCGGTTTCAGCCAAAGGGGTTAACTTGCTGAACATAAAACAATCTCGTTGATACTTGGATTAAGACGGTGTTTTGACGGCTGCGGCGGTCAGGGGCTTGGTCGGGGAAACGCCCAAGATGTTCAGGCTGCCGCCCATAATTTTTTTGAAGGGCGACCCTGCCACTACGCCGCCGTAATAACCGTTGGCGGTCGGTTCATCGATGGTAACGGCCACAATCACGCGTGGATTTTTAGCCGGGGCAAAACCGATGAAAGTGGCAACGTGTTTGTTATCGACGTAACGACCGTTAACCAACTTACGCGCCGTACCGGTTTTTGCGCCGACATCGAAACCATCTACTGCCCCGGCAGTACCTGTACCACCTGGTTCGGTTACAGAAACCATCAACTCACGCACCTGACGTGCGGTCGATGTTTTAAATATACGTTTGCCTTGCGGCGCAACCGCCTGTTTTTCAAAGCTGACCGGCAGCAAAACGCCGTCGTGCGTCAGCGCGGTATAGGTGCGTGCCAATTGCAGCATGCTCAATTGCAGGCCGTAACCGAAAGACATCGTCGCCTGTTCGATAGGCCGCCATTTCCGCCAATCGCGCAACACGCCCGCGCTTTCCCCCGGAAAGCCGGAATGCATACGCACACCGATACCCAAGCTGTGGTACAAGTCATACATTTCTTCCGAACTGAACCTCGCAGACAGCTTGCTTGTACCGACATTGGAAGATTTCTGCATAATGCCGCGCACATCCAAAGAAGGGTAAACATGGGTATCGCGCACCGGTGCCGAGCCGATTTTATAAGGCTGCGTATTCAATCTCTCGTTCAAATCGGTTTTGCCCGCATCCAATGCTTTTGCAATGACGAACGGCTTTATCGCCGAACCGGGCTCGATCATATCGGTAACGGCACGGTTGCGCCTCTGTTCGCTGTCTGCCTGACCGGGTTTGTTGGGCTCGTAGGCAGGCGTATTGGCCAAGGCGAGGATTTCCCCCGTGCGGGCATCCAAAACCACCACCGTTCCGGCTTTTGCCTGATGGTATTCGACCGCCTTATTCAACTCTTCATAAGCCAAAGTCTGAATCCTCTGATCCAGAGAAAGAATAATGTCTTTGCCGTTTTGCGGGGCTTTATTGCGCGGGGAGTCCAAGCTATCCACAATATTGCCCTGCCGGTCCCGCAAAACGACTTCCGCGCCGTCTTCGCCATGCAGGCTGTCTTCAAGCGAAAGTTCCAAACCTTCCTGACCTTTGCCGTCAATATCGGTAAATCCGATGACGTGTGCAAACAGGTTGCCCATCGGGTAATGGCGTTTTAATTCTTTTTCAAATACAAAGTTTTCCAAACCCAAGGCTTTAACCTCTTCGGCAACCTTGGGATCGAGCTGCCGCTTAATCCAGATAAACGACTTGCCTTTCTGTTCGAGCTTGTTCCTCAAAACATCAACCGGCACATCGACAAGCTCGGACAGGCGTTCCAATTGTGCGGCAGACGGCATTTCCTTCATATCTTTAGGCACGGCAAACAGGGACTCCGTCGGCGCACTCAACGCCAAAACCGCACCGTTCCGGTCCGAAACCGTACCGCGTGTAGCCGGCAATGTTTGAGTCCGCACAATCCGGTTGTCGCCCTGTTCTTTCAAAAATTCATACGTTACCGTCTGCAGATACAGTCCGCGGGCAATCAAACCGGCAAACAAGACCGCCATTGCCATCAGGACGAAGCTGATCCGTCCGTTACTGGTCATCGGCTTTTTGACCTGCTCTTCTTTGGGCAGCATCCGGGGCTTATATTCGCTCTTAATCAACATTTTTACTTCTCGTTATTATTATCCTGACGCAGGAATCCGATTCCGGCACACAGGCTGCTTCTATCTTTGATGTTCCACCATAAAGGTATTGCCCGAAACCGGCGGATGGAGGTTTTGTTTTTCTGCCGCCGCCCTGATCGCTTCGTGGTTCGCCAAACGCGCCTGTTGCAGCCTCATTTGCGCATAATCCTGCTCCAAGGCGATTTCCTGTTTTTTCGCCTTGTCCAAAGCTGTGAAGTTGAGCCTGTACTGGTTTTGCTGCATCACAACGGAAAAAGCGGAAACACACACCGCAAGCAGCAGAAGGAAATTCAATTTGTTCATTGCCGTTCAGACGTTTTTCTCTGTTATTGTTCCGGTATCGGACCGGCAGTCCGCTCCGCCACACGCAAAACCGCACTTCTCGCCCTCGGATTGGCGGCAATTTCCGCCTCACCCGGCTTTAATGCCCTGCCCACGATTTTCAGGGGCGGCTCGGGCAAATCCGCTTCCCTGACCGCCGCCCAGCGCGGTAGGGGCGCGTGTTGCGAATATTTTTTGACAAACTGCTTCACAATGCGGTCTTCCAACGAATGGAAAGCAATGACCGCCAAACGTCCGCCCTGTTTCAGACGACACATGACCTGCGGCAATACTGCCCCTACTTCTTCAAGCTCGCGGTTAATAAAGATGCGGACCGCCTGGAAAGTACGTGTTGCAGGATCTTGCCCCCGCTCACGAGTACGGACGTTTTGTGCCACGATCTGCGCCAGCTTGCGGGTTGTATCGATTGGACTTTCCGCCCGTTGCGCAACAATGGCGCGCGCAATCTGGCGGCTAAACCGCTCTTCACCATAATTCTTGATTACCTCGTGCAAATCCTGTTCCGACGCAACCGCTATCCACTCTGCGGCAGACATACCGCGCGTCGTATCCATACGCATATCCAAAGGGGCATCGAAACGGAAGCTGAAACCGCGGCTGCCGTCATCGATTTGCGGAGACGAAATCCCCAAATCAAACAACGCACCGTCCACCTTGCCGATACCCAAATCATCCAATGCCGTCTGAAACGAAACAAAACCACCATGCACGACACCGACCCGTTTGTCCGAACGCGCCAGCTCTTCTGCCACAGCAATCGCCTGCGGGTCTTTATCGAAAACAATCAGCCGCCCCGCATCGCCCAAACGCGACAAAATCAGCCGGGAATGCCCTCCCCTGCCGAACGTACCGTCCACATAGATACCGTCTTCGCGCACGGCAAGCGCATCCACCGCCTCATTCAGCAAGACCGTGATATGCCGGTAACTTTCTGCTCCAATCACAATTGCAAATCCGTCTGACTCAACTGGAAGGCAAGTTCGTCAGGATCGTCATCCAAAGCCTGAACCATCTCAGCCTCCCACTGCTCGCGACCCCAAAGCTCCAAACGGTTGGCACGACCGACCAAAACGACTTTACGGTCGAAATCCACCCTCTTCCTCAGTCCGGCAGGAACCAGCACCCGACCGGCGCTGTCCCATTCCAAAATTTCCGCGTTATGCAGCAGAAGATTTTGAAACCGCCGTAAAACAGGGTTATCCGCCACTTTTAAATTTAAAAGTTGCGCCGCAACCTTTTCCCACTCCGCAACAGGGTACATCAACAGCTTATGTTTCGACTCGAGCGTTACCACTACGGCAGGCGTATAGAGGCGCGACAGAATGTCGCGGAATTTGGCAGGAACAGCCAACCGCCCCTTACTGTCGATGCTTAATTCGTGTGCGCCGCCGAACATGACATGTCCCAAGCCGAAATCAAAATCACAAGGGTAAAAGAGACACTTTGCCCCACAATTCCCCACCAATCGACACTATAAGAAATTTTAAACACTCGGTCAAATACGGACGGAAAATTTCATTAATATATCAAGTTTTTTTAAATTCCTTTAAAAACAACAAAATAGAAAAATCCAATTGCAGGCAGCCAATCACAAGGCATAGTAATAAAGGTGAATAATTACCATATATACTATTTATTTTAAATAAAAATCAATATATAGTATTAAAATAAAGCCATGACAGCATCTGTACCAACGTGTAATATATCGGGAAATCCAATAAATTTACACAAGATAACATTTATCATGCCCCTCCCCCTCCCCCTCCCCTCCCCTGCCGCGCAACAATCCTCAGCCAACCTTCAAACCCTCCTTGCCAAAGAAATCAAAAAGCATAGAAATTGGATTCCATTTTCACGTTTTATGGAATTGGTTTTATACACTCCGCAATACGGCTACTACACCGGCGGCAGCCATAAAATCGGCAATAACGGGGATTTTATTACCGCACCGACCCTCACCCCTCTGTTTGCACAGACACTGGCACGCCAACTTCAAGAACTTCTACCCCAAACGGCGGGCAATATCTATGAATTCGGCGCGGGAACCGGTCAGCTTGCCGCCGATTTGTTGGGCAGCATTTCGGACGGCATCAACCGTTACTATATTATTGAAATATCGCCGGAACTAGCAGCTCGCCAGAAAGACCTGATTCAGACCCTCGCACCTCAAGCCGCCCAAAAAATTGTCCACTTATCTGCGCTTCCGGAAACATTTGACGGCATCATCATCGGTAACGAAGTACTCGATGCCATGCCTGTCGAAATCATCCGTAAAAATGAAGGCGGCTCATTCGAGCATGTCGGCGTTTGTTTAGACAACGGTCGTTTCGCCTATTCTGCAAAACCCTTGCACGATCCGTCGCTTTCCACCTCGGCTTCCCTCTATTTTCCTCAAACAGATTATCCCTACACCAGCGAACTGCACCCGCAACAATATGCCTTTATCCGCACCCTTGCCTCAAGGCTCAAACGCGGCGGCATGATATTCATCGACTACGGTTTTGATGTGGCGCAGTATTACCACCCGCAACGCAATCAAGGCACATTGATCGGACACTACCGACACCACGTTATCCACAATCCTTTCGACTTCATCGGATTGGCAGACCTGACCGCCCACGTCAACTTTACCGACATCGCCCAAGCCGGTACGGATGCAGGACTGGATTTGACAGGCTATCTGCCCCAGTCCCATTTTCTGCTGAATCTGGGCATAATCGAACTGTTGACACAAGTGGGAAAAACAGACTCGCCCGCCTACATCCGTGAAGCTGCTGCCGTTCAGAAACTGATTGACCAGCACGAAATGGGCGAACTATTTAAAGTCATCGCATTCGGAAAAAATATCGGCATCGACTGGGCAGGATTCCGCTTCGGCGACATCTGCCACAAACTCTAACCCTCATGCCATCTGAATCCGCTTCAGACGGCATAAACTTTTTAACATTTAAAAACAGGAAACTAATTCAAAATTAAAAAATACGGCTTGTCAAAAAAACAAAAAAACATATAATAGCGACTTCACGAAACGGCGAATTAGCTCAGTCGGTTAGAGCAGAGGAATCATAATCCTTGTGTCCGGGGTTCGAGTCCCTGATTCGCCACCAGATTTTCGGGGGTATAGCTCAGTTGGTAGAGCGCTTGCATGGCATGCAAGAGGTCAGCGGTTCGATCCCGCTTACCTCCACCAGATAAAAAAGCACAGACCGTAAAAAGGCATGTGCTTTTTTATTGCCTGATTGCCGGAAAATAAAGAACAAACCACTGACTTCAAAACAGGCAATCGACTTTAAACCTATTGCCCCGCCTGTCCTGATTTTATCAGCCCGCCAGACAAACCCGACCCGAATAATGTCTTCAGGTCGGGTTTATGGTTTCATTCCCAACTTATCCAGCCCGACAACCACAATATTATGATGACGATGCCGAAAACAATGCGGTAATAGGCAAACGGGATATAGTTTTTCTTGGAAACAAACTTCAGCAGTGCTTTGACCGCTACTAAACCGGAAACAAAAGCGGCAATAAAGCCTATCAGAATCAAACCGACATCATGCAGGGTGAAAAACCGGTAATGTTTCAGGACATCATAAGCCGTTGCTGCAACCATCATCGGAACGGCCAAGAAAAATGAAAACTCCGTTGCCGTTTTCCGCTCGATTCCCCAAAGCATCCCGCCCATAATCGTACTACCCGAACGGGACGTACCCGGAACCAGTGCAAACACTTGGGCAACGCCGATCATCAACGCATCAATCGGACGCAATGCATCAACATCGGCAATTTTAGGCTCTGCTCGGCTTTGGCGTTTCTCCACCCACAAAATAAAAAAACCGCCCAAAACCAGCATGACTGCAACACTCAAGGGGTTAAACAGATACTCTTTGATTTGTTTGCCGAACAACAGCCCCATCACGGCGGCAGGTATAAAAGCAATGGCAAGATTAAGGACAAAACGGTTGGCTTTCCGGTCTTTTCCCAAGCCATGCAACACATTGCTGAAACGCTGCCGGTATTCAAACACTACCGCCAAAACCGCACCGAGCTGGATGGTAATTTCAAAAACCTTGTGATTGCTGTGAAAACCAATCAGATTGCCGAACACAATCAAATGTCCGGTACTGGAAATAGGCAGGAATTCGGTAAAACCTTCTACCAAACCCATCATCAGGGCTTTCAGGACAATCATAAAATCCATTGCTTGGTTTCTTTCAGGTGTATGATGGATAAGGTTATTTTTGCGTAGAACGGTTTGACAGTTTGCGTTCTTCCCTGACTTTGGCAACCAATTCTTTAATCGTATGAACGCCGCCGTCAAAGCCATTATTGAAGATAACGCGGTATTTTCCGCCGACAATAACGGTCGGCGTGCTGTCAATACCGTATTGTTCCGTCAGTTTCTGCATTTTTAATGCTGCGGCGGCGGCCTCGGGAGAATCATAGGCGCGCATCAGTTTTTTGCCGTCAAAGCCTTTTTGAGACAAAGCCCATTTTCTGGCAACCGACCTGTTTTCCAAGCGGATTTTTTGTTCGTAAACTGCTTTAAACACGGCAGGGTTTGCCTGATATTTCAAACCCGACAAATTGACGGCGGCCGCCATCCTGGCCAGACCGAGCATTTCAGGCTGCCAGACCACGTGCTCCGTCCTTAAATAGGCATCAGACGGCAATGCCTTGCCCAATTTCAATAACAAAGGATCGAAATGATGGCAATGTACGCAGAAATAGCCGAAAAATTCCAAAACCTCAATTTTGCCCGACTGTTCTTGAGGAATGGGTTTATCCAACACAAGATAGTCTTCCCCTTCCGTCAGGGCATATGCCTGCGCGGACAACACTGCCGACAGCAGCAGCGGCAACAGATGTTTGAACTTCATAATTATTTGCCTTCAATCGCACGGATCAGGCTGGCGACCCCGTGCTTTTTCAACTCGTCCTGCATTTTTTTCACCGCATCGGCAGACATATTGCCGCTTTGCACACGGTAAAGCGTTTTATGTCCCGCCTGATAACCGACCACCTTGGAAGATATGCCCAAGATTGCCAGTTTGGCACGCTGCCCTTCCGCGCTCTGACGGTCGGCATACGCGCCCATTTGCAGATAATGCGTTGCTTCCGCCTTGTCGGGCGTTTTCATTTTCTGTACTTCTTTGGCAGCGGCACTGCGCGCTTTTTCGATGCTGCCGCTGTTGAGGATTTGTTCCGGGGTCGGTTTGGGTGCAACTTTTTCCTTTGCCGCCTTTTTCTCTTCTTTTGGAGCTTTTTTCTCTGTTTCTTTAGACAGTTTTACCGCTTGTTTTTTAACCGTTTCGGCATCTTTCTTCTGCGCTTTTTCCCCAACGGTTTGTTCACGCTCTTCCGTCAGCGCTTTCTTACGCACTGCCTGTCCGTCCAGCTCTTCCCGTTCCGGCTCGCCCGCTTTTTCTTCAACCTCGTCGGCTTTATCGGCAACGGGCTGCTTGTCGGCAGCTTTTTCCGCATCCGACTGCTCTGCCTCTTTCGCAGCATCCGGTTCGGACAAGGCGTTTTGATCGACCGGTTCAGGTTGGATGTCTTCCTTTGGCTGGTTTTTCGGTTTCAGGATTTCCGTTTCTGCAGGCTGCTTCGACAGAGCCGGGATTTTGAACGCATTTTGACCTGTTTGATTCAGATAAAACAAAATACCGGCAATAATGACCGTCGCCAGTATCAAACCGAAGAAAAAACCGGACAGACCTTTTCCGGATTGGGAAAATTTGTTCATAAACATACCTTAATGTGTTTCAGACGGCATTAACGCCGTTTGCTTACGGGCGGATATTCTAACAATATCGCCATATTTGGGCAAAACCTGCTTCCATTCCCGTTCCTATAAAGCACGGCGGAAACCTATGGCTTTCATGACGTGGCTTCTGCCGACTTCTTCGTCGCCCGACAGGTCTGCCAGCGTCCGTGCAACACGCATGATGCGGTGGAAACTGCGGGCGGAGAGGGAGAGTTTTTCCAGCAGGCTGCCCAATGCTTCCTGCGCTTCTTTTTGGATGCGGGCTTGGGAATCGAGTTCGCTGACGCTCAAAGCGGCATTCACTTTGCCTTGCCGTGCGTATTGTTTGTCTCTGGCGGCGATAACGCGTTCCAAAACGGACGCGCTGCTTTCCCCTGCTTCCTGCTGCATCAGTTCGGCGGCGGACAGGCTCGGGACTTCGATGGTCAAATCGATGCGGTCAAGCAACGGGCCGGAAATTTTGCTGCGGTAACGCGCGACGCTTTCGGGTGTGCAGCGGCAGGGTTTGACGGGATGCCCGAGATAGCCGCACGGGCAGGGGTTCATGGCGGCGACGAGTTGGAATTTGGCAGGATAGACGGCTTGGCGCGCCGCGCGGGAAATGTGGATTTCGCCGTTTTCCAAAGGTTCGCGCAACACTTCCAAAACTTTGCGGTCGAACTCGGGCAATTCGTCCAAAAACAAAACGCCGTGATGCGCCAATGAAATCTCGCCCGGACGCGGGTCCGAACCGCCTCCGACCATAGCCGCCGCGCTGGCGCTGTGGTGCGGACTGCGGAAAGGACGGTTGCTGTCGAGTTGTTGCTGGTGGTTGGGAAGGAGCGAACGCAATGCCCAAACTTCGACCAATTCGTCTTCGGTCAGCGGCGGCAGGATGCCGGGCAGCCGTTGGGAGAGCATAGACTTGCCCGTTCCCGGCGGACCCATCATCAAAAGGCTGTGTCCGCCTGCGGCAGCGATTTCCAAAGCAAGGCGGGCAGTGTGCTGACCTTTCACATCACACAAATCAGGTTGTCCGCCATGTTCAGACGGCATTTGCGGTATGGAACATTCGGTTTGCGCCAAAGGTTCGATGCCGTTCAAATGAGCGGCGACTTCGCCCAAAGAGCGCGCGCCGTAAACGGTAATGCCGCGCATCACGGCGGCTTGTCCTGCGTTTTCTTCAGGCAAAACAAATGCACGTTTTGCCTGCATACCCTGCCACGCCATCGCCAACGCGCCGCGCACGGGGCGCAACAGCCCCGACAGTGCCAATTCCCCCGCAAACTCGTATTCCGCCAGTTTTTCGGGCGCAACCTGCCCCGATGCAGCAAGGATGCCGATTGCAATCGGCAAATCGAAACGCCCCGACTCTTTGGGCAGGTCGGCGGGGGCGAGGTTGACGGTAATTTTTTTGGTGGGGAATTCAAAACCGCTTTGAATAATGGCGGCACGGACGCGGTCGCGACTTTCTTTGACTTCCGTATCGGGCAGTCCGACGATGTTGAAATGCGGCAGGCCGTTGGCAAGGTGGGCTTCCACTTCGACCAACGGCGCATTCATACCGCTCAAGGCGCGGCTGTAAACCAAGGCAAGCGACATATTTTCAGACGACCTTATTCGCCGGCTGCGGTTTGCTGCCTGATTTCGGCGACGGCTTCTTCGGCAGCGGCTTCAGCCGCTTCCAATGCTGCCCGTTCGGGATTTTGCGCGGCTTCGAGTTTCGCCAAACGCGCTTCCAAAGCCGCCAGTTTGGTACGGGTTTTGATTAAAACCTGCTGCTGGATGTCGAATTCTTCGCGCGTAACCAAATCCATACGGTTGAACGCGCCGCCCAGCATCGCCTTAATATTTTTTTCCACATCTTTGGCAGGGCTGTTGGCGATGGTTTCGCTGATTTTCGAGCCGACTTCTTCAAAAAGCTGCTTGCCGAACATAATCTGTATCCTTCCTGAACATATTAAATTCAAACGGCTATTGTATAAGGAAAAATGCCGTCTGAAAACGGGCGACCGGGCATCTGCACAAAATGTTCCGCCCCACTTCCGTTGCTAAACTACACTTCAAAACATAAGCAGGCGGAAAGCCGGTTTCACAACACCATCCCTTTTCAATTACAAGCAACTACAAAATAATATGTTGTTTTAGATAGATTTTATGTTAATAATCTGCTTTTCCCCGCCTTTTTTGGACGGCAAGTGCTTTGCAAACAAAAAAATTTGGGTTATGCTGAACCAAATTATTTACAATTTCACGTGATTTCATTACATATCTTATTGTGATTGAAGATAATTTATCCGAATCCCCTTTCGGGTGTCCGGATTTTCCGTTGTACTTTTATTAGAAAAACATTTCAGGCATGAGTTGCTTGCAATTTCAAAGCCTGTAATTCTGAAGTTTTAGACGAGGAATAGCACATGAATCCCATGTACATCACTTTTGCAATCTATCTGGTTGCAGTCCTTCTCATCGGGCTTGCCGCTTATTTTTCCACGCGCAATTTCGACGATTATATTTTGGGCGGTCGCAGCCTGGGCCCGTTTGTTACGGCGATGTCGGCAGGCGCGTCCGATATGTCCGGCTGGCTGCTGATGGGTCTGCCGGGCGCGATTTATTTGAGCGGTTTGAATGAGGCTTGGATTGCCATCGGCCTCTTGGTCGGCGCGTATTTCAACTGGCTCTTGGTGGCGGGCCGCCTGCGCGTGCATACCGAATACGCCAACAATGCGCTGACGCTGCCGGATTATTTCTTCCACCGCTTCGGCGCGGGCGGACACTTGATGAAAGTGGTTTCCGCACTGATTATCCTGTTTTTCTTCACGATTTATTGCGCCTCGGGCATTGTGGCGGGCGCAACCCTGTTCCAAAGCCTGTTTGAAGGTATGACTTACAATCAGGCAATGTGGCTGGGCGCGGGCGCGACCATCGCCTATACCTTCTTGGGCGGCTTCTTGGCGGTAAGTTGGACGGATACGTTGCAGGCCTCTTTGATGATTTTCGCGCTGATTTTAACGCCTGTGATGGTCTATCTGGGCTTGGGCGGCGCGGAACAGATGTCTGCCGCGATTCAAAGCGTCGCCGCAGGCACGGGCAAAGAATACGGCAGCCTGTTTGCCGGTACGACCGTCATCGGCATCATTTCCACCGCCGCATGGGGCTTGGGCTATTTCGGACAGCCGCACATTTTGGCGCGCTTTATGGCGGCCGAAAGCGCGAAATCGCTGGTATCCGCACGCCGCATCGGTATGACTTGGATGGCGTTGTGCCTTGCGGGCGCGGTAGCGGTCGGTTATTTCGGCATTGCGTATTTCGGTGCAAATCCCGACAAAGTTTCTTCTATGAGCGGCAACCACGAACGCATCTTCATCGCGCTTTCCACCCTGCTGTTCAACCCTTGGATCGCCGGCATTATTTTGAGCGCGATTTTGGCGGCGGTGATGTCCACCCTGTCCTGCCAGCTTTTGGTTTGCTCCAGCGCGATTACCGAAGACTTCTACAAAGGCTTTTTGCGTAAAAACGCGCAACAGTCGGAACTGGTATGGGTCGGCCGCCTGATGGTCTTGGCGATTGCCGTGATTTCCATCCTGATTGCTTCCGATCCGAACAGCAAAGTATTGGGACTGGTGTCTTATGCGTGGGCAGGTTTCGGTGCGGCATTCGGCCCGATTGTGATTCTGTCCGTATTGTGGAAACGCATCACTGCCTACGGCGCGTTGTCGGGTATGGTTGCAGGTGCCTTAACCGTAGTCGTATGGGCGGAATGGGTAAAAAAACCGGCTCAAGCGGTAGGCGAAAACGGCTTGTTGACGATGTACGAAATCGTCCCGGGCTTTATTGTTTGCTTGATCGTTGCCGTGTTGGTTTCCCTGTTCAACAAAGAACCTTCGCGCGAAATCCAAGAACGCTTTGAAAAAGCCGACGCAGATTACCGCGCCACCCGATAAACCCCTTTCAGACGGCACGGCATCCCGGTTCGTGCCGTCTGAACCCGTTTCCGGGTCAAACACAAATAAACCTTGCCTGCATACAGGCCTTATTTGTGTTTTACCCGTTTCATTTTCAAAGAAACGGAAGCACCTACCCTGCCCGCATTTGAAGCCTTGTATTTCATCTGCGGATTTATTACGATATTACCGTATTCAGGCCGCACCGATGCCGCCTGCCCCCCGAAAAACTTTGGAGAATCCAAAAAATGTTTCATTTTGCATTTCCGGCACAAACTGCCCTGCGCCAAGCGATAACCGATGCCTACCGCCGTAATGAAATCGAAGCCGTACAGGATATGTTGCAACGTGCACAGATGAGTGACGAAGAGCGCAACGCCGCCTCCGAGCTTGCCCGCCGTTTGGTTACCCAAGTCCGCGCCGGCCGCACTAAAGCCGGCGGCGTGGATGCGCTGATGCACGAGTTTTCACTCTCCAGCGAAGAAGGCATCGCGCTGATGTGTCTGGCGGAAGCCCTGCTGCGCATTCCCGACAACGCCACGCGCGACCGCCTGATTGCCGACAAGATTTCAGACGGCAACTGGAAAAGCCATTTGAACAACAGCCCTTCCCTCTTCGTCAATGCTGCCGCCTGGGGCCTGCTGATTACCGGCAAACTGACCGCCACAAACGACAAACAAATGAGTTCCGCACTCGGCCGCCTGATCGGCAAAGGCGGCGCACCGCTCATCCGCCAAGGCGTAAATTACGCCATGCGGCTTCTGGGCAAACAGTTCGTCACCGGACAGACCATTGAAGAAGCCCTGCAAAACGGCAAAGAACGCGAAAAAATGGGCTACCGCTTCTCCTTCGATATGTTGGGCGAAGCCGCCTACACCCAAGCCGATGCCGACCGCTACTACCGCGACTATGTCGAAGCCATCCACGCCATCGGCAAAGATGCGGCAGGACAAGGCGTTTACGAAGGCAACGGCATTTCCGTCAAACTCTCCGCCATCCACCCTCGCTACTCGCGCGCCCAACACGGACGCGTAATGGGCGAACTGTTGCCGCGCCTGAAAGAATTGTTCCTTTTGGGTAAAAAATACGATATCGGTATCAACATCGATGCCGAAGAAGCCAACCGTCTGGAGCTGTCTTTGGATTTGATGGAGGCACTCGTTTCCGATCCCGATTTGGCAGGCTACAAAGGCATCGGTTTCGTTGTTCAAGCCTACCAAAAACGTTGTCCGTTCGTTATCGACTACCTGATCGACCTTGCCCGCCGCAACAACCAAAAACTAATGATCCGCCTCGTCAAAGGCGCGTATTGGGACAGCGAAATCAAATGGGCGCAAGTGGACGGCTTGAACGGCTATCCGACCTACACCCGCAAAGTCCACACCGACATCTCCTACCTCGCCTGCGCGCGCAAACTGCTTTCCGCGCAAGACGCGGTATTCCCGCAATTTGCCACGCACAACGCCTACACCTTGGGCGCAATCTACCAAATGGGCAAAGGCAAAGATTTTGAACACCAATGTCTGCACGGCATGGGCGAAACCCTGTACGACCAAGTGGTCGGCCCGCAAAACTTAGGCCGCCGCGTGCGCGTGTACGCCCCGGTCGGTACGCACGAAACCCTGCTCGCCTACTTGGTGCGCCGCCTGTTGGAAAACGGCGCGAACTCGTCTTTCGTCAACCAAATCGTCGATGAAAACATCAGTATCGACCGCCTGATTAAGAGCCCGTTCGACACCATCGCCGAACAAGGCATCCATCTGCATAACGCCTTGCCGCTGCCGCGCGATTTGTACGGCAAATGCCGTCTGAACTCGCAAGGCGTGGACTTGAGCAACGAAAACGTATTGCAGCAGCTTCAAGAACAGATGAACAAAGCCGCCGCGCAAGACTTCCATGCCGCGTCCATTGTCAATGGCAAAGCCCGCGATGTCGGCGAAACGCAACCGATTAAAAACCCCGCCGACCACGACGACATCGTCGGCACAGTCAGCTTTGCCGATGCCGCGCTTGCCCAAGAAGCAGTTGGCGCAGCCGTTGCCGCGTTCCCCGAATGGAGTGCGACACCTGCCGCCGAACGCGCCGCCTGCCTGCGCCGTTTCGCCGACCTGCTCGAACAGCACACCCCCGCGCTGATGATGCTTGCCGTGCGCGAAGCAGGCAAAACGCTGAACAACGCCATTGCCGAAGTGCGCGAAGCCGTCGATTTCTGCCGCTACTACGCAAACGAAGCCGAACACACCCTGCCCAAAGATGCCGAAGCCGTCGGCGCGATTGTCGCCATCAGCCCGTGGAACTTCCCGCTCGCCATCTTTACCGGCGAAGTCGTTTCCGCATTGGCGGCAGGCAACACCGTTATTGCCAAACCCGCCGAACAAACCAGCCTGATTGCCGGTTATGCCGTTTCCCTCATGCACGAAGCCGGCATCCCGACTTCCGCCCTGCAACTCGTCCTCGGCGCAGGCGACGTGGGTGCGGCATTGACCAACGATGCCCGCATCGGCGGCGTGATTTTCACAGGCTCGACCGAAGTGGCGCGCCTGATCAACAAAGCCCTTGCCAAACGCAACGACAATCCCGTCCTGATTGCCGAAACCGGCGGACAAAACGCCATGATTGTCGATTCCACCGCACTTGCCGAACAAGTCTGCGCCGACGTATTGAACTCCGCTTTCGACAGCGCGGGACAACGCTGCTCCGCCCTGCGTATCTTGTGCGTCCAAGAAGACGTTGCCGACCGTATGCTCGACATGATCAAAGGCGCGATGGACGAACTCGTCGTCGGCAAACCGATTCAGCTCACTACCGATGTCGGCCCCGTCATCGATGCCGAAGCGCAGCAAAACCTGTTGAACCACATCAACAAAATGAAAGGTGTTGCCAAGTCCTACCACGAAGTCAAAACCGCCGCCGATGTCGATTCCGAAAAATCCACGTTCGTTCGCCCCATCCTGTTTGAATTGAACAACCTCAACGAACTGCAACGCGAAGTCTTCGGCCCCGTCCTGCACGTCGTCCGCTACCGCGCCGACGAACTCGACAGCGTCATCGACCAAATCAACAGCAAAGGCTACGCCCTGACCCACGGCGTACACAGCCGCATCGAAGGCACGGTACGCCACATCCGCAGCCGCATCGAAGCCGGCAACGTTTACGTCAACCGCAACATCGTCGGCGCAGTCGTCGGCGTACAGCCCTTCGGCGGACACGGTCTGTCCGGCACAGGTCCCAAAGCAGGCGGTTCGTTCTACCTGCAAAAACTGACCCGCATCCCCGAATGGGTTGCCCCGACCCTGAGCCAAATCGGACAGGCAGACGAAGCCGCGCTCAAACGCCTCGAAGCACTGGTTCACAAACTGCCGTTCAATGCCGAAGAGAAAAAAGCCGCAGCGGCCGCTTTGGGACACGCCCGCATCCGCACCCTGCGCCGTGCCGAAACCGTCCTTACCGGCCCGACCGGCGAGCGCAACAGCATCTCATGGCACGCGCCAAAACGCGTCTGGGTACACGGCGGCAGCCTCCTGCAAGCCTTCTGCGCCCTAACCGAACTTGCCGCCTCCGGCGTACAGGCAGTGGTCGAACCCAACAGCCCCTTGGCTTCCTACACTGCCGACTTGGAAGGTCTGCTGCTGATCAACGGCAAACCCGAAACCGCCGGCATCAGCCACGTTGCCGCCCTGTCGCCTTTGGACAGCGCGCGCAAACAGGAACTTGCCGCCCACGACGGCGCACTCATCCGCATCCTCCCTTCGGAAAACGGACTCGACATCCTGCAAGTGTTTGAAGAAATCTCTTGCAGCGTCAACACCACAGCCGCCGGCGGCAACGCCAGCCTGATGGCGGTTGCCGACTGATTTTGCCAAAACCGCCCGAGCGCGGTCCGTGAACCAATGCCGTCTGAAAACCTTTCAGACGGCATTTTTGATGCACTTACCGTTTACAGGCGCAGGGCGGGCGTAAGGAAATACCCGAACCGTCATTCCTGATAACACCGTCATCTTGAAACTCGTCATTCCCGCGCAGGCGGGAATCTAGGTCTGTCGGTGCAGGAGCTTATCGGATAAAACGGTTTCTCCAACCCTGCGTTCTAGATTCCCACTTTCGTGGGAATGACGGAATGTAGGTTCATGGGAATGACGCGGTGCAGGTTTCCGTGCGGATGGATTCGTCATTCCCGCGCAGGCGGGAATCTAGGTCTGTCAGTGCAGGAACTTATCGGATAAAACGGTTTCTCCAACCCTGCGTTCTGGATTCCCACTTTCGTGGGAATGACGGGATGTAGGTTCGTGGGAATGACAGAATGTAGGTTCGTAGGAATGACGCGGTGCAGGTTTCCGTGCGGATGGATTCGTCATTCCCGCGCAGGCGGGAATCTAGACCTGTCGGCACAGAAACTTATCGGATGCAACGGTTTCTTGAGATTCCGCATCCTAGATTCCCACTTTCGTGGGAATGACGGAATGTAGGTTCGTGGGAATGACGGGATGCAGGTTCGTGGGAATGACACGGTGCAGGTTTCCGTACGGATGAATTCGTCATTCCCGCGCAGGCGGGAATCTAGGTCTGTCGGTGCGGAAACTTATCGGATAAAACGGTTTCTTGAGATTTTGCGTCCTGGATTCCCACTTTCGTGGGAATGACGGGATGTAGGTTCGTGGGAATGACGGGATGCAGGTTCGTGGGAATGACACGGTGCAGGTTTCCGTACGGATGAATTCGTCATTCCCGCGCAGGCGGGAATCTAGGTCTGTCGGTGCGGAAACTTATCGGATAAAACGGTTTCTTGAGATTTTGCGTCCTGGATTCCCACTTTCGTGGGAATGACGGAATGTAGGTTCGTGGGAATGACGCGGTGCAGGTTTCCGTGCGGATGTGTTCGGATTCCCGCCTGCGCGGGAATGACGGGATGCAGGTTTCTGTGCAGACAAATGCCTGCGCGGGAATGACGGCATATTTTTGCATTTGATAAAAAAGACCGTTTAAAATTTTTTCAGCGGACGCAAAGTGTTGCATAAAGTATTGCGTAAAATGCTGCTTAAAGGAACGCAAAGCAGACGTAGGATGTGCAGCGTGGGCGCAGGGCGGGCTGTATGGCAGACTGTAGAATGGGTCGTAGGGTGGGCTTCAGCCCACCATTCCCACCAATCACTCCAATATTACCAAACCCACCAATTCCAACGATTCCGTCAAATCCATCAATGCCGCCGAAAACCGAAACCGCCGAATCACGCCTATTCCCCAAAAACCTTTGATGCGGTGAAATTGGTGGGATTGGTGGGCTGAAGCCCACCCTACGGCTCACTAAAAACAGAAAACAGAAAAAAGCCTGTCTGACGACAGGCTTTTTGTTGATACCAATCTTTGCAGATTAAAATTTGTGGCGCAGACCGACAGTACTGGCAGTCGATACGGTTTTGTTTGCGCCTTTGCCTTCTTGCAACCAGCCGGCAGAAACCAAGGCAGAAGTGCGTTTGGAGAAGTCGTATTCCGCACCGACGATAACTTGGTCGTAACGGTTGTCGCCGTCTGCTTTAGCAACAGTGCCTTTGAAGCCGTGGGCGTAAGAAACGCGGGGCGTTACGTTGCCGAAGCGGTATGCCACGGTAGCGGCAACTTCGGTTTGAGAGTTGTGCGAATTGGAAGCATCAGCCAATTTCGCATCTTGTTGCTGTACGGCTACGGAAGCGTACAGGGCATCATTGTCGTAACCGCCGACCAAACGGTGAACTTGCAGTTTTTCAACAGGCTGACCAACTTTTTCTGCGCTAGTGCCTTCACCGTGTCTTTGGAACAAGCCGGCGTATTGTGCGAAGAAGCCGCTGTTTTGGTAGTTCAAACCAACGTGGTAAGATTCGCCGTTTTTACCTGAATTGTCTTTAGGCGCGTATTGTACGCTGCCGCTGAAGCCGGCAAATTCGGGAGAATCGTAACGTACGGATGCGTAGCGGTGTTCCGGAGCGGAAATTTTGCTGACTTGCAGCACATTTTCAATTCCAGTATCCTTGGTAGAACCGGAATCCCAAGCGTTGACGTTGCCGCCGCTGTCTTTCAGGATGCTGTTCAGGTTACCGGCGCGGACGGTACCGAAGCCGCCTTTCAAGCCGATGAAGGATTGGCGGTTACCCCAGCCGCTGTCAGTACCGGCGATGGAGGCTTTTTGTTCCAACTGCCAAATGGCTTTCATGCCGTTGCCGAAGTCTTCTTGACCTCTGAAACCGATTTTAGAACCGAAGTCGGCGATTTCGCTGCCGGTTTTCACTTCAGTTACTTTGCCTTCTGCATGTTTTACAGTGCGGTAAGTTTCTACGCCGGCTTTGATGGTGCCGTACAGGGTAACATCAGCCATTGCTGCAACAGGAAGGGCTGCCAAAGTCAGGGCAATCAGGGATTTTTTCATTGCTGTATTCCTTTTTTGGTTAAGAAATTTAAGCGGACCGGGCTTTCCAAGCCGCTTAGCTTTGCATTTACCGCCGAGGGGTTCGGCGATTCCATGTCTGAAACTATAAATGTTCCTGTCTGAAAAAACAAACTTCTGCCTGTTTTTGTGTGGAATCCGATGTGTATTTTGAAGGTCGGATAGAGATATTATGAGTATTTTTTGTTTTATAACATATAGTTATTTTAAATTTTTAAGATTTGCATTTTTACAACACTTGCTCGGGAAGGCATTGGAGGGCATTGCAAACCGGGGGTTATAGTGGATTAACAAAAACCAGTACAGCGTTGCCTCGCCTTAGCTCAAAGAGAACGACTCTCTAAGGTGCTGAAGCACCAAGTGAATCGGTTCCGTACTATTTGTACTGTCTGCGGCTTCGTCGCCTTGTCCTGATTTTTGTTAATCCACTATAGTGTCAACATTGAAAAAGATTGCCTGACAGTTTGTCCGATTTCAAAATCTCCGCGACAAGAATGTTTTAAAGCCATTCGGGGATTTGGGGGCGGATGATGCCGTATGCCTCGGGATAGTCGACGCCGGTCAGGTAGAGTCCGTCGGGCATGAAGGTCGGTGGGGCTTTGAGGCGGCTGCGTTCTTGAATCAGTGCGGCGAAGCCTTCGACGCTGAGCCTGCCGCTGCCGACATAAACGAGCGCGCCCATGATGTTGCGTACCATATGGTGCAAAAAGGCGTTGCCGTGCAAATCGAGGCGGACGAGTCCTGCACTTTGGGTAAGGTCGGCGCGGTAGATGGTTTTGACGGGAGATTTTGCCTGGCACTCGGCGGCGCGGAAACTGGAAAAGTCTTGTTCGCCGATCAATAAGGCGGCAGCCCGGCGCATCGGTTCGATATCAAGTTTGAGATGCGTCCAACCTACCCTGTGCTTCAACAGCGGCGAACGGACGGGGGAAGATTCAAGCAGATAGCGGTAGTGCCGTCCGTATGCGTCAAATCGTGCATGAAATTCGGGTGCGGTCTGTTGGGCGTGCAAAACGGCTATGCCTTCGGGCAGGTGGGCATTTACGCCGCGCACCCATGCCTGTTGGGGACGGACGGAAGTTGTGTCGAAGTGGACGACTTGGGCGGTGGCATGCACGCCGGTGTCGGTTCTGCCGGCAACAATGGTGGAAACCGCTTCCCCTGCGATTTGGGCGAGTGCGGTTTCCAATGCCGTCTGAACGGTCGGTACGCCGCCAGCCTGTTTCTGCCATCCGTAAAAACGGCTGCCGTCATAGGATAGTGTCAGTGCCCAGCGTTGTTTTTGTGCGGTATCCATCGGGTTGGGATTCGGATAAATGTTCAGACGGCATTGTATCGCAGATTTTGCAGGGAAACGGCAAATGCCCGAGGCACGCGGCGTTGTTTGGGGAGATGTTCGAGAGGGGGTGGATACAGGGTGCGCCGCAGGGTGTTGCGTAGCAACTGCATTTTTCACCCCGTCGGGCAAAAATACAGTTGCTACGGTTTGCCGAATCATCAGAAATACCTGCATCGTTATTCCCGCGCAGGCGGGAATCTAGACCTGTCGGCGCAGAAACTTATCGGGTGCAACGGTTTCTTGAGATTTTACGTCCTAGATTCCCGCCTGCGCGGGAATGACGGCATATCGGCAGGCGCAGGGTGTTTTGCATTTGATAAAAATGCCGTCTGAAAGCTTCAGACGGCATTTCTGCGGCAACCGGATTATTTCCAAACCAAAAGCGCGTGGTTGCGTTTGCCGCGCCGGAGGATGGTGTATTTGCCGAAACGTTTGTGTTCGCCTGTCAACAGATAGGCATCGTCGGGGCGTTCGGCGGCGTGGTTGGGGTTGTTGGCTTCGGCCGGTTTGCCGTTGAGCAAAACCGCTTTGCTGTTCACAAAGCCGCGCGCTTCTTTATTGGAGGATGCCAAGCCGGTTTTGACCAAGGCTTCAACGGCGTTGATGCCGTCTGAAACTTCAAATGCGGGCAGGCCGTCGAGGGCAAGTTGCTCGAAGTCGCTTTCGGTAAGCCGGCTTTGGTCTTCAGCAAACAGGCTTTCGGAAATGCGTTGCGCGGCGGCAAGGGCTTCTTCGCCGTGAATCAGGCGGGTCATTTCTTCGGCGAGGATGCGTTGCGCTTCGGGCTTGCTGCCGCTTGCCTTGTCTTTGGCTTCGACGGCATCGATTTCTTCGATGGACAGGAAGGTAAAGTATTTCAGGAATTTATACACATCGGCATCGGCCACTTTCAGCCAGAATTGGTAGAACTGATAGGGCGAGGTTTTTTTCGCGTTCAGCCACACCGCGCCGCCTTCGGTTTTGCCGAATTTGGTGCCGTCTGATTTGGTAACCAAAGGCAGGGTCAGTCCGAACACTTGTTTTTGGTGCAGGCGGCGTGTCAGGTCGATGCCGGCGGTGATGTTGCCCCATTGGTCGGAGCCGCCGATTTCCAAAACCGCGCCGTGGCGTTTGTTCAACTCGGCGAAGTCGTAACCTTGCAGCAGGGAGTAGGCGAACTCGGTGAAGGAAATGCCTGCGCCGTCGCGGTCGATGCGCTGTTTGACGGATTCTTTGTTCAGCATGGCGTTGACGGAGAAATGTTTGCCGATGTCGCGCAGGAAGTCGAGACAGTTCATTTTGCCGAACCAGTCAGCGTTGTTCGCCATAACGGCGGCGTTTCCGCCTTCAAAGCTCAAGAAAGGGGTTAATTGGTTGCGGATACTTTCCACCCAGCCGGCAACAGTTTCGGCGGAATTCAAGCTGCGTTCGGCGGCTTTGAAGCTGGGGTCGCCGATCATACCGGTCGCGCCGCCCACCAAAGCAATCGGCGTATGCCCCGCCTGTTGGAAACGGCGCAATGCCAATACGGGCAGCAGGTGTCCGATGTGCAGGCTGTCGGCGGTCGGGTCGAAGCCGCAATAGAGGGCGATTTTTTGTTCGTTCAGCAAAGCGTCTAAGGCTTCGATGTCGGTGGTTTGCGCGATTAGGCCGCGCGATTGCAGGTCTTGAATGACGCTCATCGGTCTCTTTCAAAAAAATTAGCGGTTTTGCAAACCGCCGATTGTAACAAATTTAAGCGAATCAATGGTTATGGCGCGTATCGAGAAACCGTTGTTTTTCGGAAAAACGCTTTGCCAATTCTGTGCCGCCGTAAGGGTTGATGTGGTCTTTGTCCGAGTAAACCGGCAATCCGCCGATTTGGAAATCTGCGGGGATATAGGCGGCGGCATCAATAATATAGACGTTGGGGTATTTGGCTGCCAATTCCCTGATGCGGGCATTGGCTTTCAGGGTGCTTTCGTCGTCCGGATGCAGGGTTTGGCGGTAGCCCGGTATGCGTGAAGACAATATATAGGCGCGCTGGACATTGTAAGACGAGGCAAGGTTGTCCGCCATCAGGTAAACGGCTTGTTTTTCGGATGAGAGCTTGTGCAGCATACGGTCGAATTTTTTGAAAAAATCAGCATCGTAGGCAAGGGAGCGGCTGTTTTCGGGCATCTGGCTGCCCCAGCGCATCGCCAAAACCACTTTTGAATACCGGGGCAGGTGTTCTTCGGCATAGCGGTAAACGGCGCGGCAGGCGGCCCAGTTTTGGAATACGCGGGACGCGTAGCCTTCCACATAGGCGCAAGCGTCGGCGGAAACCATAGTGGCGGACCATTTTTCTTTTTTGCCCACGGCATCGAAGAATGTTTTGTAATGGTCGGCGTGGGAGTCGCCCAAAATGAGCAGTTCCGGCTGTTTTTCTGTATCCCCCCATAGGCATTGTTTGCCGATATTGTTGTGGCAGGAGGTGTTGGAACGCGTCAGCCCCAAGCGGTCGTATTGCGTCATAAACGGCAGCCTCATCGCAAAAAACGAGCCCGCGCCCAAAATGAGCATAGGCAAGGCATAAATCCATAAAACGGATTGTGCGAACGAACCTTTCCATTTTTTAAACGGCTTTTCGATGCAGTGATAAGAAAACAGGGAAAGCAGCAATATCAGGACGACAGCCGCCGCCGGCGAATAAGGCGGCAGGTTGTCCGGACCGATATAGCGCATAAAGGCCAATATCGGCCAATGCCACAGATAAAGCGAATAGGAAATCAAACCGGCGGCAACGGTGATTTTCGATTGGAAAAATTTTTTAAGCGGGTGTTCGTAATGATTGAAATAAATCAGCGCGGCAACAGCCAGACAGGGAATCAAAGCGGCGGGTCCCGGGAAATAGGCGGTTTGTTCCGAATAGGAAAACAGGCAGGCGGACAGTATGCACACGGCAAACAATACGCCGGCGGCGGCACAGCGTCTGCCGACGGCGAGATTCCGCTGTTGCCGGTACCGCATCCACACGGCGGTCAGCGATCCGACCAGCATTTCGCAGGCGCGCAGGTGGGGCAGGTAATATTTATCGAACGCGGAAGGCATAAAGGAAGCGGCAAGGCTTAAGGCGCACAATGCGGCGAGGAAGCCGAACTGTACGCGCGGGCTTTTGCGGGCGACAAGCAGCAGCAATATCGGAAAGACAAAGTAAAATTGTTCTTCGACCGACAAAGACCAAATGTGCAGCAAGGGCTTTTCTTCCTGCGCGGGATCGAAATAATCCTTTCCCCTTGCAAAATACAGGTTGGAGGCGAAACCCAAGGCGGTCAGCGCGGATTTCCACAAAAGAAAGAAATCATCTTTGGTGAATAAAAAGAAGCCGCCTGCCAGCGTTGCCGCCAATACGGCGAAAAATGCGGGCAAAATCCGTTTGATGCGGCGGATATAAAATGCCTTCAGGGAAACCCCCCCCCCCGACATTTCGCGGTGAAGAATCGCCGTCATCAAAAAGCCTGAAATCACAAAGAATATATCGACACCGAGAAACCCGCCCGGCAGCCAATTTTTTTCGATATGGAACACGATGACGGACAAAACGGCGGCGGCGCGCAATGTGTCGATGTCCGGGCGGTAGGGTAAGGCTTGGCTCATAATGTTTTTATAGCGGATTAACAAAAACCAGTACGGCGTTGCCTCGCCTTAGCTCAAAGAGAACGATTCTCTAAGGTGCTCAAGCACCAAGTGAATCGGTTCCGTACTATCTGTACTGTCTGCGGCTTCGTCGCCTTGTCCTGATTTGAATTGAATCCACTATACTTGAAACGCGGCGGCGCAAATGCCGTCTGAAAGGTTGTTCCGTATCGGGGATCGGGATATTCGGAATGCCGGACGGCTTCCCGTAACGGCGGGGCAGGCGGTTTGTTTTGCAGAAATCGGGGAGGGCAAATCGGAAATGCAGGCGGGATTTTATTTTGATGCAGCCGCATTCCGGCGGTATGGAAACGCCGAAAGCCACCAAAACCGACTTCAGACGGCATTTTCGGCAAAGCCGTCTGAAAACCTGCCGCATTTGGGTTACACGTTAAACAAAAAGTGCATCACATCCCCATCCTGCACGACGTATTCCTTGCCTTCCACGCGCATTTTGCCGGCTTCTTTGGTTTTGGCTTCGCCGCCGAGCGAGACAAAATCATCGTAGGCAATCACTTGGGCGCGGATGAAGCCGCGTTCAAAATCCGTATGAATCACGCCGGCGGCTTGCGGGGCGGTGTCGCCTTTGTGGATGGTCCAGGCGCGGACTTCTTTGACACCGGCGGTGAAGTAGGTTTGCAGGCCCAAGAGGTCGTAGCCGGCACGAATCAGGCGGTTCAGGCCGGGTTCTTCCAAGCCCATTTCGGCGAGAAACTCGGCTTTTTCGTCGTCTTCCAATTCGGCAATTTCGCTTTCCATCGCGGCGCAAACGGCAACGACGGGGGCGTTTTCTTTTGCTGCCAATTCTTTCAGGCGGTCGAGGTGCGGATTGTTTTCAAAACCGTCTTCGGCAACGTTGCCCACATACATCGCAGGTTTGGCGGTCAGCAGGAACAGCGGTTTGAGCATCGCGCGTTCTTCCGCGTCCAAACCGAAGGAACGCACGGGTTTGCCTTCGTCCAGATGCGGCAGCAGTTTTTTACACAGTTCGACCAGTTTTTGCGCGTCTTTGTCGCCTGAGCGGGCGCGTTTTTCTTCGCGGACGATGGCTTTTTCGACGCTGGCGAGGTCGGCAAGCGCCAACTCGGTGCCAATGGTTTCGATGTCGGCAATCGGATCGACTTTGCCGGAAACGTGGACGATGTTGTCGTCGTCAAAGCAGCGCACGACGTTGACGATGGCATCGGTTTCGCGGATGTTGGCAAGGAACTGGTTACCCAGACCTTCGCCTTTGCTCGCGCCTGCAACCAAACCGGCGATATCGACGAACTCGACGATGGCGGGCTGCATTTTTTGCGGATTGACGATTTTCGCCAGCTCCGCCATGCGCGGGTCGGGCACTTCAACGATGCCGACGTTGGGTTCGATGGTACAGAAAGGATAGTTTGCCGCTTCGATACCCGACTGGGTCAGCGCGTTAAAGAGGGTGGATTTGCCGACGTTGGGCAAACCGACGATGCCGCATTTCAAACTCATGTTTTTTCCTGAAAATAGAGAAATTTAACGGCGGATTATAGCATACCGCCGCCCGCGTTCCGAAAAAATGCCGTCTGAAACGGCTTCAGACGGCATCCGGTTTCAAAAACCGCTCAGAACAAGCCGTGAATCACGCCTTCTGCGTCCACGTCGATTTTCTCGGCGGCCGGAACTTTGGGCAGGCCCGGCATTTTCATCATATTGCCGCACAGGGCGACGATGAAGCCCGCGCCGGAAGAAACGGTAATGCCGCGCACGGTAATGCGGAAGCCTTCGGGGCAGCCCAAGAGTTTGGCGTTGTCGCTCAAAGAATATTGGGTTTTCGCCATACAGACGGGCATTTTGTCCAAGCCCAGTTTTTCCAGCGAGGCGATTTCGGCAGACGCTTCCGCGCTGAAATCGACATCTTCCGCGCCGTACACTTTTTGTGCAATCGCACGGATTTTGTCTTTAATGCTCAATTCGACATCGTAGGCGAAGCGGAATTCGTTGGATTGGTTTTCGATGGCGTTAACGACTTTGTGCGCCAAATCTGCGCCGCCCGCGCCGCCTTTGCCCCACACTTCGGTCAGGGAAACTTCAACGCCGTGTTCGGCGCAGGCTTTTTCAATCATCGCCAACTCGGCATCGGAATCGGACACGAAGCGGTTGATAGCGACGACGACGGGCAGCCCGAATACATTTTTCAGGTTGGAAATGTGTTTCAAAAGATTGGGCAGACCTTTTGCCAAAGCGTCTAAATTTTCTTCGCCGAGGTTGGCGCGTTCCACGCCGCCGTTGTATTTCAAGGCGCGGACGGTGGCGACGACAACGGCTGCGTCGGGTTTCAAACCGGCAAGGCGGCATTTGATATCGCAGAATTTTTCCGCACCCAAATCCGCGCCGAAGCCTGCTTCTGTTACGGCATAATCGGCAAGGTGTTTCGCCAAACGGGTGGCCGTTACAGAGTTGCAGCCGTGGGCGATGTTGGCGAACGGGCCGCCGTGTACAAATGCCGGAGTGCCTTCGATGGTTTGTACCAAGTTGGGCTTAATCGCATCTTTGAGCAATGCCGCCATCGCGCCGTGTGCTTTCAAATCTTTGGCGTAAACAGGACTGCCGTCTTTGGCATAGGCGACGAGGATGTTGCCCAAACGCTCTTTCAAATCGCTGATATCTTTGGCAAGGCAGAATACCGCCATCACTTCGGAGGCAACGGTAATATCAAAACCGTCAGGACGCATCACGCCGTCAACAGGTTTGCCCATACCGTCGATGATGTTGCGTAACTGGCGGTCGTTCATATCGACCACGCGCCGCCACAGGACGCGTTTCGGATCGATATTCAACTCGTTGCCTTGGTAGATATGGTTGTCGAGCATGGCGGCGAGCAGGTTATTCGCCGCACCGATGGCATGGAAGTCGCCGGTGAAGTGCAGGTTGATGTCTTCCATCGGCAAAACTTGGGCATAGCCGCCGCCTGCCGCGCCGCCTTTCACACCAAACACCGGACCCAAAGAAGGCTCGCGCAAAGCAATCACAGAGTCTTTGCCGATATGGCGCAATGCATCCGCCAAACCGATGGTTACAGTGGTTTTGCCCTCGCCCGCCGGAGTCGGATTAATGGCGGTAACCAAAATCAGACGGCCTTGTTTTTGCGGCAGTTTAAACGCTTCGGCAGGATTGATTTTGGCTTTGTAATGGCCATAGGGCTCGATGTTGTCAACGTTCAAACCCAGCTTGGCGGCAATTTCACCAATCGGGCGCATGGTGGAGGATTGGGCGATTTCGGCATCGGTTTTGAAGCTCATGATTTTCCTTTATTGAGAGAGGGAAAGGCCGTCTGAAACAATACACTAAAGACGGCTGGAAGAAAAAGAATATTCGTTCTATTATAACGTTTTCCAAAGACAAACCGCAGTGAAAATTTTGATATTTCATCAACAAGCGGATTCATATTGTCAACAATTTGAAACAAAGGAAAAAACATGGGCAGCAACGCATGGCTGTTTTGGGCATTGGCATCGGCAGGCTTCGCCTCGCTGACCGCCATTTTCGCCAAAATGGGTTTGCAGGGCATCGATTCGGATTTCGCCACCTTTATCCGCACCTTGGTAATCCTCGCCGCTTTGGTACTGTTTTTGACCTACACCGGCAAATGGCAGGGCGTAAACGGGTTTACAGGAAAAAACTGGACATTCTTAATTCTGTCGGGTTTGGCGACCGGCGCATCCTGGCTCGCCTACTTCAAAGCCCTGCAACTGGGCAACGCCTCGCAAGTCGCGCCCGTCGACAAATTCAGCCTGGTCCTGGTCGCGCTGATGGCGGTGGTTTTCTTGGACGAACGCCCCAGTACGCAGGAATGGATAGGCTTGGGGCTGGTAACGGCGGGCGTGTTGACGTTGGCACTGAAACGGTAAAGCAACAAGAAATAAATGAAATGCCGTCTGAAAAACTGTTTTCAGACGGCATTTCCGTTTCTATCCATCCTCAGCACTCGACCACGCGCACGGATACGGGGACGGCTTTTTCCGGAGCGTGGCAGCGAGTCCGGCAAGCGCGGCTTCGTTTGCCAACACGACTTCGGAGATGTCGAGCCGGTTCAGACGGCATTGGGCAAGCAACTCGGCGCAACTGGTATAGGGATAGGGAACGGCTTTTTCTGTTTCCGCCTGCCGCTCGAAATCTTCTTCGGTAACGACAAAACCGCCGCCGACCGAATAATAAACCTGTTCCTTCAATACCGTGCCGTCTGAAGCATAGGCGGTAAAACGCAGGCCGTTGGGGTGTTTGGGCAGCACTTGATTGCCGAGTATGTTCAGGTCGCGGTCGGGGATGAAGCAGATTTCTTGCCCGTTGAGGCAGAGGATGTGCTGCGTGCGGATGCGTCCGAGGCGTTCGGGAATGCCGGCAAGCGGGATGTCGTGCGGCAGGCTGCCTTCCAAACCGAGCATCAGCGCGTCAAATGTGCCATGTCCGTATCCGGTCAGGGCAAGCGAGCCGTAAATGTCGATGGCGATGCGGGCGGTTTGCGCGTCCAAGCCTGCGGCAAAGGCGGCGGCGGCCTTCATCGGGCCAACGGTATGCGAACTAGAAGGGCCGATACCGATTTTGAAAATATAGTGGATTAAATTTAAACCAGTACAGCGTTGCCTCGCCTTAGCTCAAAGAGAACGATTCTCTAAGGTGCTCAAGCACCAAGTGAATCGGTTCCGTACTATTTGTACTGTCTGCGGCTTCGTCGCCTTGTCCTGATTTAAATTTAATCCACTATATCAAAAATGCTGATCATGGTTTTGCTCCGAAAGGCGGTTTCAGACGGCATGGCTTCCGTTTGACAAACCAAAAGGAGACGCGGCAAGCTGCCCGTCTCCTTTTTAAAACGGCACTTATGCGTCGATATTTTGGGCAATCAGCGCATTGTTTTCGATGAAGGCGCGACGCGGTTCGACTTCGTCGCCCATCAGGGTAACGAACACTTCATCGGCGGCGATGGCGTCTTCGATGCGCACTTTCAACAGACGGCGCACGGCGGGATCCATCGTGGTTTCCCAAAGCTGTTCGGGGTTCATCTCGCCCAAACCTTTGTATCGCTGAATGGACATGCCTTTTTGGGCGTTTTGGAGCAGGATGTTCAGCGCGGTTTCAAAGCTGTCCACGTCGTACTCGTTCTCGCCTTTGTAGAGCTTGGCGCCCTCGCCAACCAAGCCTTTGAGCGCGGCGGCGGTTTGGGTGAGGGTTTGGTAGGCTTTGCTGTTGAGGAACTTGGGTTCGATGTAGCTGACCATGACGTTGCCGTGCAGTTTGCGGGTGATTTTGATGAAGCGGTTGCCTTCGTGTCCTTCGATGCGTTCGAGGGCGACTTCTTTTTCGTCGAGCAAACCGGAAAGTTCGGCAACGGCTTTGTCGGCGTTTTCAGACGACGTCAAATCAATAGGCGACGCGTGCAGCATGGCGCGTAGGACGAGTTCGTCCACGAAGCGGCTTTCCTGTTCGATGACGGTTTTCGCCAACAGGAATTGTTTGGCGGTGTCGGTAAGCTCTGCGCCTTCGATGGTGCGGCCGTCTGAAACGATTTTGGCTTTTTCCAAGGCGAGGCCGAGCAGCCATTGGTCTTTTTCCAGTTCGTCTTTGAGGTAACGCTCCTGCTTGCCGTATTTGGCTTTGTAGAGCGGCGGCTGGGCGATGTAGATGTAGCCGCGCTCGACCAGTTCGGGCATTTGGCGGTAGAAGAAGGTCAGGAGCAGGGTGCGGATGTGTGCACCGTCCACGTCGGCATCGGTCATGATGATGATGCGGTGGTAACGCAGTTTTTCGGGGTTGAACTCTTCTTTGCCGATGCCTGCGCCCAGCGCGGTAATCAGGGTGGCGACCTCTTGGCTGGCGAGCATTTTTTCAAAGCGGGCTTTTTCGACGTTCAAGATTTTGCCTTTGAGCGGCAAAATGGCTTGGAACTTACGGTCGCGGCCTTGTTTGGCGGAGCCACCTGCGGAATCGCCCTCGACCAGATAAAGCTCTGACAAGGCAGGGTCTTTTTCTTGGCAGTCGGCGAGTTTGCCGGGCAGTCCCAAGCCGTCCATCACGCCTTTGCGGCGGGTAATTTCGCGGGCTTTGCGGGCGGCTTCGCGCGCGCGGGCGGCATCGACGATTTTGCCGGTGATGATTTTGGCTTCGGCAGGGTTTTCTTCGAGGAAGTCGGTCAAGGCTTGGCTGATGACTTCGTTGACGACGGGGCCGATTTCGCCGGAAACCAGTTTGTCTTTGGTTTGGGATGAGAATTTGGGGTCGGGCAGTTTGACGGACAACACGCAGGTCAAACCTTCGCGCATATCGTCGCCGGCGGTTTCAACTTTGGCTTTTTTGGCGACTTCGTTGGCTTCGATGTAGCTGTTGATGGTGCGCGTCATCACTTGGCGCAATGCGGTCAAGTGCGTACCGCCGTCGCGCTGAGGGATGTTGTTGGTGAAGCACTGCACGCTTTCCTGATAGCTGTCGTTCCACTGCATCGCGCATTCGACGCTCATGCCGTCTTTCTCGCCGAACGCGTAGAAGATTTTTTCGTGCAACGGCGTTTTTTTGCGGTTCATGTATTGCACAAAACCCGCCACGCCGCCGGAAAGGGCGAAGCTTTCGTGTTTACCGTCGCGTTCGTCGGTCAATTCGATGTCCACGCCGTTGTTCAGGAAAGAAAGTTCACGGATGCGTTTGGCAAGGATGTCGAAGCTGTATTCGACGTTGCCGAAGGTTTCCGTACTGGCGAGGAAGCGCACGGTCGTGCCTTTTTTATCGGAATCGCCGACAACCTTCAACGGCTCTTCGGTTTCGCCGCGTACGAAGCGGACGAAGTGTTCTTTGCCGTCGCGGTAGATGGTCAGCGTTACCCAGTCGGACAGTGCGTTGACGACGGATACGCCCACGCCGTGCAGGCCGCCGGAGATTTTGTAGCTGTTGTTGTCGAATTTGCCGCCTGCGTGCAATACGGTCATGATGACTTCGGCGGCGGAACGCCCTTCTTTCGGGTGGATGCCGGTAGGCATACCGCGCCCGTTGTCGGCGACGCTGACGGAATGGTCGGCGTGGATGGTAACGGTGATTTTGTCGCAATGTCCGGCGAGTGCTTCGTCGATGGCGTTGTCCAATACTTCGAACACCATATGGTGCAGGCCGCTGCCGTCCTGCGTGTCGCCGATGTACATACCGGGGCGTTTGCGTACCGCTTCCAAGCCTTCGAGCACCTGGATGCTGTCGGCGCCGTATTCTTCGTGTTTTTGTTCAGTCATATTTTTTGCCGGATTTTGAAAAGATTTTGCGATGCCGCCAAAACAGTCCGCGCCTTGTGGAAAAAGCGGGCGGGACGGCGTATATAATTGTGTATTATAGCCGATTTCACCGCCTGATTCAGCGTTATCCGCATCCGGATGCCGTCTGAAAGGGCGGGCGGCGCATTGGCGGCCGGTACGGGCGCGGGATTTGCCGGCAAAGTGGCAAAAGCGTTTTTTTGCCACTAAAATCTACACCCTATACTTTTCGGACAGGGGCGCGGAAATGGAAATATGGAATATGTTGGACACTTGGCTCGATGCCGTCCCGATACGTGCGGAGGCGGCCGAATCCGTGGCGGCGGTCGCGGCTTTGCTGCTGGCGCGCGCCCTTCTGTTGAACATCCACTTCAGACGGCATCCGGATTTCGGCATCGAAAGCAAGCGGCGGTTTTTGGTTGCCAGCCGCAATGTAACGCTGCTTTTGGTGCTGTTTTCGCTGGCATTTATCTGGTCGGCTCAAATTCAAACGCTAGCTTTGTCGATGTTTGCGGTGGCGGCGGCGGTCGTCGTGGCAACGAAAGAACTGATTATGTGTCTGTCGGGCAGTATTTTAAGGTCTGCCACCCAGCAATACTCGGTCGGCGACTATATCGAAATCAACGGCCTGCGCGGGCGCGTGGTCGACATCAACCTGTTGAACACGCTAATGATGCAGGTCGGTCCGAACCCCCTGGTCGGACAGCTTGCGGGAACCACCGTTTCTTTCCCCAACAGCCTGTTGTTGAGCCACCCCGTGCGCCGCGACAATATTTTGGGCGACTATGTCATCCATACGGTCGAAATCCCCGTTCCCATCCATTTGGATTCGGATGAAGCCGTATGCCGTCTGAAAGCCGTACTCGAGCCCTTGTGCGCGCCCTACATCCCCGCCATCCAACGGCATTTGGAAAACGTGCAGGCGGAAAAACTGTTTATCACGCCCGCCGCCAGACCGCGCGTTACCCGCGTGCCGTACGACGACAAGGCATACCGCATCATCGTCCGCTTCGCCTCCCCCGTTTCAAAGCGGCTGGAAATCCAACAGGCGGTTATGGACGAATTTTTGCGCGTACAATACCGCCTGTTAAACCATCCCGCCGACTCCGAAACACTTTAACTTTCCCCGGCCGGCCCCATTTCCGGCTTCAGACGGCGTGCCGCCGATATGCCGTCTGAAGCACAACACACAAAGGAAACCCATCTTATGACCGATAACGCACTGCTCCACTTGGGCGAAGAACCCCGTTTCGACCAAATCAAAACCGAAGACATCAAACCCGCCGTCCAAACCGCCATCGCCGAAGCGCGCGAACAAATCGCCGCCATCAAAGCCCAAACGCACACCGGCTGGGCGAACACCGTCGAGCGTCTGACCGGCATCACCGAACGCGTCGGCAGGATTTGGGGCGTGGTGTCGCATCTCAACTCCGTTGTCGACACGCCCGAACTGCGCGCCGTTTACAATGAATTAATGCCTGAAATCACCGTCTTCTTCACCGAAATCGGACAAGATATCGAGCTGTACAACCGCTTCAAAACCATCAAAAACTCCCCCGAGTTCGACACCCTCTCCCCCGCGCAAAAAACCAAGCTCAACCACGACCTGCGCGATTTCGTATTGAGCGGCGCGGAACTGCCGCCCGAACAGCAGGCAGAACTAGCAAAACTGCAAACCGAAGGCGCGCAACTCTCCGCCAAATTCTCGCAAAACGTCCTAGACGCGACCGACGCGTTCGGCATTTACTTTGACGATGCCGCACCGCTTGCCGGCATTCCCGAAGACTCGCTCGCCATGTTTGCCGCCGCCGCGCAAAGCGAAGGCAAAACAGGCTACAAAATCGGTTTGCAGATTCCGCACTACCTCGCCGTCATCCAATACGCCGACAACCGCGAACTGCGCGAACAAATCTACCGCGCCTACGTTACCCGCGCCAGCGAACTTTCAGACGACGGCAAATTCGACAACACCGCCAACATCGACCGCACGCTCGAAAACGCATTGAAAACCGCCAAACTGCTCGGCTTCAAAAACTACGCCGAATTGTCGCTGGCAACCAAAATGGCGGACACCCCCGAACAAGTTTTAAACTTCCTGCACGACCTCGCCCGCCGCGCCAAACCCTACGCCGAAAAAGACCTCGCCGAAGTCAAAGCCTTCGCCCGCGAAAGCCTGAACCTCGCCGACCCGCAACCGTGGGACTTGGGCTACGCCGGCGAAAAACTGCGCGAAGCCAAATACGCATTCAGCGAAACCGAAGTCAAAAAATACTTCCCCGTCGGCAAAGTTCTGGCAGGCCTGTTCGCCCAAATCAAAAAACTCTACGGTATCGGATTCGCCGAAAAAACCGTTCCCGTCTGGCACAAAGACGTGCGCTACTTCGAGCTGGAACAAGACGGCAAAACTATAGGCGGCGTTTATATGGATTTGTACGCACGCGAAGGCAAACGCGGCGGCGCGTGGATGAACGACTACAAAGGCCGCCGCCGCTTCGCCGACGGCACGCTGCAACTGCCCACCGCCTACCTCGTCTGCAACTTCACCCCGCCCGTCGGCGGCAAAGAAGCCCGCTTGAGCCACGACGAAATCCTCACACTCTTCCACGAAACCGGACACGGGCTGCACCACCTGCTTACCCAAGTGGACGAACTGGGCGTATCCGGCATCAACGGCGTAGAATGGGACGCAGTCGAACTGCCCAGCCAGTTTATGGAAAATTTCGTTTGGGAATACAATGTCTTGGCACAAATGTCCGCCCACGAAGAAACCGGCGTTCCCCTGCCGAAAGAACTCTTCGACAAAATGCTCGCCGCCAAAAACTTCCAGCGCGGTATGTTCCTCGTCCGCCAAATGGAGTTCGCCCTCTTCGACATGACTATTTACAGCGAAAACGACGAAGGCCGTCTGAAAAACTGGCAACAGGTTTTAGACAGCGTGCGCAAAGAAGTCGCCGTCATCCAACCGCCCGAATACAACCGCTTCGCCTTGAGCTTCGGCCATATCTTCGCCGGCGGCTATTCCGCAGGCTATTACAGCTACGCATGGGCGGAAGTATTGAGCGCGGACGCCTACGCCGCCTTTGAAGAAAGCGACGACGTCGCCGCCACAGGCAAACGCTTCTGGCAGGAAATCCTCGCCGTCGGCGGCTCCCGCAGCGCGGCAGAGTCCTTCAAAGCCTTCCGCGGACGCGAACCGAGCATAGACGCACTGCTGCGCCACAGCGGCTTCGACAACGCGGCTTGACGGCAAGGTTGAAGTAAAAAATATGGCGGATTCGATATAAAAACATCCGAACCGTCATTCCCGCGCAGGCGGGAATCTAGCCCATTGAGTTTCAGCCGTTTCCAACAAATTGCCGCAGAGTTAAGTTTCCAGTGGGCGTAGGGTGGGCTTTAGCCCACCCTACATCCCACTCTACATCCCACCTTACGGATTCGCCCTACGCCCAAAAAATAAAAAATGCCGTCTGAAACGGTCAAACAACGCTTCAGACAGCATTTTTTGGCAGTCCTTACCCGATCAGCCCCAAGTGCGACAAGAGTGTCCAAGTGCCGATGGCGATCAGCACCAGCCCGCCGGCAAACTCCGCACGTTTCCCAAACAGCCCGCCCAACGCCCCGCCCGCCGCCAGCCCGACCGCCACCATCACCGTCGTCACCATACCGATGATTGCGGCGGCAAAGGCAATGTTTACCTCCATAAACGCCAAGCCCACCCCGACTATCATGGAATCAATACTGGTTCCAAAAGCAGTCAAAACCGTCAACCACCAGCTTTCCCGTTTGGTTTCCCGCGCGTCCTCCGCCTCGCCGGACAACCCTTCGTGCATCATTTTCAGACCCAGCCCGCCCAGCAGGACGAAAGCCGCCCAATGGTCCCATTCGCTGATAAACGGCTTGGCATAAAAACCGCCTACCCAGCCTGCCAGCGGCGTGAGCGCTTCAACCGTGCCGAACACCAAAGCCGTTGCTGCAATTTTGCGCGGAGGCATTCTGACCGCCGCACCCTTTGCCAGCGCGACGGCAAACGCATCCATCGACATCCCCAGCGCAATCAAGAGCAAAGCGTAAAGACTCATACCGCACCCGTCCTTAAAAAGGGCGGATTATAGCAAAACAGCAAAGCGCGAAAAACGCCGCACGAAAACCCGCATCCCGTCATTCCCGCAAAAACAAAAAATCAAAAACAGAAATATCATCATTCCCACGCAGGCGGGAATCCAGAAACTCAAAGTTGCAAGAATTTATTAGAAATAGCTGAAACTCAACGAACCTGGATTCCCACTTTCGCGGGAATGACGGAGGAGAGGTTGCTGTTTTTCCGATAAATGCCCGCAATCTCGAATCCCGTCATTCCTCAAAAACAAAAAATCAAAAACAGAAATTTCGTCATTCCCGCGCAGGCGGGAATCCAGAAACTCAAAGTTGCAAGAATTTATTAGAAATAGCTGAAACTCAACGAACCTAGATTCCCACTTTCGTGGGAATGACGAGATATAGGTTTCCGTGCGGACGGGTCCGTCATTCCCGCGCAGGCGGGAATCTAGTTTTGTCGGTGCGGAAACTTATCGGATAAAACGGTTTCTCCAACCCCGAGTTCCAGATTCCCGCTTTCGCGGGAATGACGCGGAAAAGTTTCCGTGCCGGTTTGAGCCGGCGGGGATGGCGTGGGAATGACGGGATATTTTGCGTTTAATAAAAAACGCCCGCCAAAACGGCAAAGGCGGACGGAGGATGCCGTCTGAAGCGGCGGAAGGGGAATAGGAAATGCCGCCCGGGCGGTTCGGGCGGCATTTGTTTTCACGGCGGGTTCAAACCCGGTCATTGTCCTTATTTGGTGCGGCAGGAAGACGGCAGGAATTTGTCGTCCACAGTACCTTTTTTACATTCCCAAGAGAACGAGCCGGAGTTTTGTTGACCTACCAAAGTCAAAGTTTTACCTTTGATGTCGGCATTCACACCGGAAGATTTCATGGTAGAGGTAATTTGGGCACCAGACGTACCTACTTGACTAACTTCTACTTTAGCCACATATTTACCTGTAATTGTAGAAGCAGTAGCAATACCTGCAGAGGCATTGTTGGCAGGGAATACTCCGTTGTCGGAAAAATACTCGACCACTGCGGCTTTTTGACCTTCAGCCAAAGTCAGGGCTTCGGACATTTGGGCGCGCGCGGTGTAGTCTTGGTATGCGGGCAGGGCGACGGCTGCCAAGATACCGACGATGGCGATGACGATCATCAGCTCGATCAGGGTGAAACCTTTTTGGATTGCTTTCATTTGGATGACTCCTGTTTGAAAATGTTTAAGTTTGATTGGAAATTTGCGGCATCCGCCGCAAACGTAAACCCGTAATGTATTTGACCGTGGTCTTTTTTGCTTCGGTTCGCCTTCTTACTAGCAAGTGGCGTGCCAAAACCGGGTTCGGCTCGGCATTTTACAGAATATTTTTTTATTTGTCTGTTTGGTATGGGTATTTTTTATATCAACGCGGCGCGGCTTGCGGCGGAATAATGCGGCGGGCTGACGTTTTTTGTCAGTTGTAACAATTTTTGTCAGTTTCGGGCTGACGTTTTTTGTCAGATTTTGTCAGATTGGGTTTTTTGGATTTTTTTTTGGGGGGTGTGAGGCAGGGTGGGGTTGGTGTGATGACGAAATATAAGTTTCCCGTCATTCCCACGAAAGTGGGAATCTAGAAACTCAAAGCTGCAAGAATTTATCAGAAATGACTGAAACTCAACGGACCCGGATTCCCGCTTTCGCGGGAATGACGCGGAAAAGTTGCTGTGATTTCGGATAAATTTTCGCAACGCTTAATTTCCGTTTTACCCGATAAATGCCCGCAATCTCAAATCCCGTCATTCCCGCAAAAACAAAAAATCAAAAACAGAAATCCCGTCATTCCCGCGCAGGCGGGAATCCAGAGCTGTCGGTGCGGAAACTTATCGGATAAAACGGTTTCTTTAGATTTTACGTTCTAGATTCCCACTTTCGTGGGAATGACGGGATATTTTGCGTTTAATAAAAAACGCCCGCTGAAACGGCGGGGCGGGATGGGGGAATGCCGTCTGAAGCGGTCAAACGATGTTTCAGACGGCATTTTTATGCCCAGTTATTTCCGGTAGCGGACGGCGCGGGACAGGATTTCTTCAATTTCCATCCACATGGGTTGTTCCTTTCAAATTACAGCAAACTGGGCTGGCCGAGTGCGGGATCGGTCGCACGGGCGGCTTGGGCATCTTCGACAGTCAGTCCAAGGGCTTTGGCCACGCCTTCACCGTATGCCGGATCGCAACGGTAGCAGTTGCGGATATGGCGGTATTTGATGAAGTCGGGCGCATCGCCCATGGCTGCGGCGGTGTTGCCGAACAAAGCCTGTTTCTGCGTATCGTTCATCAGATTGAACAAGGCGCGCGGTTGGCTGAAGTAGTCGTCATCGTCTTGGCGGTAGTCCCAGTGTGCCGCGTCGCCGTTGATTTTCAAAGGCGGTTCGGCGAAGTCGGGTTGTTGCTGCCATTGACCGAAGCTGTTGGGTTCGTAGTGCGGCAGGCTGCCGTAGTTGCCGTCGGCGCGGCCTTGTCCGTCGCGCTGGTTGCTGTGAACAGGGCAACGCGGACGGTTGACGGGGATTTGGCGGAAGTTTACGCCCAAGCGGTAGCGTTGCGCGTCGGCGTAATTGAACAAACGCGCCTGCAACATTTTGTCGGGGCTCGCGCCGATACCGGGAACGAGGTTGCTCGGTGCGAAGGCGGATTGTTCCACATCGGCGAAGAAGTTTTCGGGATTGCGGTTCAACTCGAATTCGCCCACTTCAATCAGCGGATAGTCTTTTTTCGGCCAAACTTTGGTCAGGTCGAACGGATGATACGGCACTTTTTCGGCATCGGCTTCGGGCATCACTTGGATGTACATCGTCCATTTCGGGAAGTCGCCGCGCTCGATGGCTTCGTACAGGTCGCGCTGGTGGCTTTCGCGGTCTTCGGCGATGATTTTGGCGGCTTCTTCGTTGGTCAGGTTTTTAATGCCTTGTTGTGTGCGGAAATGGAATTTCACCCAAAAACGCTCGCCTGCTTCGTTCCAGAAGCTGTAAGTATGCGAACCGAAGCCGTGCATATGGCGGTAGCCGGCAGGGATGCCGCGGTCGCTCATCACGATGGTAACTTGGTGCAATGCTTCAGGCAGCAGCGTCCAGAAGTCCCAGTTGTTTGTGGCGGAACGCATATTGGTGCGCGGATCGCGTTTGACGGCTTTGTTCAGGTCGGGGAACTTACGCGGATCGCGCAGGAAGAACACGGGCGTGTTGTTGCCGACCACATCCCAGTTGCCTTCTTCGGTATAGAACTTCAGTGCAAAGCCGCGGATGTCGCGTTCCGCATCGGCTGCGCCGCGTTCGCCTGCCACGGTGGTAAAACGGGCGAACATCTCGGTTTTTTTACCGACTTCGCTGAAGATTTTGGCGCGGGTGTATTTGGTGATGTCGTGCGTTACGGTAAACGTACCGAATGCGCCCGAACCTTTGGCGTGCATACGGCGTTCGGGAATGACTTCGCGCACGAAGTCGGCGAGTTTTTCATTCAGCCACAAATCCTGCGCCAGCAGGGGGCCGCGCGGGCCGGCGGTCAGGCTGTTTTGATTGTCGGCAACAGGCGCGCCGTTGTTCATGGTCAGATGGGTGACGGGGCATTTGGAGGTAGTCATCGCTCTTGTTCCTTTTCTCAGGTTGGTCAAATGGGGGGAAACGGCTTACAGTACGATTTGGCGGAAAGCGTATTCGTAACCGGTTTCTTGATTGCAATAAATTTCTTGAATCGACATTTTGTTTTCCTTTTGTAAAAACTATGGATGCGACTATACGCCAAGATTTTCGCTATTAAAACTATGAAATCGATTTAATATTGTTATAAGCAATCGGTTTTTGATTTTCGTTTGTTTTTTGTTATCGAACGGAATCCGAACCCGCTCATTAAAACCATTTATAATGCAATGACGCTTTGCGGCATTTTTTGCGCCGACAGACTGAAAATAACAATTTCCCCCACATTATCATGACCTTACTCGGAATAAAGCTCAAACAGACCCAGCAGCTCAACCAGCGGCTGCAACAATCTTTGCGCGTATTGCAGATGTCGGGTATCGAACTTGAACGCGAGGTCGAAAACTGGCTGTCGGACAACCCCCTGCTCGAACGCAAAGACACGGATGAATTTTCCGATGCCGAGTTCAGCCATTACACTGCGCCTGCCCGTCAAATCGGCGGAGACGAAGGCGAAGATATGCTGTCCAACATCGCCGGTGAGCAGGATTTCAAGCAATACCTGCACGCGCAAGTGTGCGAACACCCGCTTTCCGACCAAGAAGCCGCCTGTGTCCACATCCTTATCGATTTCCTTGACGAGCAGGGTTATCTGACCGACAGCATCGAAGACATCCTCGACCATACGCCCTTGGAGTGGATGTTGGATGAAGCAATGCTGCAACACGCGCTGACCGCATTGAAAAAATTCGACCCGGCAGGCGTGGCCGCCGCCGATTTGACCGAATCGCTGATACTGCAGATAGAAAGATTGGGCGAATGTGCTGCCAAACCCGCCGCCCTGCATATCGTCCGAAACGCCCTCGACAGCATTGACGGCAACCGCAGCCAAACCCTCGCGCGAATAAAGAAACGCCTGCCCCAAACCGACAGCGGCACACTCGAAGCCGCACTCGACCTCATTGCTTCGCTCAATCCCTTTCCCGCCGCCGGTTTTGCCTCGTCCACGCCCACGCCGTATATCCGCCCGGATGTCTGGATTGAGGAAAGTAAGGACGGCTGGACGGTCAGTTTCAACGAAGACTCCCTGCCTCCTCTGCAAATGAACAGCGAATATTGCGAACTGATGCCGTCTGAAGGCCTCTCACCCGAATGGAAGGAAAAAATCAGCGAAGCCAGACAACGTATCGATTCGCTCGAATTGAGAAAGGCAACCGTCGTTCTCCTTGCCGAATACATCGTTAAACATCAGGCAGACTTTTTCACTTTTGGCGAAATCGGACTCGTCCCCCTGCTGATGAAAGATGCCGCCGCCGAATTGGGTGTGGCAGAAAGTACCGTTTCACGAGCCGCCAACCAAAAATATTTGTCTTGCCCGCGCGGAGTGTTTGCGCTACGCTATTTCTTCACGCAGGCAGTTCAAATGGAAGAAGGTAAAGAAGCCGTCAGCCAACACGCCGTTAAAGCCGCACTCTCCCAGCTTGTCGGCAGCGAAGACAAACGCAAGCCCTATTCTGACGAGGCACTCGCCAACCTGCTGGCTTTCCGCGGCATGGAGGTTTCCCGCCGCACAGTCGCCAAATACAGAGAATCCCTTGAGATTCCGGCAGCACACAAACGCAAAACCGCAGAATAATTTTTCAACACAATGCTACAACCCGTTTTTCCGTTCCGTCGCCGACGGACAGAACCCACCGAAGGAGCTGTATCATGAATCTGAAAATCACCGGTCTGCATTTCGACATCACCGAAGCCATCAAAAACCACGTTTCCAAGAAACTGGAACGCATCAACCGCCACGCTTCGGACATCATTTCTCTAACTGTAACGCTGTCTGTGGAAAAAGCCGGCCATAAGGCCGAGGCAGACGTACACCTTGCCGGTAAAGACCTGCACGTCGAGTCCGACGGTCAGGACATGTATGCCGCCATCGACACCCTGACAGACAAACTTGACCGCGCCGTATTGAAACACAAAGAAAAAATCGGAGAAGTCCGCAACTGACCGAATCGGTAAAATGCCGTCTGAAACGGATTTCCGTTTCAGACGGCATTGTTTATTCTGCATAACCAAACATGAAACAAATCCGCCTTATCTTGAACCGGTTTTGATGCTCAACACATACCTCCGCACAACCTGTTCCGAAAACCCTTTAAAGATGCAATGCATCAGTTAAGACGGCTGCAATAAGAAAACGGGATGCAAATCCGCATCCCGTTCCGTTTACTTCCAAGCCCCTGCAACGGCTTGCGCTTCCTTCAGACGGCATACCGTGCCGACATCCAGCCACAAACCCGTATGCTTCTGACCGCTCACGCGGTTTTGCCGCATTTCGTTCCGCAATACGGGCGCGAGTTTCGCCACACTGCCCGCTTCGATACCTCCGAACATTTCGGTGCGGTAAATGCCCACGCCGCTGAATGTCAATCCGTTGCCGCCGGATACTTCCGGCCGCACGCTGCCGTCGGGCAGCAACAAAAAATCACCGTCGGGATGGTGTGGGGGATTTTCCACCAGCCACAGATGGGCGGAAATATGCTCGGGCAGGGACGATGCCGTCTGAAACGCGGCGGTAAAATCGATGTCGGTCAACACGTCGCCATTGACGACCAAAAACGGGGCATCGCCCAACAGCGGCAATGCCCGTGCAATACCGCCTGCGGTTTCCAAGCCGCCTTCAGGTTCGGGCGAATAGGCGATGTTCACACCATATGACGAGCCGTCGCCCAAAGCCTCTTCTATCTGCCGTCCCAACCACGCATGGTTAATGACGATTTCGGTAAACCCTGCCTGCTTCAGACGGCATAGGTGCCAACCGATTAGAGGCTTACCCGCCACATCGAGCAACGGCTTCGGAGTGGTATCGGTCAAAGGGCGCATACGCTCGCCGCGTCCTGCCGCCAGTATCATCGCTTTCATATATATCTGTCCGAATATCAGTCTAAAGATCTAAACTGCCGTCTGAAATAAAGCAGCGCGGGACGTTTGCCCACGCAATTTTTAATTTCGTCGAGCCTGACGTAAAACACAAAATGCGTGCCGATTTCATGTTGGCCGACAATATGCCCGTGCAGGTGCGCCAACGCTCCTTCTATTTCAGGTTGTCCGGTTTTACCGTGATGCCAAATATGATAGGCAAAACGTTCTTCGGGTGAAAGATTGGTCAATCCGGCAAAATGTTCAGCCACATCCTGATGTTCGTCTGCCAACGTATTGATGCACAGGCTGCCGTTTTCCGACAGTATCGGGATGATACGGGCTTTACGGTTGATACACAGCATCACGGTTGGAGGCTCATCCGTAACCGGTGTAACCGCAGTCATCGTGATGCCGTAACGCCCTGCCGCACCGTCTGTCGTGATGACATGAACGCCTGCCGCACAGGATGCCATCGCATCACGGAACAAAGTTTGAAAAGTTTTCTGCAAATCCGCCATTTTTCCCCTTTAAACTGTCCCCTATATAAGAATGCTGCACACAAGGCATCCCCCATGTGCAGCAGTTCTGATTCAAAAAGCCGTCGGTCGGACGTTTCCGCGCGTTACGGCGTATTACGAGTTCAACGCATCCTCGATTTTGGCAAGTTCTGCCAACAGGTCTTTAAGCAGCAGCATTTTCTCGCGGCCCAGCACTTCCTCGATAGCGTCGTAACGCTCGTCCACTTCTTCGCCGATTTCCTCATACAGCTTCTCGCCCTCGGCAGTCAGCTTCAGAAAAACACGGCGTTGGTCGTTGGAAGGTTTCAGGCGGACAACCAAACCCGCTTTTTCAAGGCGGGTCAGGATACCGGTCAGGCTGGGGCGCAAAATGCACGCCTGATTCGCCAAATCTTGAAAGTCCAGCGTGCCGTTTTCCGCCAAAAGACGGATAATCCGCCATTGCTGATCGGTAATATTCGCCTGGTTCAGAATAGGCCTGAATTGGGTCATCAGGGCTTCCCTTGCCTGTATCAGACCGATATTGATAGACGCATGTTTTGATTGGGTAGGCATTGTTCAAGTCTCCAAGTTATCGAAAATCAAACTTTCAAACCGTCGGGAAAGCCTGTGGGCGTAAATTTTGATGCAACCGTTATATAACAAAACGAACATATAGCAACAATACGCTATAAACCTCATCGGACGACTGGGTATAAAAGACTTTAATTCCGATAATCCTATCTAAAAATATTTTAATAGTTATATCTTAATCTATTTTTCCCACAATCACAACAAGGGATTACATCGGCAGGCGCGCCGGCTCTTTCCCAAAAAATAAAAGCCGCCGCATCCGCCGCGCAAGGCATATGCCGTTTGACTCTCTACATAGCGGAAAATTTAATAAAAACAAAGGTTAATCGAAAACATCCGCCTGAAAAATTCGTGCGCGCAAGCCCCAATAACTGCTGATTCCCGTCGTATGGCGAACCATTTTCCCATTTTTGACCAAAACGACAGTCGGCGTTGCCACAATCCGCCAAGCCCCTGACAGGCTGCCGTCTTCATCGTTGACCGTCGGAAAGCCCAAGCCGCGTTTTTCCATATACGCCGCCACTTCGGACGCGCTGCCGGAACGTACCGCCACGCCGACGACCGGAACGCCGTCCGCCGCCAAATCATCGATTATCGGCGACTGATAACGGCACACGCCGCACCAGCTTCCCCAAAAATACACCAAAACCGCCTTATCCCGGCTAAACTGTCCCAAAGTCAGCCGCTGCCCCGACAGCAGGGTCAAAGGCCGCCCTGCCGCGCCGGCCGGCTCTTCGGGCTTGCGTACCCAATCCAAAAACAGCGACACCAATAAAAATACCAATGCCGTCTGAACGGCAAATTTGATGCCCGAAAGCAATTTCTTTTTCATACGCCCCCTCAAACGGTACGCCCGCGCAACCGGCAGGCAAACAAAAAAGCCAAGTCTTAAAACTTGGCTTCCGGTTATCTGGTGGGTCGTGAGCGATTCGAACGCTCGACCAACGGATTAAAAGTCCGCTGCTCTACCAGCTGAGCTAACGACCCGATGAGCCGCGTATTATACAGCCCCGTTCCCCGCCGTCAAGCAAATTTTACAGGCTTAATTGCAGACCACTGTTTGCACGGGATATTTTGACAACAGATTTTCACAATCCGCCGCATACCGTGTAAAAGTTCGCACAAGGAAAGGCAAACCGCCCGAAATCAATGTACACTTTCCGCCCGTTTCCCAAACTGCACACAGAAACACACATTATGAACATACAAAACATCCGCACCCTCCTCGACACCGTCGTCGTTCCGAATACGGCACGCACGCTCGGCAGCGAAAAGGCCGTCCGCTCGGTCGAACAGCGTTCAGACGGCATCCATATCGCCCTGCATTTCGGTTTCCCTGTCGCGCACATTGCCTCAGAAACAGCCGACCGCATACAGGAAATCCTGATGCCGCTGACAGGCGACACACACATCCATCTGTCCATAGACACCGAAATCGGCACACACAAAGTCCAGCCCGGCGTTACCACCATCAAAGGCGTGAAAAACATCATCGCCGTCGCATCGGGAAAAGGCGGCGTGGGCAAATCGACAACCACCGCCAACCTTGCCGCCGCAATGGCGCGGATGGGCGCGCGCGTCGGCGTACTCGATGCCGACCTTTACGGCCCGAGCCAGCCCACGATGCTGGGCGTACACGACCGCAAACCCGATCAAAAAAACCAAAAACTCATTCCCGTCGAATCTTCAGACGGCATACAGGTCATGTCCATCGGCTTTCTCGTCGATACCGACCAAGCCGTCGTCTGGCGCGGGCCGATGGTCAGCCAAGCCTTGCAGCAGCTGATGTTCCAAAGCGAGTGGGACGAAGTGGACTATCTTTTCATCGACCTACCCCCCGGCACGGGCGACATCCAACTCACGCTGTCCCAACGCATCCCCGTAACCGGTTCCGTCATCGTAACCACGCCGCAGGACATCGCGCTGATAGACGCACGCAAAGCCGTGGATATGTTCCGCAAGGTCAACATTCCGATTTTAGGCGTATTGGAAAATATGTCCGTCCACATCTGCACCAACTGCGGACACAGCGAAGCCCTGTTCGGCACGGACGGCGGCAAAGACTTGGCGGCACGCCTCAACGTCCCCCTGCTCGGACAGCTTCCCCTAAGCCTGCCCGTGCGCGAAGCAATGGATGGTGGCACGACGGCACAACTGTTCGACAAGCACCCCGCCATCGCCCGAATCTACACCGATGCCGCATTCCAAATCGCCCTGGGCATTGCCGACAAAGGCAAAGACTTCAGCAGCCGCTTCCCCAAAATCGTCGTCGAATAAAGCCCCGCCCCCGAAACCGCAATGCCGTCTGAAACCCCGCGCCTGCCGACATACCGTCATTCCTACGCAACGAGCCGTAGGGTGAGATGTAGGGTGGACCGTAGGGTGGGCTTCAGCCCACCGATTCCACCAATTCCACCGATGCCGCCAATCCCACCAATTTCACCGCATCAAAGGTTTTCGGCGAACCGGCGGACGTGGTTGGAATTGACGGAATAGGCGGGATTCGGCGGTTTCAGTTTTTGGCGGAAATGGCTGAATTGGTTGGATTTGACGGAATCGTTGGAATTGTTGAAATTGGCGGAGTTGGTTGGAATCGGTTGGATTGGTGGATGTAGTGGGCTGAAGCCCACCCTACAGCCCGCTTTGCACCTACAACCCACTTTGCACCCTGCAACCCGCCTGCGCCCATCCTACGCATCCGCCATACAGTCCTGTTCCGGAGCGCGCGGATAAGGCGCGATGCCGCCGGAGGGCATCATATTCTTGGAATAGCGCATTAAAAAGAGTATGATAATGGAAACACAAAAGATTCCGGCAATGCCCGTGCGCCGTTCCCGTCCGCCATTACGGACGCGCGAGGCGGACGCGTAAGGCGGTTTGCGGGGCGGGATGTAGGGTAGGTTGTGGCGGGATGTAGGGTGGGCTTCAGCCCACCAACTCCACCAATCCCACCGATTCCGCCAGCAGCCTGCCGACAAAACCCTGCAACCGTTTCGGAACACCGCAACCCTACCTCCGTCATTCCCGCGTAGGCGGGAATCCAGGTCTGTCGGTGCGGAAACTTATCGGATAAAACGGTTTCTTGAGATTTTACGTTCTAGATTCCCACTTTCGTGGGAATGACGATTCGGGTATTTTTATAGGAAGCCGTAGGGTGGGATTGGTGAATTTTGTGGAATCGGCGTGATTGATGGATTTGGTAACATTGGTAGATTTTGTGGGATTGGCGGGATTGGTGGATGTGGTGGATTTGGTAACATTGGTGGATTTTGTGTGATTGGTGGAGTTGGTGGGCTGAAGCCCACCCTACGCCCACCCTACATCCCGCCCCGCAACTACCGCCGTCATTCCCGCGCAGGCGGGAATCCAGACCTGTCGGCGCAGAAACTTATCGGGTAAAACGGTTTCTCGAGATTTTACGTTCCGGATTCCCACTTTCGTGGGAATGACGTGGTGCAGGTTCGTGGGAATGACGCGGTTGCAGGTTTCCGTGCGGATGGATTCGTCATTCCCGCGCAGGCGGAAATCCGGCGATTCGTAGGGTGGTTGTAGGGTGGGCTTCAGCCCACCGATGCCGCCAACCCTGCAAAGGTTTTCGGCGGAATCGGCGGGTGTCGGCAAACCGGCGGACGTGGTTGGAATTGACGGAATAGGCGGGATTAATGGATTTGGTAACATTGGTGGATTTTGTGGGATTGGTGGAGTTGGTGGGCTGAAGCCCACCCTACAGCCCACCTTACAACCCGCTGTGTTCTAGATTCCCGCCTGCGCGGGAATGACGGTTGTCGTGAAAATCCGCATCACGGCGCATATTGCGATATTTACGGCCGGGCGGGAATGCCGTCCGGCCATCGGGAAAACAAACGGAAGGAAAACGATATGAAAAAAACACCCAAACGGCACTTGCTCCGCCATACCGCGGTTTATACCGCGATGATTTTGGCGGTATCGTCCCAACAGGCGTTCGGCGCGGGCGATAGTGAAACTTTCAACTTTATCGTCAAAGACGACGGCAGCGTAGAAGGCGGTAAGATACCCGGCGGTCAGGGCGTACGCAACGGTCGGAAATTGTCTATTCCGAAAGGTCAACCCGGTTCGGTAAGCACAAAACAAGCGTGTACTGATCTAGGAATCACACCCGGAACTCCAGAATGTAATTTTATCGTGTCGCTGACTGACGAATTTACCTACGCAAACACCGACACGCTGCTTGCGGGCAAGGTCGGCAAGCTGAACCTCGGCGGCGGTCCCGCCCCGCTGTGGGGCAAGGTTTCCGGGCTTGATGCCGACAATATGGCGGAGCGCAAGACCGACAATTGGCTGACGACCGTTCACAAAGGGAAGATGGGTTACGATTTTACCGGCATCAGCTGCTTCCTCAAGGGCGTGGGCGTATCGACGGGTCAAAGCCGCCAGTGTCCCGACCTGCCTTTCAAATTTTATTTCAACTTTAAGGACAGCGCACTCGATCCCACCTCGGCGGGAACCAGTCCGGACGGCCTGCCGATATACAGGCTGAAAGACCATCCGTGGCTGGGCGTTTCCTTCCAATTGACTAAATCGAGCGGCACTGCGCCGCAATGGATAACCATTAATAATGACCATACGCTGCTAAACGAAATGATTACCCAGCCGACAGGGGAAAGAAGCAGCGGCAGAGCCTTCGCCCTGCGCGCCAAGCTGCACCTGTTGGGTACTCCGGGCAGCCTCAACGCCCAAGAAATCAAACTTGGCGAGATTAATATGCCCGACTTCAACTTTATGCCGTATAACGCAAACGGCAGGGGTCGGACGGGTACTCTGTATAAGATACATGAACAAGGCCATATCGACGTAAAACTCCAGCTTCCGAGCATAGGCGCGGGCGGCTGTACGCGGGCGCAATATACCGCCGCCGGCCCGGACGGCAGCCAATACGCCATTGTCGCCCCCGCCCCTTTGGGCGCGGGTTTCCCGAACAAGGCGGCGGCGGTCGTTACCGATCCCAAGTCGGCAAGCAGCCGCATCCTCTTTTACACCTTGGATAAAAACAATAAGAAAAACGGCGGCGCGGATTATCTGCCAAGCAAAGGTTTTACCGAACCCGTCTTTGCCGGACGCAAGGCGGTAATCCGCCTGGCAAACGGCGTATCCTTGAGCGACAGCAATATTAACGGCATTACGAATGGCACATTCGGTATCGGCGGCTTGGGAAACAATCAAGACGAATGGAAAACCGTGCTGCTGCGCTGGACCGACCGGCGCGATGCAAACGACAATAAGTTTAACTATTTTAACAATACGATAGATGCCTCGACACGCGGCAAACTGTATAGCCAGCAATACCGCATCCGCGACGACAAGAATCGCAATTTGGGCGACATCGTCAACAGCCCGGTAACGGCGGTCGGCGACTATCTGGCAACCGCCGCCAACGACGGGATGGTGCATATCTTCAAAAAAAGCGGCGGCGGCTACAATCTGAAACTCAGCTACATCCCCGGCACGATGCCGCGCAAAAACTTGGATAACCAAGATTCCGATTTGGCAAAAGACCTGCACAACTTTGCCAACGAAAACTACACGGGCGGTTTGTACGGCGTGGACGGCGGCTTTGTCTTGCGCCAAGTCGGAAACCGCGTGTTTATGTTCGGCGCGATGGGTCAGGGCGGCAAAGGCGCGTATGCCTTGGATTTGACCAAAGCCGACAGCAACCAAACCGGCGTTTCCCTGTTTGATGTACAAGGCAACGGATTGGGCTACACCGTCGGCACGCCGCAAATCGGCAAAACCCACAACGGCAAATACGCCGCCTTCCTCTCCTCCGGTTACGCCGTCAAAGACGTTAACAGCGGCGATAATACAACCGCGCTGTATGTATATGATTTGGAAAGCAACGGCACGCTGATTAAAAAAATTACCGTACCCGGCGGCAAGGGCGGGCTTTCGTCCCCAACGCTTGTCGATACGGATTTGGACGGCACGGTCGATATCGCCTATGCCGGCGACCGGGGCGGCAAGATGTACCGCTTTGATTTGGGCGGCAACGACCCGACCAGATGGTCTGTACGCGCCATTTTCAACGGCACAAAACCGATTACTTCCGCGCCCGCCATTTCCCAACTGAAAGACAAACGCGTCGTCATCTTCGGCACGGGCAGCGATTTGACTGAGGATGATGTGGCAAGCCAAGAAATCCAACACGTTTACGGTATCTTTGATAACGATACGGACTCTTTGCCGGCAGAAGACGGATTGGGCAAAGGACTGCTTGAGCAAGTGCTGACACAAGAAAACAGTACGCTGTTCCTGAGCGACTACAAAAGGTCTGACGGCTCGGGCGACAAGGGCTGGGTAGTGAAATTGCAGCCCGGACAGCGCGTTACCGTCAAACCGACCGTGGTATTGCGTACCGCCTTTGTAACCATCCGCAACTACAATGCCAACGGCTGCGGCGCGGAAACCGCATTTTTGGGCATCAATACCGCCGACGGCGGCAAGCTGACGAAGAAAAGCGCGCGCCCCGTCGTGCCGGATAGCCGCGTGGCAAAAAAAGTCGGCGAGAAAAAAGACGCAAAAGGCAACAATATCCCCGTGGGCTGTATGGAAAAAGGCACTGAAACCGTCTGCCCGAGCGGATATGTTTATCCGAAACTGCTGACCGCAAGCTATCTGGACAGCCAAAAAACAAACGATCACCCGACAACGGCAGACGGCGACGCGGGCGGCAGCGGCAATGACAACACCCCCTTCCAAAAATCCGGCAACCGCTGCTTCTTCAGCAAAGGCGTGCACACGCTGCTGATGAACGATATGTCCGACTTGGACGTTGCCGGCCCGATCTGCAATATGAAACGGGTAAGCTGGCGCGAAGTCTTCTTCTAACCCGCCCGCGCGTCCGATTCCCCCGCAAATGCCGTCTGAAAGGTCTTCAGACGGCATTTTTTTGCGTTTTTCGGAGGGGGGAAGTGTTGAAATCGGTGGGCTGAAGCCCACCCTACAGAGCGTTCAGACGGCATTGTTTGCGTTTTTCGGGAGGGGGCAAATGAAACGCCGACAAACCGATGCCGTCATTCCCGCGCAGGCGGGAATCTGGTGAACCGTAGGGTGGGCTTCAGCCCACCGCATCAAAAATTTCTGGCGAACCGGCGGAAGTCGGCGGCTTCGGTTCTTGGCGGAATCGGTGGAAAATGGGGAATTTACGGGATGGGTAATATTGGCGGAATCGTTAGTGTCGGTAGGAAACGGTGGATTGGTGGGCTGAAGCCCACCCTACAGAGCCTTCAGACGGCATTGTTTGCGTTTTTCGGGATGGGGGGGGTAAATGAAACGCCGACAAACCGATGCCGTCATTCCCGCGCAGGCGGGAATCTAGGATGCAGGATTAAGGAAACCTACATCCCGTCATTCCCACGAAAGTGGGAATCTAGGGCTCAGGACTGGAGAAACCTTCAGTTTTACCCGATAAGTTCCTGTGCCGACAGGTCTGGATTCCCGCCTGCGCGGGAATGACGGTTCGGGTATTTCTGACGGTTTGGGCATTCCTGACGATTCGGGTATTCCTGACGATTCGGGTATTCCTGACGATTCGGGTATTCCCATAGTTTCGCCGGGCGGACGTGGAAAAATGCGTAACGGGCATTGTGGGCGCGGAGCGGGCGGTTTTACGCCACGGATTTCCGTTTTCGCGCGAACATATCAGCCCGCCTGCCGCGTTTGCGCTTGAAATCGGGTATGTTTCGTCTTAAAATATGCTGCTTTCAGGGTATAGGCACTTGCCCGAAAAGCACGTTACGCGTCTATCTTACGCGGCGTGTTTTTTTTTGACCGGATTTTTCCGACCGGATGCCCCCTGCCGAAGTCCCTTCAGACGGCATTGTCAAGAATTTTATTAAAAACAGGATTCCCATCATGAGCACCCCCGCACTCCTCGTCCTCGCTGACGGCAGCGTATTTCACGGCACATCAATCGGTTACGAAGGTTCGACTTCCGGCGAAGTCGTGTTCAATACTTCGATGACCGGCTATCAGGAAATCCTGACCGACCCGTCCTACTGCAAACAAATCGTTACCCTCACCTACCCCCACATCGGCAATACCGGCACCAACGCCGAAGATGAAGAAAGCCGCAGCGTTTACGCCGCCGGCCTGATTATCCGCGACCTGCCGCTCTTGCACAGCAACTTCCGCGCCTCCGAAAGCCTGCACGACTATCTGGTACGCAACAAAACCGTCGCCATCGTCGACATCGATACCCGCCGCCTGACCACGCTGTTGCGCGAAAAAGGCGCGCAAGGCGGCGCGATTCTGACAGGTGCGGACGCTACGGTTGAAAAAGCACAAGAACTCATCGCCGCGTTCGGCAGCATGGTCGGCAAAGACTTGGCAAAAGAAGTTTCCTGCACGGAAACTTACGAATGGACGGAAGGCGAATGGGAATTAGGCAAGGGTTTCGTTACCCCCGACGAACAGCCTTACCACGTCGTCGCCTACGATTTCGGCGTAAAAACCAACATCCTGCGTATGCTCGCCTCGCGCGGCTGCCGCCTGACCGTCGTCCCCGCCCAAACGAGCGCGGAAGACGTGTTGGCACTCAATCCCGACGGCGTGTTCCTGTCCAACGGCCCCGGCGACCCCGAGCCTTGCACTTACGCCATCGAAGCCGTGCAAAAACTGATGGCAAGCGGCAAACCCATCTTCGGCATCTGCTTGGGACACCAGCTCATCAGCCTCGCCATCGGCGCGAAAACCCTGAAAATGCGCTTCAGCCACCACGGCGCGAACCACCCTGTGCAAGATTTGGACAGCGGCAAAGTCGTCATCACCAGCCAAAACCACGGTTTCGCCGTCGATGCCGACACCCTGCCCGCCAACGCACGCATTACCCACAAATCCTTGTTCGACAATACTTTGCAAGGCATTGAACTGACAGACAAACCCGTGTTCTGCTTCCAAGGCCACCCCGAAGCCAGCCCCGGCCCGCAAGATGTCGGCTATTTGTTTGACAAATTCATTAGCAATATCAAGGCTGCCAAACGGGCATAATGGCTTTCAGACGGCATCCGGAAAGTATGCCGTCTGAACCCGCAAACAGATTCCGATACAAGGCATACAGACGATATCCCGACACCGTTTGCCGCCCCAAAATCAGAAAGGACTTATTTTGACTGAAAAACAAATGCGCATCCTTTCCGCCGCCGCCACCCTGACCGCCGTGGGTATGTACGTTTCCTATATCCCGCAAATCCAAAACAACCTTGCCGGCAACCCCGGCTCGCCGCTGCAACCCCTCGTCGCCGCCATCAACTGCACATTATGGGTTGCCTACGGCTTTTTAAAAGAAAAACGCGACTACCCCGTCATACTGGCAAACGCCCCCGGCATCATTTTGGGCCTGATTACGTTTATCACCAGTTTTTAAGGAAATTTTCAGACGGCCTGTGCGAAATAAAAACAAAAAACCGTCTGAAAAAATTGTCTTGCCGCAATATTTAATTCAAGCCGCAAACCCGCCTCCCTCCCGTGGGAGAGGGAGCTGGTTGCAGCAGATTTTGCGGTTGCAGGCGATTTGAAAAAGAATGCCCGAAATATCAACGGCAGGAATTTTTCAGGTAGCTTTTTATCGAAAGGCGGATGGAACAAACGCCGCGAGTGTTTTTTCAGACGGCCTTTGAATCCATCGGTAGGGTGTGCCGCAAGGCACGCACGCGGTGGGTTGGGGTTGCAGGGAAAATGGGGAACGCGTGCGTGCGTACCGCACACACCCTACATGCGGGCTACGGCTTGCTAGGATTGCTCGTTATACTTAATTTTGACAAGGAGTCAATGAAATGGCGATAGAACTAAATGGTAACTGGACAAAAGGATTTGCTTTAGACCATCATATGCAAAAAAGTATTTTGTTAGGTTATGATGAATTAGGGCATCCTCACTTTGATAGCAAGAGAAGTGTGATTGGAGAATGGGTTTATCAATTAAAATATCGTAATCAAACCCAAAATGTTTCTTTGCTGGTAGACTATATTTTACAAAAATTTAGTGGTTTAGAATCTATAAATTTAATTGTTCCCGCCCCTTTTACAACAGAGCGTATTAATCAACCAGTTCAATTAATTGCCAAAGAACTAAGTGATCGCTTGAATATTCCATATTCTCCTATTTTAAGAAAATCTAGCTCACACACACCACTCAAAAATATTGAAGAAAAATCAGAAAAACTAGAAATACTGAATAATTCCATCACAATTGACAATATAGATCTATCCAATAAGAATATTTTAGTAATCGATGATTTATTTGATAGCGGAGCAACATTGGAAATATCAACTGAAAAATTGTTTTCAAAAAATGCTAGATCTGTAATTGTTTTAGCAATGACAAAGACTAGAGGATAAAAATGCGCACTATTTTCTTTTCTGGTTCACGCAGCATTTCACGACTAAATCCACAAATACGAGAAAGAATTAACAATATTCTTAGCAATAATTTTGATATTGTTATTGGAGATGCTAATGGGGCTGATAAAGCTATCCAAAAATTTCTACAAGAACAAGATTATGCTAATGTGCATATTTACTTTTCTGGCAAAATTTACCGAAATAATGTGGGGAATTGGCAGTTTGTCCAAGTAGACAGCAAAGGAACTGGAAGGGTATTTTATACAGCAAAAGATAAGAAAATGGCAGAAATTGCTGATTATGGCTTTATTTTATGGGATGGTAAGAGTATTGGTTCATTAAATAATATAGCAGAACTTTTACAGCTAAATAAACCTTCTCTTGTATACCATTCTCAAACAAAAGAATTCTTTAAAATTAAATCAAGCGCAGATTTAGAGAATATTTTATCTAACATAGAAGATGATGTTTTAGCTTCAATTTTAGAAAAGGGAAATACTTTTCTTAAAAGCTATGTAACAAAACAACCTTCTTTAATTCAAGAGTAACCACCCATGCCCAAACGTACCGACCTAAAATCCATCCTTATCATCGGCGCCGGCCCTATCGTTATCGGTCAGGCCTGCGAATTTGACTATTCGGGCGCACAGGCCTGCAAGGCTTTGCATGAAGAAGGCTATAAAGTCATTCTGGTGAATTCCAACCCCGCTACGATCATGACCGACCCTGAAATGGCGGATGTTACCTACATCGAGCCGATTATGTGGCAGACGGTGGAGAAGATTATCGCCAAGGAGCGGCCCGATGCGATTCTGCCTACCATGGGCGGTCAAACTGCGCTGAACTGTGCGCTGGATTTGGCGCGCAACGGCGTGCTGGCGAAATACAACGTCGAGTTAATCGGCGCGACAGAAGACGCGATTGACAAGGCGGAAGACCGCGGTCGCTTTAAAGAAGCGATGGAAAAAATCGGTTTGTCTTGCCCGAAATCTTTTGTCTGCCACACGATGAACGAAGCCTTGGCAGCGCAAGAACAGGTCGGCTTCCCGACGCTGATTCGCCCGTCTTTCACGATGGGCGGTTCGGGCGGCGGCATTGCCTACAATAAAGACGAGTTCTTGGCGATTTGCGAACGCGGTTTCGATGCCTCGCCCACGCATGAGCTGCTGATTGAGCAGTCCGTCCTCGGCTGGAAAGAGTACGAGATGGAAGTGGTACGCGATAAGAACGACAACTGTATCATCATCTGCTCGATTGAAAACTTCGACCCGATGGGCGTGCATACGGGCGACTCGATTACGGTTGCGCCGGCGCAAACGCTGACGGACAAGGAATACCAAATCATGCGTAATGCTTCGCTGGCAGTATTGCGCGAAATCGGCGTGGATACGGGCGGCTCGAACGTGCAGTTTGCGGTAAACCCTGAAAACGGCGAGATGATTGTGATTGAGATGAACCCGCGCGTGAGCCGTTCGTCCGCGCTGGCTTCCAAAGCGACGGGCTTCCCGATTGCGAAGGTGGCGGCGAAGCTGGCGGTCGGCTTTACGCTGGACGAGTTGCGCAACGACATCACCGGCGGCCGCACGCCTGCGTCGTTCGAGCCTTCCATCGACTATGTGGTAACCAAAATCCCGCGTTTTGCGTTTGAAAAATTCCCCGCCGCAGACGACCGCCTGACCACGCAGATGAAATCGGTGGGCGAAGTAATGGCAATGGGCCGTACCATTCAAGAAAGCTTCCAAAAAGCCCTGCGCGGTTTGGAAACAGGCTTGTGCGGCTTCAATCCGAGAAGCTCCGACAAAGCGGAAATCCGCCGCGAACTGGCAAACCCAGGCCCTGAGCGCATGCTGTTTGTGGCAGACGCGTTCCGCGCGGGCTTCACGCTGGAAGAAATCCACGAAATCTGCGCCATCGACCCTTGGTTCTTGGCGCAAATCGAAGACTTGGTGAAAGAAGAAAAAGCGGTTTCAGACGGCATTTTGAGTGATTTGGATTATGCCGCCCTACACCGTCTGAAACGCAAAGGCTTCTCCGACAAACGCATCGCGCAGCTTTTGGGCGTAAAAGAAAAAGAAGTGCGCGAACACCGCTACGCGCTGAACCTGCATCCCGTGTACAAACGCGTTGACACCTGCGCCGCCGAGTTCGCCACCGAAACCGCCTACCTCTATTCCACTTACGAAGAAGAATGCGAAGCGCGTCCTTCCGACCGTAAGAAAGTGATGATTCTCGGCGGCGGTCCGAACCGCATCGGTCAAGGCATCGAGTTTGACTATTGCTGCGTTCATGCCGCGCTCGCCCTGCGCGAATCCGGTTTTGAAACCATCATGGTCAACTGCAACCCGGAAACCGTATCCACCGACTTCGACACCAGCGACCGCCTGTATTTCGAGCCGCTGACATTGGAAGACGTGTTGGAAATCGTCCGCACCGAAAACCCGTGGGGCGTGATTGTGCATTACGGCGGTCAAACCCCGCTGAAACTCGCCAACGCTCTGGTTGAAAACGGCGTGAACATCATCGGCACGTCCGCCGACAGCATCGATGCCGCCGAAGACCGCGAACGCTTCCAAAAAGTGTTGAACGACTTAGGCTTGCGCCAGCCGCCCAACCGCATCGCCCACAACGAAGAAGAAGCCCTCGTCAAAGCCGAAGAAATCGGTTATCCGTTGGTTGTCCGTCCTTCTTACGTACTCGGCGGCCGCGCCATGCAGATTGTTCACTCTGCCGAAGAGCTGCAAAAATACATGCGCGAAGCCGTGCAGGTATCCGAAGACAGCCCCGTGCTGCTCGATTTCTTCCTCAACAACGCGATTGAAGTCGATGTGGACTGCGTTTCAGACAGCAAAGACGTCGTTATCGGCGGCATCATGCAGCACGTCGAACAGGCAGGCATCCACTCCGGCGACTCCGGCTGCTCGCTGCCGCCCTACTCCTTAAGCGAAGAAATCCAAGACGAAATCCGCCGCCAAACCAAAGCCATGGCGTACGCGCTGGGCGTGGTCGGACTGATGAACGTGCAGTTTGCCGTACAAGACGGCGTGGTGTTCGTGTTGGAAGTGAACCCGCGCGCCAGCCGCACCGTCCCCTTCGTCTCCAAAGCCACCGGCGTGCCGCTCGCCAAAGTCGGCGCACGCTGCATGGCAGGCATTTCCCTGAAAGAACAAGGCGTGGAAAAAGAAGTCGTCCCCGATTTCTATGCCGTTAAAGAAGCCGTGTTCCCATTCATCAAATTCCCGGGCGTGGATACGATTTTGGGTCCGGAAATGCGCTCCACCGGCGAAGTCATGGGCGTGGGCGCAAGCTTTGGCGAAGCCTACTACAAAGCCCAACTCGGCGCAGGCGAACGCCTCAACCCGACCGGCAAAATCTTCCTCTCCGTGCGCGAAGAAGACAAAGAACGCGTCATCAAAACCGCCAAAAACTTCCAAGTTTTAGGCTACGGCATCTGCGCCACGCGCGGCACGGCGCAATACCTGACCGAACACGGGCTGATTGTGCAGACCATCAACAAAGTCCCCGAAGGCCGCCCGCACATCGGCGACGCGCTGAAAAACGGCGAAATCGCACTGGTCGTGAATACCGTTTCCAGCGATCCGCAATCCGTGTCCGACAGCCACATCATCCGCCAAAGCGCATTGCAGCAACGCGTGCCGCAATACACCACTACTGCCGGCGGCGAAGCGATGAGCGAAGGCGCGAAAAGCCGAGACCATCTGGGCGTGTACAGCGTTCAAGAGCTGCACGGGCGTTTGAAAAACCGCAGCTGATACCTGAATCAGGTTGGAAAATGCCGTCTAAAACCTTTACGGTTTCAGACGGCATTTTGTTGCACATAGCCTTCACTTTCTTTTTACCTTAAAGAACAACTATTTCTTTAGCTCTGTATTTTAATTTTGTGTCATCACCATATTTTTATTATTATTTATAAAATCTACTTCTATGAGATTTCCTATTTCACTATTAAAGCAATTGATTACAGATTCGTCGTTTTCTCTCCAATCAATCCAAATTGAATCATTACTTTCCCAAAGGTCATCAATGTTATCTGGATATAATAAAAATTTTCTTATATTTTCATATTTATTATTCATAAAATCTTATCCTCAAAATGCAAATATCTGAAAGTAACTATTTTTTATCTATCAAACATTACGTCAATCGTATTTTAGTTTTTGATCTTTTTTATCATATCTAAATAAAATTTCTTACCACCATCATTATTAGCTAAATCATGCTTTGTTTGTAAAAAAGAAATTACTTCTTTTTTGTATTCTTCAGGGACACTTTGAATATTTTGATTAATAATATGAACCAAATTTTGATGTGCAATTTTTTTTGGTGTCATTTTTTGCATACTCATAAAGTATTTCCATTTATCAGGGTAATATTCAAAATTTTTTAAGCGCGGTAAATAGTTAGAAACATAACCTGCAAGTCCTTTTTTATAAGCATTTGATAAAATAAAATTATAGATTTCAGTGGTTTCTGAAAGTTGGTATCTTAGTATCATATTTCCCAAAATAGATATGATATTCAATAGTATTTTTTCATTATCTGAATAATTATGTGCTATCTGTAAAAGTTCCTCAGCAAATTTGTCATCTTTGAAATACGGAGAATAGTATAATGACATTTCATCTCTAGGTGTTTTTTCAAATAACTTTAGAATATTAACTACTTCTGTTTCTGTTTTCATTTTCCAGTTTTTAATCTCTACTTGAAGCAATCGAATATCATTTATTTTCTTCTTTATCTTGAATGGAATATTTTCACTCATGATTCCCTCTTTTGTACAAATTCAAATTTATTCAAATGTTGTAAATACGCATTTTTATTAAATTTAATATTGCTATTTTTATAAATCCAATGCAGCTTCATCTAAAAGAAAGTCCTCTACACCAATATATAAAGTACCATCATCATATCTTGGCACTAAGCGCCCCGATTTGGGGCGGTATGTTATCCAACCGCCGGACATCCATAAAAATACCGCCCGAACCACAGTTCAGACAGCATCTGTCTTGCAACGGACAGCGGCGGTTTAAAGCCCGCCTCCTTCATTCCGCCCCAAAATCATCGCATCGCCGTAGCTGAAGAAACGGTATTCGCGTTCAACCGCATGACGATACACGGCGCGGATATGCCCCATACCCGAAAACGCGCTGACGAGCATCAGCAAGGTTGATTTGGGCAGGTGAAAGTTGGTAATCAATCGGTCGGCAACATTAAAACGGTAGCCCGGCGTGATGAAAATATCGGTATCGCCCTGTCCGTCCTTCAAGTGTCCCGTCTCACGCGCGGCAGACTCGAGGGCGCGCATGGAAGTCGTGCCGACCGCCCAGACTTTGTTCCCCCGAGCTTTTGCCGCCCCAACGGCGGCGACGGTTTCAGACGGCACTTCAAACCATTCGCTGTGCATTTTGTGTTCTTCGATTTTTTCCACACGCACGGGTTGGAATGTCCCCGCACCGACGTGCAAGGTTACTTCTGCGGTTTCTACGCCTTTGTCTTTCAGACGGCGCAAAAGTTCTTCCGTAAAATGCAGGCCCGCCGTCGGCGCGGCGACCGCACCCTGATATTTGGCATAAACGGTTTGATAACGGCTGTCGTCATCTGCATCGGCGGCACGCTCGATATAAGGCGGCAGGGGCAGATGTCCGTTCTGTTCCAAAAGTTCGTAAACGGTTTGTTTGCTGTTGAACCGCAAACAAAACAGTTCGCCGACACGTTCAAGCATTACCGCTTCGATGCCGCCCTCAAAAATCAACTTCGTATCCGGCTTGGGGGACTTGGACGAACGGATATGCGCCAGTGCGGTATGACTGTCTAAAACACGCTCAATCAAAGCCTCGATTCTGCCCCCGCTGTCTTTCTGACCAAACAGCCGCGCCTTCATAACTTTGGTATTGTTGAACACCAAAACGTCGCCCTCGCCGACATAATCGGGCAAATCGCCGAATACCCGGTCTTGCAGGGGCATATCCGGCAACGCAACCAAAAGGCGGCTGCTGCCGCGCACTTCGGGCGGATGCTGGGCAATCAGGTGTTCGGGCAGGGTAAAGTCAAAATCTGAAATATCCATTGCTGCACTCTCATTCGGACAAGCCGCCATTATACGCAATTCAGCCCTTTTTCAGACGGCATCTTTACCCGAAAAACCAACAGATTAGAATAAACACTCTTGACCCGGAACATCTTGTGCGCGAAATCAAACTTCCTGCACATTTCCCCCAAAAACCGCCGTTTTTTGATATTTTACTGGACATTTGCCGACAACTTCGGGAAAATGAACACATTCTCACGGTCGTTTTCCACCACAGGAAAACCGTATCCGAACACCATTCCGCCCGGTTTGCGCCGTTGCCGCAAGCCGGCTGTTTTCTGAAAAACCAACGCGACAACCCGCCGGAACACCGGCAGCCTTTAAAGGAACAGAAATGGATTTGCGAAAATTAAAAAAACTGATCGATTTGGTTGAAGAATCGGGCATCGCCGAAATCGAAGTGACCGAAGGCGAGGAAAAAGTCCGCATTACCCGGACCATCGCAGCAGCCCCGGTTTATGCCGCACCCGTACCTGCCGCCGCCCCGGCCGTAACGCCGGCCGCCGCACCCGTTGCGGCATCCGCGCCCGCCGCGCCTGCCGCCCGCGATTTGTCCGACGCGCAAAAATCGCCTATGGTCGGCACGTTCTACCGCGCGCCCGGCCCGAATGCCGCGCCTTTTGTCGAAGTCGGACAACAGGTTAAAGCCGGCGATACCTTGTGCATCATCGAAGCGATGAAGCTGATGAACGAAATCGAAGCCGAAAAATCCGGCACGGTCAAAGAAATCCTGGTCGAAAACGGTACCCCCGTCGAATTCGGCGAACCGCTCTTCATTATCGAATAATCCTGTTTTCAGACGGCATAGATTCCCGATGCCGTCTGAAATGCTTTCTCCTTCCAGCATTTTTGCACCCGCCTCTTTTATGTCGGGTCGCCTGAAACCACAGGAAAAGTCATCATGTTGAAAAAAGTTTTAATCGCCAACCGCGGCGAAATCGCATTGCGGGTGCTGCGGGCCTGCCGTGAAATGGGCATTGCCACCGTTGCCGTCCACTCCGAAGCCGACAAAGACAGCCTCCACGTCAAACTTGCCGATGAATCCGTGTGTATCGGTCCCGCCTCCTCGGCACAAAGCTATCTGAATATCCCCGCCATTATCGCCGCCGCCGAGGTTACCGATGCAGATGCCATCCACCCCGGCTACGGCTTCCTTGCCGAAAACGCCAATTTCGCCGAACAGGTCGAACAATCGGGCTTTATCTTCATCGGCCCTAAAGCAGATACCATCCGCCTGATGGGCGACAAAGTATCCGCCAAACACGCCATGATAGCGGCAGGTGTGCCCTGCGTCCCCGGTTCTGACGGTGCGCTGCCCGACGATGATGCCGAAATCCTCAAAATTGCCGATAAAGTCGGTTATCCCGTCATTATCAAAGCCTCCGGCGGCGGCGGCGGCCGCGGTATGCGCGTCGTCGAGAAAAAAGAAGACCTCCTCCAGTCTGTCGAAATGACCAAGGCAGAAGCGGGCGCGGCATTCGGCAACCCGATGGTTTACATGGAACGCTATTTGCAACGTCCGCGCCACGTCGAAATCCAAGTGATTGCCGACGAACACGGCAACGCCATCTACCTTGCCGAGCGCGACTGCTCCATGCAGCGCCGCCACCAAAAAGTCATCGAGGAAGCACCGGCTCCGTTCATCACCGAAAAAGAACGCGCCAAAATCGGCAAAGCCTGTGCCGACGCCTGCAAACGCATCGGCTATCGCGGCGCAGGTACGTTTGAATTCCTGTACGAAGACGGCGAGTTCTTCTTTATCGAGATGAACACACGCGTTCAGGTTGAGCATCCGGTTACCGAGCTCATCACCGGCGTGGACATCGTACAAGAGCAATTGCGCATTGCGGCCGGCCTGCCGTTGCAATACAAACAAAAGGATATTCAAGTCGAAGGCCACGCGTTTGAGTGCCGTATCAACGCCGAAGATCCGTACAACTTCATCCCAAGCCCGGGTCTGATTGAAAGCTGCCATCTGCCCGGCGGCTTCGGTATCCGCGTCGACAGCCACATCTACCAAGGCTACCGTATTCCGCCGTACTACGATAGCCTGATTGGCAAAGTCTGCGTCGTCGGTAAAGACCGCGACCAAGCCATGGCCAAAATGCGCGTCGCCCTCGCCGAGCTGGCGGTAACCGGCATTAAAACCAATACGCCGCTGCACCGCGACTTGTTCAATGACCTAGGTTTCCAAAAAGGCGGTGTCAGCATCCACTATTTGGAACACTGGCTGGAAGATCGCAAAGCCAAACAGGACAAATAAGCCGTCCCCGATATGCCGTCTGAAACAGTTTGTCCGTTTTCAGACGGCATTTCCGTTACACACCCATCCCCTTATACAGTACGACCCTATTCCGAAGGTCTGTTAAGAAAGCCCGCTATGCCTTACCAACAAATCACCATCAACGTCAACGATGCCGTCGCCGAACGCCTCGCCGACACCTTGATGGAACACGGCGCACTCTCCGCCGCCATCGAAGATGCCTATGCAGGTACCGAAAACGAACAAGCCATCTTTGGCGAACCCGGTATGCCGACCGAACAAATCTGGCAGCAGAGCAAAGTCATTGCCCTGTTCGGCGAACACGACGAAGCCGCCGCCATCATCCAAACCGCCGCACAAGAATGCGGATTAAAAGACTTGGCATACACCGGCGAAACCCTCGAAGACCAAGACTGGGTGCGTCTCACGCAATCGCAATTCGACCCCATCCGAATTTCCGAACGCCTGTGGATTACCCCCTCTTGGCACGAAGCCCCCGAAGGCACTGCCGTCAACCTACGCCTCGATCCCGGACTCGCCTTCGGCACCGGCAGCCACCCGACCACGCGCCTCTGCCTCAAATGGTTGGATACACAACTCAAAAACGGCGAAAGCGTCCTCGACTACGGCTGCGGTTCAGGTATCCTGACCATCGCCGCCCTCAAACTCGGTGCAGGTTCCGCCGTCGGCGTGGATATTGACGAACAGGCCATCCGTGCCAGCAAGGACAACGCCGAACAGAACAACGTCGATGCACAATTCTTCCTGCCCGACGGCCTGCCTCAAGGGCAATTCGACGTAGTTGTCGCCAACATCCTCGCCAACCCTTTGCGTATGCTCGGCGAAATGCTTGCCGCCCGCACCAAACAAGGCGGCCGCATCGTGTTATCCGGTTTGTTGGACGAACAAATCGAAGAACTCAGCGGCATTTACAGCCAATGGTTCGATCTCGATCCTGCGGAAACCGAAGAAGGATGGGCGCGATTGAGCGGGACAAAACGCTGACAAGCAAAGGAAATATCATGCAGGATAAAAACAACCTCTGCTGGCTCGATATGGAAATGACGGGGCTTAATCCCGAAACCGACCGCATTATCGAAGTCGCGATGATTATTACCGACTCGGATTTGAATGTATTGGCGCAATCCGAAGTTTACGCAGTCCACCAAAGCGACGAGCTGCTCGACAATATGGACGAGTGGAACACCGCCACACACGGTAGGACGGGGCTGACGCAGCGCGTACGCGAATCGTCGCATACCGAAGCCGAAGTCGAACAGAAACTGCTGGACTTTATGTCGGAATGGGTACCCGGACGCGCCACGCCGATGTGCGGCAACTCCATCCACCAAGACCGGCGTTTTATGGTCAAATATATGCCGAAACTGGAAAACTACTTCCACTACCGCAACCTCGACGTTTCCACGCTCAAAGAGCTTGCCAAACGCTGGAATCCGCCCGTTGCCAAAAGCGTCGTCAAACGCGGTTCGCACAAGGCATTGGACGACATTTTGGAGAGCATCGAAGAAATGCGCCACTACCGCGAACACTTTCTGATTTCCGCCCCGAAAGCCGAAGCGCAATAAGAAACAAACAATGCCGTCTGAAACGCTGTTTGCATTTCAGACGGCATTTTTACAGCAGATTGAAATCAAAAATATACACGCCCGTCATTCCCGCGCAGGCGGGAATCCGGAAGGTCGGGCTTACCGTTATTTTCAATCATTACAGAAACTGAAAGGTCTGGATTCCCGCCTGCGCGGGAATGACGACGGTGTGCATTCTTATAGTGGATTAACAAAAATCAGGACAAGGCGACGAAGCCGCAGACAGTACAAATAGTACGGAACCGATTCACTTGGTGCTTCAGCACCTTAGAGAATCGTTCTCTTTGAGCTAAGGCGAGGCAACGCCGTACTGGTTTTTGTTAATCCACTATACTTCAATCTGCCAAACAAATCGAACAGAAAAACCCTGTCCGTCAAAACATCATGCAGCCATCGCCTTGAACACTTCAACCGCAACCGCAACCGTTTCGTCAATCAGCTCGGGCGTATGCGCGGCAGAAACAAAGCCGGCTTCATAAGCGGACGGGCCAAAGGCAATGCCGCGGTCGAGCATGCCGTGGAAGAAGCGTTTGAAAGCGTCGATATTGGATCGCGCCATATCGGCATAGTTTCGCGGCGTATGGCTGGCAAAATACAGGCCGAACATACCGCCCACACTGTCGGCGGTGAACTCGATGCCGTGCGCTTTGGCAGCGGCGGCAATACCGTTGGCAAGGCGTTGTGTCAAGGCGGTCAGGTTTTCATAGAAGCCTTCGCGCTGGATGATTTCCAGCGTTTTCAAGCCTGCGGCGACGGCAATCGGGTTGCCCGACAAAGTGCCTGCCTGATACACGCCGCCCAGCGGGGAAATACATTCCATGATGTCTTTGCGTCCGCCGAACGCGGCAAGTGGCATACCGCCGCCGATGACTTTGCCCATCGTGGTCAGGTCGGGCGTGATGCCGTGCAGCGATTGTGCGCCGCCGAGCGCGACGCGAAAACCGGTCATCACTTCGTCGTAAATCAACACTGCGCCGTGTTTTTCAGTCAATTCGCGCAGGGCTTTGACGAAGGCTTCGGTCGGGCGGACAAGGTTCATATTTCCGACGAAAGGCTCCAAAATCACACAGGCAATGTCATTGCCGCTTTGAGCAAAGGCTTCTTCGAGTTGGGCGATATTGTTGTACTCGAGGACTAAAGTGTGTTTGGTAAAGTCGGCAGGCACACCGGCGGAAGAAGGATTGCCGAAGGTGAGCAGACCGCTGCCTGCTTTCACCAACAGGCTGTCGGAATGGCCGTGGTAGCAGCCTTCAAATTTGATGATTTTGTCGCGGCCGGTAAAACCGCGTGCCAGACGGATGGCGGTCATGGTGGCTTCGGTACCGGAGCTGACAAGGCGCAGCCGTTCGACGGACGGCATGATTTTGGCGATTTCTTCGGCGATGACGATTTCGCCTTCGGTAGGCGCGCCGAACGACAAACCGCCCAAGGCAGCTTCGCGCACGGCTTCGATGACTTCGGGGTGTGCGTGTCCGACAATCGCAGGGCCCCAAGAGCCGACGTAATCGGTGTAGCGCGTGCCGTTTTCGTCCCAAACATACGCGCCTTCGGCTTTTTTGATAAAGCGCGGCACGCCGCCGACGCTGCCGAATGCGCGGACGGGGGAATTCACGCCGCCAGGGATGATGGCTTTGGCGCGGTCGAATAAAATTTCGTTACGGTTCATATTTATCCTCAAATGCCGTCTGAACGGCAGGTTTCGGGCTTGGAAGCAGAAAGCCCCATTTTATCATTTTTCAGGTTTCGCCAAGGATTTGCCCGCTTCTTTGCGGATGACGTCAACCGTATCCCGGATGACGGAACGCTCGTCTTTTTCAACTTTATGTGTAAAGCGGTAGTCCCGGACAACTCCCTCACCGTCGTAATCCACACACCACTCCCAATGCCGGCGTTCTGATTTCATATAAATGAAATTGGTCGGTAAAAAATTATAAATAGGCAGGCTGACTTCATGATAGGCATAACAGCCGAAAGGGTTGCGCTTCCCGAAACGTGCCTCTACCTCCGCCCGGGTCGTTTTGCCTTTAACAACCGTTTGTGCGATTCCTTCTTCCGTCTGATCACGCAGGAACTGATGTTCCCTGTCGCCGAAATTGCTGGTACACGCACACAGCAGCAATGCCGCCCATACAACCGGTTTCATACACACCTCCCATTAAAGCCAAACATTTGTTATAAGTTTTGCCGTCTGCACCCGTATAGGTATAGCCGTTTTTCTGTAAAACATCGGCTTAATCATTTTGCAAACAAATGTCCATACTGCTTATCTTTGCGAATATTGTATCTACCGTCATGGTGAATACACTGATAAGAAATATGTTGCCCAATTTCACTAAATGAGACTTCGGTAATAGATTTATATCCTAATTGGTTGCCTAATTCATGCAAAACAAAGGTGAGATTTTCAGTTTCACATGTGTCAACGGCTTTTGCCCATCTTTGAGTAGGCTTGGAGCAATTCCAATCTGCACAACTGCCATCAAACATTAACTGCCCAAATGATAATAAATAACCACAACTGCTTAATACAAAAACACAAGTAATTAGCATAAAATATTTAAAAAGGATTTGTTTCATATTTTTCTCCATTCGGATTATTGGGATTGACTAATTTTGGAATAGCATGATTTATATTACCATCAGCACCTGTTTTAGGAACTCCCCATTTTCCTGTGTAATCTTTCCAGTTTTCTGTTTTAGCAAGTTTCCCATTTTCCATTTCAATATTCCCATTTTCATCTCTTTGATACTGCTCAGGCACCTCCGCAAAATACGAGCTATGCGGATAACAAAATATCCTACAAGCTCCTTTTGTTGTCTCATTATTTCCTAGCAAGAAAAATGGTGGTATCCACATTGTCAATCTATTACCAATAAGATCCTTGTCATGCACAATCGAATAGGCTCCGCTGTTATAAGTTTTGCCGTCTGCACCCATATAGGTATAGCCGTTTTTCTGTAAAACATCGGCGTAATCATTCTTCACATTTGTGGCTGTACCATAGAAACGTGCTTTTCTGATTGGTGCAATGCCATTTTGTTTTTGATTGTTTACCCAATCTTTTAAGGAAACGCTTGCTGTAATTCCCCCACGACTGTGATTACTGGTATCAACCGAATACAGCCATCAAAACCGTATAAATTCATATTAAAAACAATATTCTGTTTACAAAACCCACATCGTGCTATAATCCGCACCGATTTTCAGACGGCACCGTCATGCCGTCTGAAATTTTTTCATTCCAACAACAATCAGCCCCGCAATTACGGCTGCCTGAGAAAGACACAAACCATGAAAAAAGTATTTATCCGCACCTTCGGTTGCCAAATGAACGAGTACGACAGCGAAAAAATGCTGTCCGTCCTTGCCGAAGAACACGGCGGCATCGAGCAGGTTACCCAGCCCGACGACGCCGACATCATCTTGTTCAACACCTGCTCCGTGCGTGAAAAAGCGCAAGAAAAAGTTTTCTCCGATTTGGGGCGCGTCCGTCCGCTCAAAGAAAAAAATCCCGACCTCATCATCGGCGTTGCCGGCTGCGTCGCCTCGCAAGAAGGCGAAAACATCGTCAAACGCGCTCCGTATGTGGACGTGGTTTTCGGCCCGCAAACGCTACACCGCCTGCCCAAACTCATCGTCGATAAAGAAACCACCGGTCTCTCGCAAATCGATATTTCCTTCCCTGAAATCGAGAAATTCGACCACCTGCCGCCTGCGCGCGTAGAAGGCGGTTCGGCATTCATTTCTATTATGGAAGGCTGTTCCAAATACTGCTCTTACTGCGTCGTCCCTTACACCCGCGGCGAAGAATTCTCCCGCCCGCTCAACGACGTATTGACCGAGATTGCCGGTTTGGCGCAACAAGGCGTTAAAGAAATCAACCTGTTAGGTCAAAACGTCAACGCCTATCGCGGCGAAATGGACGACGGCGAAATCTGCGACTTTGCCACTTTGTTGCGCATCGTCCACGAAATCCCCGGCATCGAACGCCTGCGCTTTACCACCAGCCATCCGCGCGAATTTACCGACGCGATTATCGAGTGCTACCGCGACCTGCCGAAGCTGGTTTCCCACCTGCACCTGCCGATTCAAAGCGGTTCCGACCGCGTATTGAGCGCGATGAAACGCGGCTACACCGCTTTGGAATACAAATCCATCATCCGCAAACTGCGCGCCATCCGCCCTGATTTGTGCCTGAGCTCCGACTTTATCGTCGGCTTCCCGGGCGAGACCGAGCGCGAGTTCGAGCAAACCTTGAAACTGGTGAAAGACATTGCCTTCGACTTGAGCTTCGTCTTTATTTACAGTCCGCGCCCTGGCACGCCTGCCGCCAACCTGCACGACGACACGCCGCATGAAGAAAAAGTCCGCCGCCTCGAAGCTTTGAACGAAGTCATCGAAGCCGAAACCGCGCGCATCAACCAAACCATGGTCGGCACGGTTCAACGCTGCCTGGTCGAAGGTATCTCCAAAAAAGACCCCGACCAACTCCAAGCCCGTACTGCCAACAACCGCGTGGTCAACTTTACCGGCACGCCCGACATGATCAACCAAATGATCGATTTGGAAATCACCGAGGCCTACACCTTCTCCCTGCGCGGCAAAATTGTCGAAGCCTAAGTCTTCCCCACTGTAAAAATGCCGTCTGAAGCGTTTCAGACGGCATTTCTCACTTTGCAACGAACATCAGAACGTTTTGTTAAACTCGACAAACACCCGATTTTTCTCATATTCGTTGAACACGTCGTTACTCCATGTTTCGCGGTGCGACAGCGTCAGGCGCGGCGTGATGCCTTTGAAATGCAATGCCCGGTGCCAAAGGCTCAAGGATGTGTCCAATTCTTTATCCCTGCGCCTTTCCCCTTTAAAACCGCTGAAAAAGCCGGGTTTTTCATAATGCCGTTTCGCCGCGCCGAGGCGCAACAGCGAAGACAGGCCGCTGCCGCCCCATTCCTGCCCCCAGGCAAAGCGCAGGCCGTAACGGTTGAAATTGTCGCCACGGTCGGCGGGGTTGCGCTCGCGGTAAAAATCCAAACCGCCCGTCCAATATTGGCGCGCATTCCGGTAAAACACCAGCGAATTGGAAATTTGCAAATGGGTATTGTCGGAACGCGCCCGGCGCGTATTCTTCAAACGCCCCCACTCCGCCGAAGACAGCGTTTGCCATTTCGGGGTTTGCCAACGGTTGAAATAAAGGCGTGCGCCGTTGGCGTAAGAATAAGCGTCGTTGCCGTAGGTGCGGCGTTCGTGGAACACTGCCAGCCCGACATCTTTACGCCGGTCGGCAAAACCGATGCCGCCGGAAACACCTGCCGTCATATCGTTGAATTTCTTATTCCCCGGATAAACCCTGCCGGACACGTCGCCGCCCGCCGTCGTGTACCAGCCGTTTTTCAGCGACCATTTTTTCTCCGCGCCGAGCCGGTAATTGACCGCCGTGCCGTCCACCTGTTTCGGGAAAGTCCAGTTGCCGTACTGCTGCTATTTCGGAGCTTGGTTGATATTGTGTTCGCGGGTAACGCTGAAACCGCCGTTTACCTTCCACGCATCGCGTTCGCGCAATGCCTTGCGGTACAGCTCGACCTGTTCCATAAGCTGCGGCGGCAGGTTTTCCGCCTTCAGGCGGTCGAACTGGTCTGCCGCCGCCTCGTTCTGCCTGTCTTCAAACAATGCCGCCGCCAAACGCATACGGACGGCGGGCGCGTCGGGTTGGGCGGCAATCAATTCCCGGTAATGGGAAATCGCTTCTTTCACCCTACCGTCTGCCTGCGCCAAAATCCCTTGTGCATAAAGTGCCAGCATCTTATCCTGCTGCGCCTGTTGTAGGTAAATCGGCAAAATAACGCGGATACCGGCAATATTGTTTGAAACTACTGCGGAATACATCGCGCGGGACAGCAATTCGGGATTTTTCAGCAGGGTTTCGCCGTCAATCTGCAAAACTTTTCCTTTTTCCCGCACCTGCCCCGGTACCTTCTCCCTGTCGATCGGTTTGGCCTCCGCTTCATGAAGCCTGAACTCGGGACGGCTTCTCAAATCCGGTTCGCGCGGTGTTTCTTCGGCATATGCCGCGCTTGCCAATAAAGGCAGCAACAGCATCCATCTGTTTCGTGCAGGCATAAATGTCTTCCCACAAAAATAAAAATAAAAAATAACCATTATCAACCAGCGGATTGTATCAGTTTTTTATGCCGCTGTTCCAAACCCTGCCGCCCGATGCTGCGACAATGCCGTCTGAAGCCAGAATCGGGTTTCAGACGGCAGCAAAAAACCGGCGGTTTCCCGCCGGTTTCATCATTATGCCCCGCCCTTCGGGGAGGCAGGGTTCGGATCGGTTTGCGGGGCGGCGCGCGGGGCCGTGCAGGTGTGCCGCCTGTGCGTCAAAACATTTCCCGACGCATCAAAACAGCCATTTGACCAACAATGCGGCTTCTTTGTCGCCGTCCGTCCTTTTGCCGTATCCGATGCGTGCGGACATATGGCCTTTCCAACCGGCTTCAATACCGAACCGCCCTTCGAGCGCCGTCCTGCCTGCCAGCGTCTGTTTTTCGCCGTCCATTTCCACGCCGAAAGATTTTGACCTGTGCAAAACATTAAAAGCGGCAAAAGGCTGAAGATTGACACCATTACGCAAAGCAAAACGGGTTTTTGCCCGAATGCCGGCGCGGCTTTGCCACTGACCGCTGCCGAGCAGTCCGACCGCCGTCCCCTCGCTGTCGGTAAAGCCGCCGTTTACGCCCAAGTAGGTAAACTGCGCCTGCGGTTGCAGGTAAAACCGCACATTATTGCCTTTTCCGACAACGCCTTCCGCCACAAGCGCGTTGTAGCCGCCTTCGACAGAAGCCGTCCAACCTTTGGTTTTGTAGCGTTCCGCACGATTTTCATCATTGATGCGGTGTTTGAAACGTTGGTATTGCAACCAGCCGTCCAAATACGCACCCGTTTGTTTATCGCGCAACTGATGCCACGCAGCATAAACACCCCCGCCATAACCATGCAAATAACTGCCTGCCGCACCGCCTTTGCCGTTGACTGATGCGTGCTGGCCGGTCCTGCCACCCATCACGCCGATTGCCAGCCGGCTGCCTTCATTTTGCCGTACAAACACCTCGCCGCCGATTTGCACGCCTTTGCTCCGCCCGTCCGCAGCCGCGCCGCCCCGTATATTTTGATGCGACCGGCCGCCGATGAAGCGCAGCCACAATTTTTGACGGGACGGATCGGCGGCATACACGTCGTCGCCCCTGTCGGCGGCACGCAGCCCAAACAAAGTATTTGCCGCATAAGCCTGTTGGGCATATAAAACTGCTTCCGCCTCAGGGATAGCCAAACGCTGCACACCCAAGCAAAATCCGCCTTCGCATTGCTTGAGCAATAATTCGTACAGTCCCTGCCGGTAATTTTGTTTAAACGCAAACGAATTAGGGTCTGCCTTTTCCGCCGCAATCAGTTTGCGCCCGTCGAGCGTTTTCAAATTTTCCGGCCGGCGTTCCAAAACCACGCCGGATTTTCCGCTGACCTCGTCTTCAAAGGTCAGGGCGGGTTCGTCCGACTCCCGCACGTTGTAGCCGAACAGGAAATCCGCGCCGCCCTGATACGCTTTATGGACGGTCAGTTTTTCATCTTTCGTGTTCAGGCGGATGCGGGCATTATCGGAAGTTTCCAGCGTATGGATGTCGGAATGGCGGCGCGGTTCCCAAAGGGAATCTTTCAGCGTCATCTTGGTCAGTTCCAACACCTGTCCGGCGACGTGGGATTTGTTTTCGATTTTGACGTGCAGTGTTTTATTGAAGATGTTGTCGAGATTGGTAGATGATGGATAAGGAGTGAGTACGGCGTCTTCTATCAATTGATTAATTAGATCGGGTTGTTTCTGTTTAAGTTTCTTAAATCCTTTTCCAAACTTTTGTATGTACGCTTCCTCAACTATTTTTTTATTTTTTTCCCAATCTTCGGGTTTCGTGTCGTACAAAGCCTTTAATTGCTTCTTAACCGCCTGCTTTAAATCAGTTCCGTAATTCTCTGTAACATATTTCTTAACAACGGGCATATTATCGACGGCGAGGATGCCGCTATTGTAGTTTTTACCCGTAATATTGATTTCGTCATACCCATATTCGGATGAATTTTGATCGGTTTTACCGCTGGAAAAATAATGGGAAACACCGTTTACCGGCTTGTCTGAAAATGAAAAATCGGCAGCATCGCCAATATTTGTAGAACGAGTATCCGAACCGGGCTGATAACTGAAAGCACCGAAGCAATCAAAAGATATGCTGCACGGGCCGCGCCAAACGTGGGAATTTCTGTCTTCCGCCGCTTCTAAAATAAATTTGTTTTTAATCTCGGCTTCTTTGACGGGATCGTACGCATCCGAACCCCAAGCATATGGCGTGCAAAACAGCGATAAAACAGATAATGTTAATAGATTAACCCGACCGCTTGCTTGCTTGCTTGCTTGCTTGCTTGCTTGCTTGCTTGCTTGCTTGCTTGCTTTCAGTGTCATGAGAAATTTTCCTTTGTCAAGTGTTGAAATTATAATGATTATATGCTACATCACACTACATCGCAATGAAAAATCGGGAAAAACAAAAAACCCCTCCGCCGTCATTCCCGCGAAAGCGGGAATCCAGACCTTTCAGGGCGGAAACTTATCGGATAAAACGGTTTCCCCTGCATCCTGGATTCCCACTTTCGTGGGAATGACGGGATATAGGTTTCCCTACGGACGTGTTCAGATTACCGCCTGCGCGGGAATGACGGAATTTCAGATTGTTGTTTTTGATTTTCTGTTTTGTGGGAATAACGGGATTTTGGATGATGTGCATTTATCGGGAAAACTAAAAACCCTCCGCCGTCATTCCCGTGAAAGCGGGAATCTAGAATTTCAATGCTGCAAGAATTTATCGGGGATGGCCGGAGTTTAAAGGTCTGGATTCCCGCCTGCGCGGGAACGACGGCTCAAAAGTTACGAAACGAAAAATAACCGAAACCAGACAAGTCGGATTCCCGCGCGGGCGGGAATGACGATAAGCGTAATTTCAATCTGCCATATTGTCTTTTCACTTGCCTGAAAACAGATTTCAGCCGCCTATCCCTGCATCCGGCGGCTGATGTAGTCGGCAATCAAATCCCGCTTTTCCCAAAAAAACTTCTGCATTTTTTGTTCGGAATACAGTTTGCGAACCAGTACGGGCAGACCGCCATGAATAATTGAGGCAATTTCTTTGTTGCCTTCTTCTTCCTGCATTGCCGTCTGAAAGTCTATGCCGCGGCTTTTCAGGTATGCTGCAAGGCGGTTGCGGATGTGGGAATTGAGTTCGATGGATTTGAGCATTTTGCCTCCGTTTTGCGGTAAGGATTTATTCGATTTGTTTATCCGCCTGATTTTATCACGTTTCCCAAGCGGTTTGCCTGTACAATACCGCTTTTCGGCAGGGTGTGGGCGATGATGTTTTCTTGGTTCAAACTGTTTCACTTGTTTTTTGTCATTTCGTGGTTTGCAGGGCTGTTTTACCTGCCGAGGATTTTCGTCAATATGGCGATGATTGATGCGCCGCGCGGCAATCCCGAGTATGTGCGCCTGTCGGGTATGGCAGTGCGGTTGTACCGTTTTATGTCCCCTTTAGGTTTCGGTGCGGTCGTGTTCGGCGCGGCGATACCGTTTGCCGCCGGCTGGTGGGGCAGCGGCTGGGTACACGTCAAACTGTGTTTGGGCTTGATGCTTTTGGCTTACCAGTTGTATTGCGGCGTGCTGCTGCGTCGTTTTCAGAATTACAGCAATACTTTCTCACACCGCTGGTATCGCGTATTTAACGAAATCCCTGTACTGCTGATGATAGGTGCGCTTTACCTGGTTGTGTTCAAACCGTTTTGACGGAGCATCTTATGCCGATAGAAATCGAACGCCGTTTTTTGATTGAAAACGACAACTGGCGGCAATACGCCGATGAGCCGCTGCTGTTGAGGCAGGGTTATCTGTCTGTTGAAAAAGAACGCACCGTCCGTGTCCGCATTGCCGGAAAACGGGCGTGGCTGACGCTGAAAGGCTATATTTCGGAAATCAGCCGCAGTGAGTTTGAATACGAAATCCCGCTTGCCGATGCGGAAAAGATAATGGAAACGATGTGCCCGTTTAAGATGGAAAAACGGCGTTATCCGGTCAGATGGAACGGCAGCCTGTTTGAAGTCGATGTTTTCCTTGGAGAAAACGCACCTTTGGTCGTCGCGGAAATCGAGTTGCCCGACGAAAATGCCGATTTTGACCGTCCGGACTGGCTGGGACGCGAAATCACTTCGGACGGTATGTTTACCAATGCTTATTTGAGCAGGCATCCGTTCTCAACCTGGAAATAAAATGCCGTCTGAAACGGCTTCAGACGGCATCTGCCTTGCGGTTATCCCTTGAGGTAATGCACGAATGTATATGCAACGCCTTTGCTGCTGACACGTCGTTCCGTCCTCTCCGCCTCTTTCCAATGCATCCGGTCTATTTCAGGGAAAAACGCATCACCTTCCACAGTCAGGCCGACTTCGGTTATCCGCAAGTCAGTCGCCAACGGCATCGCTTGTGCGTATATCTGCGCACCGCCCATAATGACGATTTCCTCCACACCGGCACACAATGCCAATGCAGCCTCCAAACTTGCCGCCGTTTCCGCACCTGCAGCACAATAATCCGCCTGCCTGCTAATAACAATGTTTCTTCTTTCAGGCAGGGGTTTGACCGGTAAAGACTCCCATGTTTTCCGTCCCATTATCACCGGTTTCCCCAAGGTATATGCTTTGAAAAATGCAAAATCTTCCGGAATATGCCAAGGCATGGCGTTTCCCGCCCCAATGCACAGATTCTCCGCACACGCTGCAATTAAGGTTATTTTAGTCATGTCGTCTCCATAAAAATGCCGTCTGAAAGCTTCAGACGGCATTTTATGATATTCCGTATCAAAAATCTCAACTTGCCCGAGCAATACGTATTTTGTTGGCACCCGCCAACAATGCCAACAGTTCTTCAGTCGCATCCCAACCGATACACGCATCGGTAATGCTCTTACCGTAAACTTCCGGCTTATCCTGTCTGCCTTCTATTAAATGGCTTTCTACCATTACACCCATAATATTGCTCCCGTCCTGCTCCAATTGGGCGGCAATATCCCGTGCCACGTCCATCTGCTTGGTATAATCCTTGCGGCTGTTAGCATGGCTGCAATCAATCATCAGCTTATCGTTTACACCGGCCGCCTTTAACTGCTCAACCGCAGCACTGACGTGTTCCGCATCATAATTCGGCTCTTTACCGCCCCGCAAAATAACATGACAATCGGGATTACCACTGGTATGGACAATGGCGGAATGCCCAGCTTTAGTTACAGACAAGAAATGATGGGAATGGCTCGCCGCACCGATTGCATCGATTGCAATCTTCAAATTACCGTCCGTACCGTTTTTAAAGCCGACGGGACAGGACAGACCGCTTGCCAATTCACGGTGGACCTGGCTTTCAGTCGTCCGTGCACCGATTGCCCCCCAAGAAATCAAGTCGGCATAATACTGGGGTGTAATCATATCCAAAAATTCGGTAGAGGCAGGCATGCCCATATTATTCAGGGACAACAACAGACTGCGCGCCTGACGCAAACCGAAATTGATATCGAATGTTCCGTCCAAGTGCGGGTCGTTAATCAAACCTTTCCAACCCACCGTCGTTCTCGGCTTCTCGAAATAAACTCGCATCACAATCAAAAGCTCGTTTTCATACTGTTTACGGAGTTTCAACAAACGCTCCGCATATTCCAACGCCGCTTTCGGATCGTGAATCGAACACGGCCCGATAATGACCAACAGCCGCTTGTCCCTGCCGTGAACCAAATCGGAAATTTCCTGACGGGTGCGGTGAACCAAGCCCGAAGCCTCTTTGGAAATCGGCAGCTCGTAAAGATGGGCAATCGGCGGCAACAACTCTTTAACTTCTTTAATCTTAATATCGTCTGTGGGGTAATGGTGTGTCATCTTGCATCTTTCCTGATGGGTTTTTATACGCGGCTTAGGTTACATCGTTTACCTTGCACAAACAAGTGCAACATATTACTACAAAGCTATTTTATTTCAAAATAACTGATATATCTTTTTTCATAGATTTTAAATTTCATATTTTTAATATTTTAGGAATTTTATTCCAAAGAAAAAGAAACAGATTGATAAAAACAATACCCACCATTCATTCGGACAAAACCGCACGGAACATCCGTTTTCCCATTTCCACGACAATCCGGTACAGAACACCCCGCTGCCGATTCCGCCTGCACATCCGGCAAAATTTCATACACAAGGAAAATGTTGAAAACAAAAAGAACTAATTGCTTGAAAAAAGATTTAATTGGAATGCGGGTATTTCCCACACTTTCTCCATTTATTTATCCTCATTATAAAAACATGAAAAAAATCCTGCTTGCACTCTCACTTGCAGCCGTGTCCGCCGTTACGGTAACCGATATTCCCGAGTCTAACGGCAAGGGCGAATACAAAGTCTTTACCGCTTATGTTAAAGGCAAAGCCACTGCCGTCAATTTGAAAGAAAAATAACGCACACCGTCCATCGGCTTTCGTTCAACGAACGCTACGATATGCGTTTTAAGGCAGAGTACGCCCGAAGCAAAAACGATGCAGACGACAAAAGAGAGAATGCACACATCGCTAACGGCGCAATAGGCAAAATGGCTGCCGTGTATGACGGTTATACCTACACCCAACCAGTCGGCGAATCCACACGTTTCCGTGGCGGTTTGGAGCGTGTCCAAGTTAAACGTTATCTGGGAGAAAAGTGCTGCGGCTACGCCTGTCCAAAAAGCGAACGCCTCACTCTGCAAGCAGATGGTGAAATCCGTCAAAACCTTGGCGAAGGCTGGTTTCTGAAGCCATGAGCGGGGTAGCTGTCTATCTCCACAACAAAAACAAAATAGCAATTGCTTCCCAAGATGCCAGCCTAAACTCCAAAAGCCGGTTCGTCAGCACCGGTCTGAATGTGGGCAAACAACTGACCGGCAATCTCGGTGTAGAGTTTGACCCATACTACCGCCACCGCGCAATCCGCAAGTCTGCCGAATTTGTCTCGAATACTACCAAAACCAAAACAGACAGCGAAAAGTTTAACGAGTTCGGCTTCCGCGTAGCCGCAACGTTCTAATTCCCTTGCGTATAAAAAGCAGCATAAAAATGCTGCCTTTTCCCATTTCCAAGGGAAGTATTCCGTAGTGCAGTTTACCTCATTGCTTCACACAAACCGAAAATGCCGTCTTAAAACCAATTTTCAGACGGCATTTGTCCCTTAAAACACGTTTTTTCAAGCGCGACCATACCAAACACCCAAAGGTTACCTGAAACCCGGGTAAGTACAATTAGCCACCTCAAGTGGCGTAATCGTACGAACAAATCCTTCCACCCTTCGTACAACTTTTGCTCCATCGAACACCCACTTCCCAAATACTGATGTCTGCTTGGGTTGAATCGGCATTCGTACGATTACGGCGCACCGCCTAATCTGTACCTGCATCCGTTGCGCCCAATACCAAAGGCTACCTGAAAATCTCCCAAACTTTTCAGGTAGCCTGAGACCTTTGCAAAATTCCCCAAAATCCCCTAAATTCCCACCAAGACATTTAGGGGATTTCTCATGAG
>NZ_CAUJNZ010000006.1:0-131824 GCF_963392925.1 Neisseria polysaccharea
ATAAAGGTGATACTGGAGCAACAGGTCCTAAAGGCGATAAAGGTGATACTGGAGAAACAGGTCCTAAAGGTGATAAAGGAGAACAAGGGATTCAAGGTATCCAAGGCGATAAAGACACCAAAGGTGATAAGGGCGACAAAGGTGATAAAGGCGATATAGGTCCAATCGGTCCTCAAGGTCCAACTGGAATGAAACCACAAGAAATCCGTATTATGGACCAACGCATTCATCATCTTGAAAATCGTGTTAATAAACTTGATAAACGCGTAAATGGATTAAGTGCAACAATCGCTGCTGCGGCTGCATTACCACAATCGACTATTCCAGGTAAATCAATGTTTGCTGCGAGTAGTGGTTTTTCTGCAGGCACTTCAGCTGTGGCAGTTAGCTATTCAAGAATGTCTGATAATGGGAAAACTGTTGTAAAATTTGTCGGTACGGCAAATACCAGTAAGGATTATTCAGCGGGTGTCGGTGTTGGCTATCATTGGTAATCATTAATCTGGGGAGATAATCCCCTTTTAAAAAGACAAAGGGCTGATTTTAAATGTCAGCCCTTTATTTTATGGTAAATTTTATTCCACCACAGCCCAAAATTCGGCTACGGTGTAGAAAGATCCAAAGACTAAAACAACATCGCCATTCATCAATAATAGACGTTAAATGCGCAAATACCCCATTTGCATCTTTATCTTTGAGCATCCCACATACGGCAATCATTTTTCCCTCTATGTTACGTTTAAGTGCGGTCAATTTTTCAGATAGATATTTAGCAGCATGAGGATTATGCCCTACATCAACGATGATTATTGGCAAGGTTTCAACTGGTACGCACCGTGGGTGTGAAATATTCTTGGAAATAAACCGCCTAAGCCATTCCGTCCGGGTTACGGCGGTAATGGCGTACTTAAAGGGACAGCACACCGGATGCCGTCCCTTATATAATGCACCCCGTCAAAGGGGCGCATTACTTTTATTCCTTGCTCGATGCCGTCTGAACCTGCCTTACTCCAATACAGGCTGGGGGACATTATGATGGATGGCATAAACGGCGGCTTGAACCCGGCTGCTGAGGTTGAGTTTGCGGAGCAGGTTTTGAACGTGGACTTTGACGGTGGATTCGGCAAGGTTGAGGTGGCGTGCAATGATTTTATTACTGTGTCCTGCTGCAAGGTAACCTAGAATTTCCATCTCTCGGGGGGTAAGGGAGGAAAGTGCCTGAGTTCCTTGTGCGGGTTGGGGGGAAATCAGGCTGCGGACGAGTTTGGCAGTCATTTCGGGAGAGAATACATTATCGCCATCGGCGGCTTTGCGTATGCTTTCAAGCAAGAAATCGGCGTTGATGCTTTTCAGCAGGTAACCGCGTGCGCCGATACGCATACATTCGGTAAGGTCGTCGCTGTCTTCGGAAACGGTCAGCATGATGACTGCCTGTTGCGGATTGATGCTGATGATTTGGGAGAGTGCCTCGCGTCCGTTCATACCGGGCATATCAAGGTCAAGCAGGACGACATCGGGTTGAAGCTGGCTGATCATTTTAATGCCGGAAAGTCCGTTGGAAGCTTCGCCAATGACCTCAAAATCATGTTGGCGCAACAAAAGTGCCTTGATGCCGCTGCGGAAAAGGGTATGGTCGTCTATCAGAATAATTTTAATGGTCATTTTAAGCTTTCTTCAGATGCACCCGTCAATGAGACGGTAGTTCCTTGTTGGGGTTGGGAATGGATTTTCAATACGGCGCGGATACGTTTGGCACGCTCCTGCATGATATGCAGTCCGACATGGCTGCCCGAAGGCTCTCCAATGTTTTCCGTGTCGAAACCCTGTCCGTTGTCTTGAATGGTCATTGTAAACCTTTCATCCTGTTTAATCAGTCTGAATTTGACATGTGTGGCACGGGCGTGTTTTCGGATATTGGAAAGGCTTTCTTGCAGGATAAAAATCATTTGGAGCTGCTCTTCCTGAGGAGGCAGGAACGGACCGTTTTCCCAAACGGTTTCGACCGTTATCCCGGTTTGTTGTGTAAAGCGGGCGAATAGGTCGGAAACGGCTTCGGGAAATTCTTTATTACTGATTTTGGTACGGAAGTTGAGCAGTAGTTCGCGGACATCTTCATAACATTCTTGTACACCTGTTTTGATAAAACTGATGTTTTCCGCAGCTTCTTCTTTTTTTCCTTCGGCAAAGGCACTTTCCAACATCTGTACCTGCAGGTTCAGGAACGTTAATGCTTGTGCGATGCTGTCATGTAATCCTTGCGCAATCAGGTTACGTTCCTGCAATACCGCAAGCAGGCGTTTTTCTTCTTCCTGCTTCGCGCTGGCGAGCGATACGCCCAATTGCCTGCCTAGTGTTTGAAGCAGGATGCGGTCGTCTTCATCAAGAGAAATGCCGTTTGGAAAGCTGAGCAACAGCCTGCCCAATGTTTCGTTCTGGTACTCGATGGGGAAGGTTTCCTCATGGTACTTCCCCAAATCCGAAGCTGCTGTGCCGCAATCCGCATGATGAATGGAGACATAAACATCGGATCCGCCGTCCAAACAAACTCTGCCGGAGTCGGCTCCCACGGCGGGCAGGATGCGGTTTAGAAAATGTTCTGCAGCCTGTTGCGGTATGTAGGATTGGTGCAGGTCCCGCGTAGTTTGATATAGCAGGGTCAGGTTTTGATTTTGTTTTTCGAGACTGCGTGTCTGCTCGGCGACCTGTCCTTCCAAGTCATCATATAAAATTTTCAGCCTGCCGCCCATTTGATTGAAACAACGCCCGACCTGTTTGAATTCCGGCGTACCGCCTTCGGGAACGGGAATATCGAAACACCTCCGCCCGATGCGTTCCGCACCTTCCCTTAACGCCTGCAGCGGCCGGATAACCCAAATTTGGTGCCAAAACAGCATCAGTACAGACGACACCAGCGTCATCAGCATAATTGCCCATTGAAAACGCCTGAGCCACCATGTGTTTTTTTCGTTGGCATTTTCCAATGCCTGCAAAAATAGTTCGATGTTTCCGGCAAAGCGGTAGAGATCGACCTGAGTAGGTCGCCGATAGGACTGGAGCGGGGGGAGAATGTGTGCCTGCCAATCTATAATCAGCATGGATTGTATCAAATCATAAGCAAGAGGGGTGTCCGAAGGAATCAGCGGGTGGATTGCATCGCTTTGCGAAATACGCTTCAGGCTTTTTTCAAATTCGGCAACCTGATTGTCTATTTGTGAGCGGGGAGATCCTTCGTCGGCCATGTAGGCCAGACGGTATGCCTGCATCCTTAAGTTTCCGGCTTCTTCAATGACGGAGGCGGCATTTTCCAAGCGTAAAGAGAGCATCAACGTTAATACGACGGACAATGCCGCCAATCCGACCCATAAACCGGTCAGAAGTTTCAGGCGCAGGGAAAGGCTGATGCCGTCTGAAAATCTGGATGACAGTATCATGCTTTGAGAAAATTATTTTAAAATTATGTCAACAATATCATTCTTTCGGATTAGATACAACTGCTCAGAAAGAATTGGTTAAGAAAAACTTAATCGTCATCGCTTCCAGTGTTAAATCAGGTTATGATAAAATTCAAATAATATGAATTTATTAAATGTCTATATCAGATTTATTCTAAAAATATTGGGAACAACAAGCTGTAATCATGAAAACCTTCAATTTTTCCAAAAGGACGCCAGCGGTAAAAACTTTTGCACTGATATTGGCAGGCGGTCAGGCAAGCCGCATGGGGGGAGAAGACAAAGGGCTCGTACTTTTGGATGGCAAAGCACTGATTGACCATGTTATCGACAAAATCAGGCCCCAAGTCAGCCATATCGCCATCAGCACCAACCGGAATTTGGAAGAGTATGCTCGAAGGAGCCCGCATATTTTTCCGGACGCACGGCAGTGGCAGCATTTCGGCCCGCTTTCGGCTTTGTGTACTGCCGCGAACGATTTACAGCTGGCAACGGCCGACTGGCTTCTGGTTGTGCCATGCGATATGCCGTATCTTCCGGATGATTTGGTGGCTAGGTTTGAAACTGTGTCGAAACGCACACCGTTGTGCAATGCGTTTTATGTAGAAACACCGGTAACGATGCACTACAACATTATGTATATCCGTCCGCAGATTCTTCAAAGCGCGATTCCTTATCTGTTTTCCGGGATGAAAACATTAAGAAGCTGGTTGCAGCAGCAAAGGGCGCGGCCGGTCAGATTCGAGTTTGACGGGCATTTTGCCGACTTGAACACGCAAACCGATTTGCAGGAGGGATAAGGGCAAGACCGCCGACCGGCGTGGAAAGGAAAGGTCAGGCCGTACCGGGCGGTTTTTGCCCGAATCGGAGGCACAATGCCGTCTGAAGGCGTTTCAGACGGCATTTTTCGTGGGGAAATGCTACAATTTGCACCATTTTACCGACACAGGAAAACAGGATTATGTTTACAGGCATTGTTCAAGGATTGGGAAAACTGACGGCAATCCACCGCCCGTCGGAGGCATTTCACACTTATGTCGTCGAGCTTCCGCAAGAGGCGGCGGACAATCTGCAACGCGGCGCATCGGTTGCCAATAACGGCTGCTGCCTGACGATTACCGAAATCGAAGGAAACCGCGTCAGCTTCGATTTAATGGCAGAAACATTGGCAAAAACCAATCTGGGGCTGCTGAAGGAAGGCGATTGCGTCAACATCGAACGGGCAGCACGTTTTGGCGACGAAATCGGCGGACACGTCATGAGCGGACACATTATGGCAACCGTGTCCATTGTCGAAATCGAACGGGACGGGTACAACCGCACGGTTTGGTTTGCGCTCCCGCACGAACTCAAACCCTATATCCTGACCAAAGGGTTCGTCGGCTTGGACGGTTGCAGCCTGACCATAGGCAAAGTCGAAGACAGCCGTTTCAATGTCCATCTGATTCCCGAAACTTTGGAACGGACGCTGTTCGGCAGCAGAAAAGTCGGCGACAGGATCAACATCGAAATCGATCCGAATACGCAGGCAATCGTCGACACAGTCGAACGGCTGATGGCGCAAAGATATGCAAAGTGAGGTAGAGATGGAGTTGAACGAATTTCTCGATAAAGCCTATGCCATTTTGCGGCGTTTGGATGCCGTGCTTCCGCCCGAACCCGGGCATACCGATTGGAACGCGCTTGCCTTCCGCTGGCAGAGTGCGGGCAAAAAAGGTTTTTTGGAACACTTGCCCGATCCGCACACCTTCCACTTGGCAAGGCTGGCGGGAGTTGGCAGGCAAACCGAATTGCTGGTGCGTAATACCGAACAATTCATAGCCGGCAGACCCGCGAATAACGTATTGATGAGCGGCGCGCGCGGAACAGGCAAATCCTCGCTGGTCAAAGCCCTGCTGCACGAATATGCGGATAAGGGATTGCGCCTGATCGAAGTCGATAAAAGCGATTTGATCGGCCTGCCGTATCTGTTGACGCTTTTGAAGGAACGTTCGGAAAAATTCATTGTATTTTGCGACGATTTGTCATTTGAAAGCGGCGACGAAACCTATAAGGCATTGAAAACGGCATTGGATGGCGGTCTGTCCCAACGTTGCGCCAACGTGCTGGTGTACGCGACTTCCAACAGACGGCACCTGATGCCCGAATATTTGGATGAAAATGCAGGTACGACAGGCGTGCGCGGAGAAATCCATCAGAAAGAAGCGGTGGAAGAAAAAGTATCTTTGTCCGACCGATTTGGATTGTGGCTCAGCTTTTATCCGTTCGATCAAAACGATTATCTGTCGGCAGTGCAAAGCTGGTTGGAAGATTTTGATGTGTCATATGACGAAGCAGCTCGGACGGCGGCGTTGCAGTGGGCGCAGATGCGGGGCAACCGCTCGGGACGTTCCGCTTGGCAGTTTGCCTGCGACTGGGCGGGCAGGCTGCCGGAACAACGGATGCTGTAAGTTTTTTAGGAGTTATTTGAGACAGGAAGAAAGCCACATTTGCTGCTGTTGCGGTGTGAGGATATGGAAGAAGCGGTGTTGGATTTCCAATTCGTCCACCGCAAAATCCATGCTGGAGTGGTAGCGGCTTTCGACATAATCGCGCGCCTCGTTCCGATTAAAAACATCCGAGGAAATGATTTCGACGACAGAGCGGCGGCGGCTGTGTTCGGAATGCATAACCTTCAAACGCGCCCTGTCGCCCGCCATTTTGAAGGCGGTGCGGATTTTACGCAGCTCATTGTGCTGACCCTGTGTCAGCCCGAGCCGGCGTATGTCGCAGTTCGGTTGAAAATCGTTCGGGGGGATATAAGCCGTGGCGGCGTGGGAAAGCTGGCAGGAAAGCAAAGCCATACTTAAAAAAGAGGCGGCAGGTTTGGCAAAACGGCAGGGAGCAGGCAGTGGCACGGCTTTTCCTCTTGTTGGAAATTTTAGGAAATATACTAGATTGACGTGTGAAAGATGGTATTATCGCGGTTAACTTTTGTTAATAATGCGTACGTATGTCCGGCAGGCAGACATAACGGCGGAATCGGAACGTATAGTGGATTAACAAAAACCAGTACAGCGTTGCCTCGCCTTAGCTCAAAGAGAACGATTCTCTAAGGTGCTGAAGCACCAAGTGAATCGGTTCCGTACTATCTGTACTGTCTGCGGCTTCGTCGCCTTGTCCTGATTTTTGTTAATCCACTATAAAAGGATATTGAAGGAAAAAAACATGACTACTTACCGTATCGCACCCAGCATTTTATCGGCAGATTTTGCACGGCTTGGCGAAGAGGTGGAAAGCGTCATTGCGGCAGGTGCAGATCTGATCCATTTTGACGTGATGGACAACCATTATGTGCCGAATCTGACTTTCGGGCCTATGGTTTGCGCGGCGTTGAAGCCTTATGCAAGCGTGCCGATTGATGTGCATCTGATGGTCGAACCCGTTGACGACCTGATTCAGTCGTTTGCCAAAGCAGGAGCATCAATCATCACGTTCCATCCCGAAGCGAGCCGCCATATTGACCGCAGCTTGAGCCTGATTCGGGACATGGGCTGTCAGGCGGGGCTGGTGTTGAATCCGGCAACGCCCGTATATCTGTTGGAAAACGTATTGGACAGGCTGGATATGGTTTTGCTGATGTCGGTCAACCCCGGGTTCGGCGGTCAGAGCTTCATTCCGCACACTTTGGAAAAAATCAGACAGGTTCGCGCCATGCTTGACTGCTATGAAGAGAAAAGCGGCAGACGTATTGCCATTGAAGTGGACGGCGGCATCAAAACCGACAATATCGCCGCCGTTGCCCGAGCCGGCGCGGATACCTTTGTGGCAGGTTCGGCAATTTTCGGCAAACCGGATTACAAGGCGGTAATTGATGCTATGCGTGCGGAATTGAAAAAAGTGGCAGATTGAACGCTGTATCGGCGTTTGAAATAAATCAATGCTGTCTGAAGAATGTTCAGACGGCATTTCGTTTACAGGCGGTATTTGATGTTTATAGCGAAATTTTCACACTGGCGCGGATAGAACGTCCGGGCAGCGGCGCAATGTATTTGAGTATGGAGTTTTGCGCGCGCGCGGTACGGTTGGTCAGGTTTCGACCGTCCAAGAACCATTCTGTGCTGTATCTGCCGTGTTTTTGTGTATGGCTGACATAGGCATCGAGCAGGGCGTAGGAGCCGAGTGAGGGTTCTTTGTATTTAGCCTTTTTATGATATAACAAATTCGTTATGATGAAAATAAAAATGCCGTCTGAAATATTTCAGACGGCATTTTTATTGATTCGTATCAAGATTTATTGTTTGGCTGCCTCGATTTGGATGTCGATGCGGACGTTTTTGGTCATACCGGCGTTAACGAGGTAGTCCACGCCCCATTTGGTGCGGTCGATGGTGGTGCTGAAGTCGCCGCCGCAAACTTCGGTTTTCAACATCGGGCTTGGGTAGCAGTTGAATTTTTCGGCTTTGAGTTTGACGGGGGCGGTTTTGCCGTGCATAGTCAGGTTGCCGTCAACGGAAACAAGTTTTTTGCCGTTGAAATTGAATTTGGTGGAAACGAAGCGGATGTTCGGATATTGGGCGGCATCGAAGATGTCGGCGGATTTCAGGTGGTCGGTGAAGTGTTGCGAACCGCTTTGCAGGTTGGCAACGGGGATTGTGATGTCGATTTTGCCGTCGCGTTTTGCTTGGTCGAACTCAACGGAACCGCTCAGACCGTAAAAACCGCCGACGTTGGTGCTGGTGTTGAAGTGGTCGATGGCGAAACGGGCGTTGGCGTGATATTCGTCCACTTTGTAGGTGGCGGCGGAGGCAGTACCGACGGCGGCGGCTGCGAGTGCGGCGATGATGATTTTTTTCATGATGATAATCCTTTGTGTGGGCCGGTAAAGGCGTTTATCCTAACATAGGCGGGGATTGATGGCATTTCCTGCCGGTAAACGGTGGGTTTGCAGGCGGTTGACGAACGGGCAGATGAAAAAGCGCGGATAACACCGCGCTTTGTTTTTTACAAGGCGGCGAGTACCGCGTCGCCCATTTCGGAGCAGGAAACGAGTTTCGTGCCTTCTTCGTAAATATCGCCGGTGCGCAAGCCTTGTTGCAGCACTTTTTGGACGGCGTTTTCGACTTGTTGCGCGCGGGCTTCGTCGTTCAGGCTGTAACGCAGCAGCATGGCAAGCGAGAGGATGGTGGCCAGCGGGTTGGCTTTGTTTTGTCCGGCGATGTCGGGAGCGGAGCCGTGTGACGGTTCGTACAGACCTTTGCCGTTTTCGTCCAGCGAGGCGGAGGGCAGCATACCGATGGAGCCGGTCAGCATAGAGGCTTCGTCCGATAAAATATCGCCGAAGATGTTGCCGGTGGCAATCACGTCGAATTGTTTGGGCGCGCGTACCAACTGCATGGCGGCGTTGTCCACATACATGTGGGAGAGTTCGACATCGGGGTATTGTTTGCCGATTTCTTCAAAGATTTCGCGCCACAGTTCGGTGGTTTCCAAAACGTTGGCTTTGCCGACGGAGCAGACTTTTTTGCTGCGTTTTTGGGCGGATTGGAAGGCGACGTGGGCAATACGGCGGATTTCGCTTTCGCTGTATTTCATGGTGTTGTAGCCTTCGCGTTCGCCGTTTTCCAAAACGCGGATGCCGCGCGGTTCGCCGAAATAAATATCGCCGGTGAGTTCGCGCACAATCAAAATATCCAAACCGGCAACGATTTCAGGCTTGAGCGTGGAGGCGTTGGCTAATTCGGGATAGAGGATAGCGGGGCGCAAATTGGCAAACAGGTTCAAATCCTTACGAATCGCCAACAAACCGCGCTCGGGGCGCAGCGGGCGGTCAAGATTGTCGTATTGCGGGCTGCCGACCGCGCCGAGCAGGACGGCATCGGCTTTGCGGCAGAGGTTTTGCGTGAATTCGGGATAGGGATGGCCGTATTCGTCGTAGGCTTCGCCGCCCAATGGGGCGTATTCGTAGCCGGCATCCAAGCCTTGTGCGATGAGTTTGTCGAGTACGCGGACGGTTTCGGCGACGATTTCGGGGCCGATGCCGTCGCCTCGGAGGATGGCGATATGTTTGGTCATTTCGGGTTTCCTTATGGGTTGATGTTGAAGGGTTATTTCTTTTGGTATTTATGTGCAATTTCGTGCCAACGGGGTATGGAAATCGATCGGTTGTAGTGTTTTTTATAGGCTTCCTCAAATTTCCTTTTCCATAAGGATGCGTTATGCCGTGTTGCCGGGTTTTGATAAACGGTTTCTTCAATTGCGGAAACAAAATCTTCCAAGCATTCAAACATAGGCATATTCTTTTTATTTATGCTGTACCAAACACCCGGGCGGATTTTATGCACCACGCCTTTTTTGACTTGAAGATTAATTGCCCATCCATCCATACTTCTGGTAATTTGCCATACTTTTTTAAGCCATAAATCCTTGATGGTTACATTGCCGTTGTCGTCCATATCGTAACCGAATATTAAATAATCTACATCCAGCATATAGGGTTTATGAATGATTTCATCAGAATACATTTTAAAATCTGCAATATCAAAACCTGGGCTGGCATTTCGGTTGAACGCCTTTACTTCCAACAATTCCCTACTGCGGTCTTTTTTATTTAAAAAGAAATCGGGGGGCATTTGGGTATTGGTTGAAACATCAAATTCAATTTCCCTTTTTCTCAACCATCCGCCGAGCCATTCCTGAATGATGTTGCCGACAACATCTTTTTGTTTGACGATAATATCCACATCGCCCAAGAAAAATCTAATTTGACCATTAGCCGATAAGATTCTTTCCTCATTCAGCAACTTATCAAATATTTGTTGTGCAGTAAGTTTTACCATTTTATCCCTATCGGTTTATAAAGTATGCAGAAGCCTTTCAGATACCGCCTTAATCACAGGAACGGCAACGGTATTGCCCAATAAATCGTATTTGTCTTTTTTAGGAATATCAAACGAATAATCGTCCGGATAGCCAAATAAGCGTAAACCTTCTTTTCCGGTAAGTGTACGCAAACCGCCGTTGTCAACGACGAAAAGGTGCTCCATATCCATTGCAACTAAGGTTGGCGCGACATCATTTGGGTCTAATATTTTATTGATTTCAAATGATTTTTTACCTGAAACGATATTGTAGCCCTTAGGCAGGGATTCATCTTTGATTCTTCGCCCGCCAATTTTTTGTTTCGGATGCTCCAAAACCAAATAGCCTTTATCTGTCAGGCTGTCCAAAATATTTTGAAGATTGGGGTGTTTATAGAAAGTTGAAATTTGCGCTTTTGTCAAAGGCATCCCATCCATCCAATCGATGCCGATTTCTGAAGCCCATTTTTTCTTCCTCCGTTCTTTTAGAAGCATATTTAATAATTGCTTCTCTTCTTCGGTTACTGTGCCTTTTAATTCAATATCCCAACTGTGGATATTGTTTTTCCCTCCCCGTTTGTCCTTTACTGATTTTCCGTACAGTTCGGACGGGGGAAATTTTTTTAGCAATTTTTTGATGAAAGGACTGCTTTCGGTAGGCAGTCCCGATTCCAAAATATTTTTTAATTTCGGACTTAGAGTTGTTTCAAAAGATAAGTCGGGTTTGGATTTCAAACTGCCTGTCAGATAAATGCGCTTCCTGTTTTGGGGAATGCCGAAATCTTTTGCATTTAAAACTTTCCAAGAAACATAGTAACCCAATGCTTCCAAGGTTTCCAAAATAACGGTCAGGGTGCGCCCTATTTTTTGTGTCGGATCTTTTCTATCGTGCGTTACCAATCCTTCCACATTTTCCAAAATAAAACCTTTTGGTTTTTTTGCCTTTAAAATCCTTGCTACATCAAAGAAAAGCGTTCCCCGCGTATCTTCAAAGCCCAATCTTTTTCCGGCGAAAGAAAAAGCCTGGCAAGGGAAGCCTGCCAACAGGATGTCAAAATCGGGAATATCTCCCGTTTCAATTTTCGTTATATCTCCATACGGCACTTCATCAGGATAGTTTTGCTTCAATACTTCCAAAGCTGCCGGTTTGATTTCTGAGGTAAAAACACATTCGCAAGCAACCGACTGTTTCCGACAGGCTTGTTCAAATCCTTTCCTGATACCGCTCATCCCGGAAAATAAGTCAATAAATTTAATCTGTTGCATATTAAAAATCTAAAAATTTATTTGAAATAGAGCTGTATTGCATTAATTTAGAGCGTTGCTAAGCCCGCTTGAAAGATGAAAGCAATTTATAGCCCCTCTGTTTACATTAGTTGCAGCAATTATATGTTATCAGGAATGCCGTCTGAACGGTCTTCAGACGGCATAGGTTTAACCGTTAAACAGCCAAGGCTGGCTTTGGCGGCGTTTTTCTTCAAAGGCGTGAATTTCGTCAGCGTGTTGCAGGGTCAGGCCGATTTCGTCCAAGCCGTTTAAGAGGCAGTGTTTGCGGTGTTCGGTAATGTCGAATGTGAATGTTTCGCCGCTAGGGGTGGTCAGGGTTTGCTCGGCAAGGTCGATGGAGAGCTGATAGCCTTCGTTAGCTTCAACTTCTTTGAAAAGCTGGTCAACCTGTTCTTCTGTCAAAACGATAGGCAAAAGGCCGTTTTTGTAGCAGTTGTTGAAGAAGATGTCGGCGAAGCTGGGGGCGATGACGGCGCGGAAGCCGTAGTCGTCCAATGCCCAAGGGGCGTGTTCGCGCGAGGAGCCGCAACCGAAGTTTTTACGCGTCAACAGGATTTGCGCGCCTTGATAGCGTGGCTGGTTCAGCGAGAAATCGGGGTTCAACGGGCGTTTGCTGTTGTCCATGCCCGGTTCGCCGTGGTCGAGGTAACGCCATTCATCAAAGGCATTGGGGCCGAAGCCGCTGCGTTTGATTGATTTCAAAAATTGTTTGGGGATGATGGCGTCGGTATCGACGTTGCTGCGGTCGAGCGGGGCGACGATGGCGGTGATTTTGGTAAAGGCTTTCATGGGTTTGTGTCTTGTGCTGACGATGCCGTCTGAAACGGTTTCAGACGGCATCGCGAATCGGTTATTCGGTGGCGTTTTCGATTTTTTCGCCGAGATGGGAAATACCGCGTCCGACGGCATTGCCGCCTTTTTTGACGGCTTCTTTGGTTTTGTCCCAGCCTTTTTCGACGGCGTTGCCTGTTTGTTCGGCGGCGCGTTCGGCGGCGGCCTGTGTTTTGTCAAGATTGCGGGCGGTGTCTTGTTTCGCGCCCTGCCAAGTGCTGGCGCAGGCGGACAAGGCAAGGGCGGACAGGGCGGTAACGAAAAGTTTGTTCATGCTTAAACTCCTTGGTTTGAATATTAAAGGTGTTTCTGCCTTACGGGACATATTTCAGACGGCCTCGTCAAATTTTTGAAGGCCGTCTGAAAATACTTACGCCATCGTGCGGATGTCGGTAAAGTGTCCGGTAACGGCGGCGGCGGCGGCCATAGCGGGGCTGACGAGGTGGGTGCGTCCGCCGTTGCCTTGACGGCCTTCAAAGTTACGGTTGGAAGTGGAGGCGCAACGTTGTCCCGGGGTCAGGCGGTCGGCATTCATGGCGAGGCACATAGAGCAGCCTGGTTCGCGCCATTCAAAACCGGCTTCGATGAAAATTTTGTCCAAGCCTTCTTTTTCGGCTTGTTCTTTGACCAAACCGGAGCCGGGGACGATTAACACGCGCTGTACGTTGGCGGCTTTTTTGCGGTCTTTGGCGATGGCGGCGGCTTCGCGCAAGTCTTCAATACGGCTGTTGGTGCAAGAGCCGATAAAGACGATGTCGACGGGGATTTCGTTTAATGGTGTACCGGCTTCCAAGCCCATGTATTCGAGGGCGCGTTCCATGCCGCTGCGTTTGACGGGATCGGTTTCTTCGGCAGGGTTCGGCACTTTGCCGCTGATGTCCAAAACCATTTCGGGCGACGTGCCCCAAGTAACTTGCGGTTCGATGTCTTCGGCTTTGAAGTGGTATTCTTTATCGAATACGGCACCCTCGTCGGAAACCAGCGTGCGCCAGTATTCGACAGCTTTGTCCCACGCTTCGCCTTTGGGTGCGAAGGCTTTGTCTTTAACATAGTTGATGGTGGTTTGATCGACGGCAACCATGCCGGAGCGCGCACCTGCTTCAATCGCCATATTGCACAGGGTCATGCGGCCTTCCATCGAAAGGCTGCGGATGGCTTCGCCGCCGAACTCGATGGCGTAGCCCGTACCGCCTGCCGTGCCGATTTGCCCGATGATGTAAAGTGCCACGTCTTTGGCGGTAACGCCCGCTTTTAATTTGCCGTCAACGGCAATCAGCATGGATTTGGATTTTTTCGCGGTAATACATTGGGTCGCCATGGTGTGCTCGACTTCGGAAGTGCCGATGCCGTGTGCCAACGCACCGAATGCACCGTGGGTAGAAGTGTGCGAGTCGCCGCAGACAACGGTCATGCCGGGCAGGGTAGCACCTTGTTCCGGGCCCATAACGTGTACGATGCCTTGGCCTTTATCCATAAACGGGAAGTAGGCGAGTGCGCCAAACTCTTTGATGTTTTTGTCCAAAGTATCGACTTGCAGTTTGGAAATCGGGTCTTGGATACCTTTGTCCCAATCGCCGGTCGGGGTGTTGTGGTCGGCGGTGGAGACCACGCTGTCGATACGCCAGAGTTTGCGCCCCGCCATTTTCAAGCCTTCAAATGCTTGTGGGCTGGTTACTTCGTGCACCAGGTGGCGGTCGATGTAAAGCAGGACAGTGCCGTCTTCTTCTTCGCGGACGACGTGGCTGTTCCAGAGTTTGTCGTAGAGGGTTTGTGCTGTCATGGTGTTGTTCTTTTGTGTGGGTAATATTGGATGAAAATTTTAGACGGATTTTACATGTCATGCAACAAAATTTGTCTAATTTTTGAAGAAATAGAAAATTGAAAACAATTTGTATCTAAAAATTAGACATATTGTCTATTTGAAAGAACAGTTATATTCAAAGAAAAATTTGATATGAAAGAATACTTGTCGGGATTCTTTTAAAGGCATTATTATTTGTACCTTGTTAAAACCACGTCAGGCAGAGGAAAGATGAAATTACCGGTTATATCGTCTGAGCATTTGGCTCAACTGCAGGCATTTGAAGCGAAAATCCTGTGTAACCATGCAAAAATCGAAGCATGGTTCCGTTCGCAGTGGAACGCGCACCGCCCGCCGTTTTACGGTTCGGTCGATATACGCAACGCCGGTTACAAAATTTCGTCTATCGATATGAACCTGTTCCCGGGCGGCTTCAATAATTTGAATCACAACTTTATCCCGCTGGCGGCGGTTGCTGCGCAAGATGCGGTGCAGCGTGCCTGCGAAACGGCAAAGTCCGTATTGATTATTCCTGAAAACCACACGCGCAATACGTTTTACCTGCAAAACGTTTACGCCCTCAGCGAGATTTTGCGTTCGGCAGGGTATGAAGTGCGCTTGGGCAGCTTGAATCCTGAGGTAACTGAGCCGACCGAGTTTGAAACCGCCTTGGGCGACAAAATCCTGTTGGAACCTTTATTGCGCACCCGCGAGCGTGTCCATCTTGCAGACGGTTTCTCTCCTTGTGTCGTCTTGTTGAACAACGACTTGTCCGCAGGTGTTCCCGACATTCTCAAAGACATCAGCCAAACCGTATTGCCTCCGTTGCACGGCGGTTGGACGACGCGCCGCAAAACAGATCATTTCGGCGCGTATAACCAAGTTGCCGCCGAATTTGCCAAGCTGATCGACATCGACGAGTGGCAGATCAACCCGTATTTTGAAAAAATCGGCGGTTTGGACTTCCAAGAGCGGGAAGGCGAAGATGCGTTGGCAGAAGCGGTAGAACGTGTATTGGCGAAAATTCAAGCCAAATACGACGAACTGGGTATTACTGACCAGCCTTTCGTTATTGTGAAAGCAGACGCAGGCACTTACGGCATGGGCGTGATGAGCGTCAAGTCCGCCGATGAAGTGCGCGGCTTGAACCGCAAAAACCGCAACAAAATGGCGAAAGTCAAAGAAGGCTTGGAAGTCAGTGAAGTCATTGTCCAAGAAGGGATTTATACTTATGAAACTTTAAACGGCGCGGTGTGCGAACCCGTCGTCTATATGATGGACCGCTTCGTCATCGGCGGCTTTTTCCGCGTACACGAAGGGCGCGGTGCGGATGAAAACCTCAACGCCGGCGGTATGGTGTTTGTGCCGCTGTCCAACAGCATTCCCACCGGCAACGGCGACAATTCGCAAGAAGCTCCCGAAGCCTGCAAGCGCGTATTCGAGCAATGGGATGCGCTGGGTATGCCGCGATCCGAAAAAGACTGCGATGTCGATAATGTCCACAACCGCCTCTATGTGTACGGCGTGATGGCACGCCTGTCGCTTCTTGCGGCGTCCATCGAGTTGGAAGAAACGGCGTAAGACTGTTTTGAAATACAGATGCCGTCTGAAGCGGAAATCCGGTTCAGACGGCATTTCGGATATTTGGCATGTGGGAACATTTGTTTCAGACGGCATCTCAGACTATTTTAAAAAAGGGAAAACATGAGCATCAAGCAATGGCCGGAGGGGGAAAGGCCGAGGGAAAAACTGTTGGAACGCGGGGCGGCGGCTTTGAGTGATGCCGAGCTTTTGGCAATCCTTTTACGCGTCGGGACGCGCGGAATGAGCGCGGTCGATTTGGCGCGCTACCTGTTGCAGGAGTTCGGCAGTTTGGGGAGGCTGATGAGCGCGGAGGTCGGCAAACTTTCGGCATACAAGGGCATGGGGACGGCAAGTTTCACACAGTTTGCCGTAGTCAGGGAAATCGGGCGGCGGATATTGGCGGAAGAATTGCAGGAAGAAATCACCTTATCCGATCCCGATACCGTTGCCGATTATTTACGCTTTCATTTGGGGCAGGAAAAAGTCGAAGTCAGTGTCGCGCTGCTGTTGAACCGCCAAAACCAACTGATTGCGGTCAGGGAGCTGTCGCGCGGAACGGTCGCCGAGAATACGCTCTACATCCGCGAAATCGTCAAACTGGCTTTGGACGAGTATGCGGACAGCCTGATTATCGCGCACAACCATCCGGGCGGCTCGCCCGAACCTTCGCAGGAAGACATCATGTTCACAAGGCGGCTGGCACAGGCCATGTCGCTGGTTGATGTGTCTCTGCTCGACCATTTTATCGTTACCTCGCAAAGCGTCTGTTCGTTCAGGCAGCTCGGGCTGATGCCCTGACACCCTGTTTTACATTCGGCGGCTCTGATAAAATAGCCGCTTCAACCGTATTCGACAGATATTGTTAAGTTAATGGAAACACAAAACAAACCTACCGTTACCGACATTGACCGCCCCATACTCGTCCCGCCCGGCGGACATAAAAAAGTCTTGCTGCATTCCTGCTGCGCCCCGTGCAGCGGCGAAGTGATGGAGGCGATGCTCGCCTCCGGCATCGACTACACCATTTATTTTTACAATCCTAATATCCATCCGCATAAAGAGTATATGCTCCGAAAAGAGGAAAACGTACGCTTTGCGGAAAAGTTCGGCATCCCCTTCATCGACAAAGACGACGATTACGAAAACGACCGCAAAGAATGGTTTGCCAAAGCCAAAGGGATGGAATTCGAACCTGAGCGCGGCATCCGATGCACCATGTGTTTCGATATGCGTTTCGAAAAAGCGGCGCAATACGCGCACGAACACGGGTTCCCTGTCTTCACTAGCTCGCTGGGCATTTCCCGTTGGAAAAACATGAACCAGATTAACGACTGCGGCCGCCGCGCCGCCGCGCCTTACGATGATGTGGTGTATTGGGATTTCAACTGGCGAAAAGGCGGCGGCAGCGCGCGCATGATTGAAATCAGCAAACGTGAAAACTTCTACCAGCAGGAATATTGCGGTTGTGCCTATTCCCTGAGGGATTCCAACGCCCACCGCAAATCACAGGGACGCATCCCCATCAAACTCGGCGTGCTGTATTACGGGGACGAATCGACACAATACGAACCTGCACCCATCCGGGTGGACAAATAAGCACCCGATGCCGTCTGAAGGTTCAGACGGCATCGGGTTCGGTATCGGCACGGTGAAAGGTTTGCCGGTTTGGCAATCGGCAAGCAGAAACGTGATTTTCAAGTTTGCCGTTTTCATGAAATATCCCGTTGCCAGGGTGAAAGGGCGACATCATGAAATCCCTTGTTATCTGGCTGCTTCTGTTGGGTTCGGCAGCAGGCGTTTTCTACCATACCCAAAACCAATCCCTGCCTGTGGGAGAACTTGTCTATCCGTCTGCACCGCAAATCAGGGGGCAGGACGATGCGTTGCACTACCTCAACCTCATCCGCGCACAAATCGGTTTGCACGTGCTGGCACACGCGCCGGTTTTGGAAAACTCCGCCCGCAGGCACGCACGCTATCTCACGCTCAATCCCGAAGACGGACACGGCGAACACCATCCCGACAATCCGCACTACACCGCACAAAAGCTGACCGAACGCACACGCCTTGCCGGGTATCTCTACAACGGCGTGCATGAAAACATCAGCACGGAAGAAGAAGCCGCCGAATCGTCCGACAGCGACATCCGCACGCAGCAACGCCAGGTTGACGGATTGATGAGCGCAATCTACCACCGCCTTTCCCTGCTTGACCGCCATACCGACGAAGCAGGTGCGGCATTTGTGCGCGAAAACGGCAAAACCATCGTCGTATTCAATCAGGGCAACAGCAGCTTTGAGCGCGCCTGTGCCCGGGGAATGCAGCAGCCGGAAGCAGGACGGAAATATTACCGTAATGCTTGCCATAACGGTGCGGCCGTTTATGCCGACGAAGCCATGCCCGCAACGGAATTGCTTTATACCGTCTATCCGGTCGGAAGCGGCGCGCTGCCTTATTTTTACGGGGAACGTCCCGACCCCGTGCCGGAATATGAAATGACGGGAAATCCTGCCAGCATTGATTTTTCCGAGGCGGCAGGCAAAATTACGATGAAAAGTTTCAAGCTGTATCAGGGTAAAAACGAAATCCGCCCCGTCAGGGTTTTAACCGCCGGCAACGATCCCAACGGCAGGCTGACCGCGCACCAATTCGCGCTTTTCCCGCTCAAGCCTTTGGAATACGGCACGCTCTATACGGCGGTATTCGACTATGTCCGCAACGGACGGCGTGGGCAGGCGAAATGGCAGTTTAAAACCCGAAAACCCGATTACCCTTATTTTGAGGTAAACGGCGGCGAGACGCTTGCGGTTAGAAAAGGCGAAAAATATTTCATCCACTGGCGCGGACGCTGGTGTTTGGACGCGTGTACCCGTTATACCTACCGGCAGCGGCTCGGCAGCCGCCTGTCCATAGGAAGGCACGAGGCGGGCGGCATCGTCTTCAGCGTTGGCGGAATGACGGGCAGCCGCATCACGCTTGCACCGGAAGACAGCCCGGAACGAGGCGTTACCCTTTATTTACAGGATTGAATACATGACAGGCAGAACAGGCCGCAACGGCAGTACCCAAGCGCAACCCGAACGCGTCATGCTGGTGGGCGTAATGTTGGACAAAGACGGTACGGGCAGCAGCACCGCCCGTCTGAACGGCTTTCAGACGGCATTGGCGGAAGCCGTCGAGCTGGTCAAAGCGGCGGGCGGCGATTCCGTACGCGTGGAGACTGCCAAACGCGACCGCCCGCACACCGCGCTGTTTGTCGGCACGGGCAAGGCGGCGGAGCTGTCGGAAGCAGTTGCCGCAGACGGCATCGATTTGGTCGTATTCAACCACGAACTGACGCCGACGCAAGAGCGCAACCTCGAAAAGGAGCTGAAGTGCCGCGTATTGGACAGGGTGGGGCTGATTCTGGCGATTTTTGCCCGCCGCGCCCGCACGCAGGAAGGCAGGCTGCAAGTCGAGTTGGCACAATTAAGCCATTTGGCGGGACGCTTGATACGCGGTTACAGCCATCTGCAAAGCCAGCGGGGCGGCATCGGCATGAAAGGGCCGGGCGAAACCAAACTGGAAACCGACCGCCGATTGATCGCCCATCGGATTAATGTCTTGAAAAAACAGCTTGCCAACCTCAAAAAACAGCGCGCGCTGCGCCGCAAGTCCCGCGAATCAGGCAGAATCAAAACGTTTGCGCTGGTCGGCTATACCAATGCCGGCAAATCCACGTTGTTCAACCGCCTGACCAAGGCGGGTGCGTATGCCGAAAACCAGTTGTTTGCCACACTCGACACGACGGCGCGGCGGCTTTATATCCATCCGGAATGCAGCATCATCCTGACCGATACCGTGGGCTTTGTCAGCGATCTGCCGCACAAACTGATTTCGGCATTTTCCGCCACCTTGGAAGAAACCGCGCAAGCCGATGTGCTGCTGCACGTCGTCGATGCCGCCGCCCCGAACAGCGGGCAGCAGATTGAAGACGTGGAAAACGTACTGCAAGAAATCCATGCCGGCGATATTCCGTGCATCAAGGTGTACAACAAAACCGACCTGCTGCCGTCTGAAGCCCGTCAAAACGGCATTAAACGCGACAGCACGGGTAAAATCACCGCCGTTTACCTTTCCGCTGCGGAAAATACCGGTATCGGCGCACTGCGCGAAGCCATTGCCGAGTATTGTGCCGCGATGCCCGCAACCGACAACGAAACCGAAACCGAAACACTATGAAAAAAACCTGTTTCCACTGCGGGCTGGACGTTCCCGAAAACCTGCATCTGACCGTCCGTTACGAAAACGAAGACCGCGAAACCTGCTGCGCCGGCTGTCAGGCGGTGGCGCAAAGCATTATTGACGCGGGCTTGGGCAGTTATTACAAACAGCGCACCGCCGATGCGCAAAAAACCGAACTGCCGCCCCAAGAAATCCTCGACCAAATCCGCCTGTACGACCTGCCCGAAGTCCAGTCCGACTTTGTGGAAACCCACGGCGGCACGCGCGAGGCGGTTTTAATGCTGGGCGGCATCACCTGCGCCGCCTGCGTCTGGCTCATCGAGCAGCGTTTGCTGCGTACGGACGGCATCGTCCGCATCGACCTCAATTACAGCACGCACCGCTGCCGCGTCGTCTGGGACGACAAAAAAATCCGCCTTTCCGACATTCTGTTGAAAATCCGGCAGACAGGCTACACCGCCGCACCCTATGACGCGCAAAAAATCGAAGCCGCCAACCAAAAAGAACGCAAACAATACATCGTCCGTCTTGCCGTTGCCGGACTGGGTATGATGCAGACGATGATGTTCGCGCTGCCGACCTACCTTTACGGCGGCGACATCGAACCCGATTTTTTGAAAATCCTCCATTGGGGCGGCTTCCTGATGGTGTTGCCCGTCGTATTCTATTGCGCCGTTCCGTTTTATCAAGGCACGCTGCGCGACTTGAAAAACCGCCGCGTCGGTATGGACACGCCGATTACCGTCGCCATCATTATGACCTTTATCGCCGGCGTTTACAGCCTTGCGACCAATGCGGGGCAGGGGATGTATTTCGAATCCATCGCCATGCTGCTGTTTTTCCTGCTGGGCGGACGTTTTATGGAACAAATCGCCCGACGTAAGGCAGGCGATGCCGCCGAGAGGCTGGTCAAGCTGATTCCTGCGTTTTGCCATCATATGCCCGATTACCCCGATACGCAGGAAACCTGCGAGGCAGCCGTCGTCAAATTGAAGGCGGGCGATATCGTGATGGTCAAACCGGGCGAAACCATCCCCGTTGACGGCACGGTGCTGGAAGGCAGCAGTGCGGTCAACGAAGCTATGTTGACGGGTGAAAGCCTGCCCGTTGCCAAGATGCCGTCTGAAAAAGTAACCGCCGGCACACTCAATACGCAAAGCCCCCTAATCATACGCACAGACCGTACCGGCAGCAGTACGCGTCTGTCCCATATCGTCCGCCTGCTCGACCGCGCACTGGCCCAAAAACCGCGCACCGCTGAGTTGGCGGAACAATACGCCTCTACATTCGTTTTCGGAGAGCTGCTGCTTGCTGTTCCCGTATTTATCGGCTGGACGCTGTACGCCGACGCGCATACCGCGCTTTGGATTACCGTTGCCCTGCTTGTCATTACCTGTCCGTGCGCCTTATCGCTTGCCACGCCGACCGCACTGGCAGCTTCTACCGGTGCGCTGGCGCGCGAAGGCATTTTAATTAGCGGTAAGAAAACCCTGGAAACGCTTGCCCAAACCACCGACATCATCTTCGATAAAACAGGAACGCTGACCCGGGGAAATCCCACCGTCAGCCGTATCTCCTTGTTGAGCGGCACAGACGTAGCCTTTGTTCTCGCGGTGGCGCAGGCGTTGGAACAACAGTCCGAACATCCCCTTGCCCGCGCCATCCTCAACCACCGTGTTTCAGACGGCATGATTCCTGATATACGGGTCGGACAACGCCTCAATCACGTCGGTGAAGGCGTAGGCGCGCAACTGACCGTCAACGGGGAAACGCAGGTGTGGGCATTGGGCAGGGCGGCTTATGTTGCCAAAATCGCCGGAGAACCTCCGCAGGATGAACAGGCTTCAGAAAGCGGCAGCGCGGTCTATCTCGGCAACCAGCTCGGTTTCCAAGCTGTGTTTTATCTTCAAGACCCGTTGAAGGAGGGGGCGGAGGAAGTTGTCCGCAAGTTGAAGCGGCAAAACCTGACCCTGCATCTGCTCAGCGGAGACCGTGAAACCGCCGTTGCCGAAACCGCACGCGCCTTGGGTATCGGACACTACCGTTCCCAAGCCATGCCGGAAGACAAGTTGGAATATGTCAAGGCTTTGCAGAAAGAAAGGAAAAGAGTGTTGATGATAGGCGACGGCATCAACGATGCCCCTGTTTTGGCACAGGCCGATACTTCTGCAGCGGTGGCGGGAGGAACCGATATTGCAAGGGACGGCGCGGATATCGTCCTTTTAAACGAAGATTTGAATACCGTTCCGCATATGCTGGCACAGGCGGGAAGGACGCGGCAGATTATCCGTCAGAACCTGTCGTGGGCGAGTGCTTACAACATCATTGCCGTACCGCTTGCCGTTTTGGGCTATGTCCAACCGTGGATTGCCGCACTGGGTATGAGCTTCAGTTCGCTGGTCGTATTGGGCAATGCTATGCGGCTTCACAAGCAGGTGGACATGCCGTCTGAAAAAATGCCGTCCGAAAAATGATGGACAGCGTTGCTTTAGACGTATAACAGTAACGGGGGCATTATTAGCACGACAGATACCATATTCCAATCTTTGCATACATGGCTTGATCATCAACCAAGATGATATTTCCCAAGCACAGCATGATACATGCCATTGAAAAATATAGAAAATTAATTGAAAGCTTAAATGGATATTGAAATGGATAATCACATAGTACAAATTATAAGAAGGTTCGGGCTAGGTAGGATATTTTTTTATTCGTATAGCAAATCATCTATAATAATTTTTTCTTCGTATGTTGTTTATTATATAATTTACAATTATCAATTTAATTACCTTTCGCTTTTAATTTATTTATTACCAATGTTGTGTAGTATATATATGATTATATTTTTTTTAAGAAAAACTAGGGAGATATTAACGATATATCAAAGAAAAAAATTTTTAAATTCTATTTTTTCATCCGGAGTTGAAATAATAATAGGTTCCAAGAAAAGAAAGTTGGGTATAAGCAGTTTTTATTTACTAAATTTATTATGGCTTATTTGGTGTCTTATGATTTATAGAGAACAAGTCCGATTAAATAACTTAACTCTCTTTTTATCCTTTATATCCTCATTATTTTTTTTATTATATAATTTTGTTTTATTTTTAAATGTTTATGTTAATTTTTTCAAATTAAGAGAAGCTCAATATGGAAAATAACAAAGTCAAATCTGATGATAATTCAGTTTCTATTGAATTTATACAAGATTTTATAACTGCAAGTACGGGTGTAATTAATCTGAGTTACGAAAATTTTCGTAAAAATTTTTATACACAAATGTCAACCGATTCTACCAATTATGCAGCCAAACAGGAAAGTTTAGGAAAAGTTGATGAAAACAAAAATGAGACGATGAAGGATCGTAAACTTAAAGTATGCATTGTTACCGCTCAAACACGTTGGCGTTCAAAATTTGAGATCGAATTGCTAGGTATTTGATTTTGATTTTATTAAATAAGAGATTATATTAATGTGGAAAAAAATTAAAAAGTGGATTTATGCGATAAATGGAATAATTATGTCAATATGGATTATTTTTTTTCCAAATACTGGCTCTGTGTATGACGGTGGCAGAACAACCATTTTCAATGAAAACCATCCTTTTCATTTTATTTTCTGCATAACATTTCTTATTGGGACAATTTTTCTTATATATCAATCATATAATGATAATTAATTTTTAACATCCTTACTGTCATGATGAAATGACAATAAGGATGTTTTCCTGCTTTGGCTACGGCAAAACACCGTCGTCATTCCCACGCAGGCGAGAATCTATATGTTTGGTTTCTCTTTTATTTTCAGATACTATAGTGGATTAAATTTAAATCAGGACAAGGCAACGAAGCCGCAGACAGTACAAATAGTACGGCAAGGCGAAGCAACGCCGTACTGGTTTAAATTTAATCCACTATAATGAAACGGATAAGTTTGGATCCTAGCTTGCGCGGAAATGACGGAAATGTGTATTTCTAAATTTCTACCCACTATAAAAAACCCCGAATCCTGATTGGCAAGATTCGGGGTTTTTGATTGCTGATGCCGTTCAGACGGCATTTTCAAGCAGCTTATTGATCCACAAACGCGCGCTCGATCAGATAGTCGCCGCGCACGCCGGTTTTCGGAGAGACGGTCAGTCCGAAGTCGTCCAAAACTTTGCAGGTATCTTTCAGCATCGCGGGGCTGCCGCACAGCATCGCGCGGTCGTCTTGCGGGTTGATTTTGGGCAGGCCGATGTCTTCAAACAGCTTGCCGCTTACCATCAGGTCGGTCAGGCGGCCGTGGTGTTCAAAGTCTTCTCGGGAAACAATCGGGTAGTAAATCAGTTTTTCTTTAACCAAGTCACCGAGGTATTCGTGTTCGGGCAATTCTTTGGTAAAGCGGTCGTAGTACGCCAAATCTTTTTTGTAGCGCACGCCGTGTACGAGGATGATTTTTTCAAATTGCTCGTAAATCTCGGGGTCTTTGGTGATGCTCAAGAAAGGAGCGATGCCGGTACCGGTGCTCAACAGGTAAAGGTGTTTGCCTGGATTCAGGTCGCCGGCAACCAGAGTTCCGGTCGGTTTTTTGCTGATTAACACGTCGTCGCCGACTTTGAGGTGTTGCAGGCGGCTGGTCAGAGGTCCGTCTTGGACTTTAATGCTGAAAAATTCGAGGTGTTCTTCCCAGTTGGCGGAGGCGACGCTGTATGCGCGCATCAGCGGCTTGCCGTCCACCATCAATCCGACCATGACGAACTGTCCGTTTTCAAAGCGCAACGATTCGTCGCGGGTGCAGGTAAAGGTAAAATATGCGTCTGTCCAGTGGTGTACGGACAATACTTTTTGGGTATTAAATGCTGCCATTTGGGTTTCCTGTCAGTAAAAGAAATGGATAGTGCTTGTTCGGGACGTGCGGCAGAGTGAAAATGTCTGCCCGATTCGGGATAAAGCCAAAATTCTAAACGAAACGGATGGTTGCGACAATGCTTGATGCGCGTTGGTTATATGTCGTCTGAAGAGCTTCAGACGGCATCGCGGGGCGGGCGGCGGCTTACGGCGGCATATCGGCAAGGGAAATCAGGGAAATCGAGGCTGCCAGCCTGAGTGCGTCCCGTCCCCAGCGTGGGTGTTCCAGCCTGCGTATCGGGAGGATCGGTTTGACGGTGGCGGCAATCAGCTTTTGTATTTCGGCAGGCTGATCCGACAATACGCCGCCCCATTTTTCCGCAGCCGCTTCCAGCAGTCCGCCGTTTTTCAATATCAGCGCGGTCGAATGGATGTAGCAGAGCCAATCGCGGGCTTGGCATTGCGCTATGGTCAGGACTTCGGAAGGGTCGTCTTCAAAATCCAAAAAGCTGATGTTTTTTCCGTCCCACATCATATTTCGTGCAAACGCCTGACTGAGGAACTGCTGTTTTTTATGCACGCGTGCAACGGCTTCCAAACCGGCAAGCCAAGCGTCCGCCTTTCCGGCTTCGGCTTCTTGGCGGATTTGCGTATCGAGCGGGATGCCTTCCAAATTGCCGAACATAAGGGCATTTTTCCGGACGGCGAGCAATTCGGGAACGGCTATCCTCGCCGAGCGCAATTCGTACAGGCGTTTTGATTCGGTTGCAATGGCAGGCTCGCCGCCGAGGCTGGGAACCGGCTTCAGCACCCCCAGTTTCAAATACCGGGCAACCATACCGAGCAGCGCGTAACGCCATCGCGCATTGTGCCTGCCTGCTTTGCGTATCCATACCTTGCTTCCGTCGGCAAGCAGGTGGGGAGCGATGGCTGCCTCCTGTTTTGCCGCCAATTCGTCCAGCAGTATGGAAAAACGGGTTTCCTGCATAGGTAAGGTCATTTTCTTTCAATCTTAAGTTCGGACGGAATGCCGCCCATACGGAACATCAGGCAAGGGTTTGTTCGATGATGCCTTTTACCGCATCCGCACTGTTCGGCACGGTTTGCACGCGCTGCGGCAATTTTTCCAAACCTTCCAGCGCGGCGGGACGCGGAATGGCGACATCGCCGACGGCTTCGCGTATGGTTGCATCGAATTTCGCTGCCAACGCAGTTTCTAAACAAACCACCGTTTCACCTTCTTCGCGCACTTCGCGGGCGACTTTTACGCCGTCGGCAGTGTGCGGGTCGATGAGTTCTTGGTCTTGCTCGTAAACCTGTTTGATGGTGGCGAGGCGGTCGGCGTGGGTGGATTTGCCGGAAGTAAAGCCGTATTTGCCGCCGACTTTGTCCAAGGCAAACCGCAGGTCAAAGCCTTTGCCTGCAGCTACTTCCGCCCAAAGCGTATTGATTTCCTGAGGATCGCGATCCATCAGGTCGAACACGAAACGCTCGAAGTTGGACGCTTTGGAAATGTCCATAGACGGGCTGGAGGTTACATAAGTATGCGCGCTGTTGCGCGGGCGGTACGCGCCGGTTTTGAAAAACTCGTCCAACACATCGTTTTCATTGGTCGCGACAATCAGGCGGCGGATAGGCAAACCCATCTGTTTGGCAATGTGTCCCGCGCAAACATTGCCGAAGTTGCCGCTCGGTACGCAGAAGCTGACCTGCTCGTCATTGCTTTGCGTCGCTTTGAAATAGCCCGCAAAGTAATAAACCACTTGCGCGACGATGCGTCCCCAGTTAATCGAGTTGACCGTACCGATATGGTATTTTTCCTTGAACGCGGCATCGTTTTGCACCGCCTTCACAATGTCCTGACAGTCGTCAAACATCCCCTTCACGGCGATATTGTGGATATTTCCGTCTTGCAGGCTGTACATCTGCGCGCGTTGGAACGCGCTCATCCTACCGTCGGGCGACAACATAAATACGTTCACGCCTTTTTTGCCGCGCAAGGCATATTCCGCAGCCGAACCCGTATCGCCGCTGGTTGCACCCAAGATATTGAGTTTTTTGCCTTCTTTGCTTAAAACATATTCAAACGCATTGCCCAAAAACTGCATCGCCATATCTTTGAACGCCAGCGTCGGGCCGTTGGACAAGGCTTGGATTTTGATGCCGTCTGAAAGCGTGCGGACGGGGGTGATTTCCTTAGTACCGAACGCCGCTTCCGTGTAAGTACGGTTCAGAATGTCGCGCAAATCGTCCTCCGGAATATCCGTAACGAACAGGCTCATTACCTCAAACGCCAGCTCCGGATAGCTCAAACCGCGCCATTTGTCCAAGGCTTCCCGCCCGATTTGCGGATAATGTTCCGGCAGCATCAGGCCGCCGTCGGGTGCAAGCCCCATCAATAAAACTTCGCTGAACGGTTTGTGTGCGGTTTCGCCGCGCGTGCTGATATATTTCATGATTTTTCTCGTCTGTCGAAATTGCAGGAAAACGGCTTCAGACGGCATCTGTCTTATGCCGTCTGAAGAAGGTTAGCGGTACAGGCGTTTGAAGCAGGCGGAAACCGTTTTGACGGTCAGGGCGGCAAGTGCCTGATTGCGCGTGGACGGATCCAGCATCTGCATCACATCGTTGCCGGTCATCCGTTCCGGTGCTTCTTGGGCGACGCAGCCGCAAATCTTGTTTTCCCACTCCGCCTGTTTTTCGGCACTCATCGCCAGCGCGGTCAAACGCCATTCACTGCGTTTGTCCAATTCCGCACGGCATTGGCTCCCGACCGCCATTTTGACGATGCTGCCTCCCATACCCGTGCCGCCGTCTAAGCTGCCGAATGTGCCGCCGCCCCCGACGGCGCACCCGCCGAGTAAAACCGCAAGCAGGGCGGCAGAAAAGGTTTTCTTCATAACGATTGTGCCCTTGTTTGAAATTTGCGCATTATACCGTAAGCGGAACGGTGTGTGCGTCCCGCGCAACTGACGTATAATCCGCGCCGTCTGAAAACCTGTTGACGGAGCCTTTATGACCGATTTGTTTGCCCGAGAACCCGACGCGCCGCTTGCCGAACGATTGCGTCCGCATACGCTTGACGACGTGGTGGGGCAGGAACACCTCATCGGCGAAGGCAAACCGCTGCGCGTGGCGGTGAAGGGCGGCAAGCCGCATTCTATGCTGCTGTGGGGGCCGCCAGGCGTGGGCAAGACGACCTTGGCGCGGATTTTGGCGCAGAGTTTCAATGCCCAGTTTCTGCCTGTTTCCGCCGTGTTTTCCGGCGTGAAGGACATACGCGGGGCAATCGACAAGGCAGAAATCGCTTTGCAGCAGGGGCGGGCGACGATTTTGTTTGTCGATGAAGTCCACCGCTTCAACAAGGCGCAGCAGGACGCGTTTTTGCCTTATGTGGAAAACGGTTTGCTGACCTTTATCGGCGCGACGACGGAAAATCCGTCGTTCGAAGTCAATCCCGCGCTGTTGAGCCGCGCGCAGGTGTATGTTTTGCAGCCCTTGTCTTCAGACGGCCTAAAAAAGCTGATTGCCAAAGTTTTGGCTTTGCCTGAATACCAAGATTTTACGATTGAAGCCGACGCGCAGGATCTACTCGTCAATACCGCCGACGGCGATGCGCGCAGATTGTTGAATTTGTTGGAACAACTGTTACGCGCCGCCGATACATGCCGTCTGAAAACCTTAACCGCCGAATTCCTCGCCGACAGTCTCGGGGCGCAAATCCGCCGTTTCGACAAAGGCGGCGAGAGTTTCTACAACCAAATCTCCGCCCTGCACAAATCCGTGCGCGGTTCGCATCCCAATGCCGCGCTGTATTGGTTTTGCCGTATGCTCGACGGCGGCACCGACCCGCGCTACCTCGCCCGCCGCATCGTACGCATGGCGTGGGAGGACATCGGACTTGCCGACCCGCGCGCCTTCCAAATCGCCAACGATGCCGCCGCCACCTTCGAACGCTTAGGCTCGCCCGAAGGCGAACTCGCGCTGGCGCAAGCCGTGCTGTACCTTGCTGCCGCTGCGAAATCCAACGCGGGCTACAAGGCATACAACCAAATGCGCCGTTTCGTCAAAGAAAACGCCAGCGACGAAGTGCCCGTCCACCTGCGCAACGCCCCGACCAAGCTGATGAAGGAATTGGGCTACGGACGCGAATACCGCTACGCCCACGACGAACCGAACGCCTACGCCGCCGGCGAAAGCTATATGCCCGACGGCCTGGACGAACCCGATTTCTACCAACCCGTCCCGCGCGGGCTGGAAATCAAAATCGGCGAAAAGCTGGCGTGGTTGAAATCGCTGGATGAAGAGGCATTGCCTAGGGGATAGGGCGGATTGGGGGCAGGGCGGCTTTGACTACCTGCCGCAAAGGCGTTCAGACGGCATTCCGAGCCTTGGGATGCCGTCTGAATGCGGTGGGGCGCGTCGGCGTTTTTGTAAACGATGTTTAACCGATGTTTCAACACACAGGACGGTACATAAAGCGTCGCCCTGTGAATCGGGTTTTGAAGTTTGAGATGCCGTCTGAAGGCGGGAAAGCCTACTTCAGACGGCATCAGGGCTTTATCTGATCGTATCATGCTGAATCATTTGATTATTTTATTTTTGGAACGGTTTTATGGTTGCCGAAAAATATGTTATCGAAAGCGGCTTTCATTATCCGATGGGGGCGACACCGATGGACGGAGGGGTCAATTTCACCCTGTTTTCAGGTAATGCCGAAAAAGTGGAGCTGTGCCTGTTTGACGGCGAAGGCAGGGAAACGCGGCTGGAGCTGCCTTCGCATGAAGGCACGGTGTTTTACGGCTTTGTGCGCGGAATCGGCGCAGGGCAGCGTTACGGCTACCGCGTGTACGGCAGGGCGGACGCGGAGGTGGAATCCTGTTTCAATCCGCAAAAGCTGCTGCTCGATCCGTATGCGCGGCAAACCGACGGCAAACCGGGTTTCCGCAATGCGGAAGAGATGGCATGGTTCAGACCGGAGGACGGGCGCGACAACGCGGCGTTTGCGCCCAAAAGCGTGGTGCGGGGCGATGACGGTTTCGACTGGGGCGGCGACCGCCGTCCGCGCATCCCCTTGGCGCAAACCGTGATTTACGAGGCGCACGTCAAGGGGCTGACCAAACAGTTTCCCGATTTGGCACACGCCGGCACATACCGCGCCCTTTCCGATGCGCGCGTGATTGCCTATTTGAAGGATTTGGGCGTTACCACGATCGAGCTGCTGCCGGTTCAGCAGCATCTTGACGAATACCATTTGCAGCAGGCGGGGCTGTCGAACTATTGGGGTTACAACACTTGCGCCCATTTCGCGGTTGAGCCGTCCTATGCGGCGGAGGCGGAACAGGCTGCGGCGGAGCTGAAACAGGCGGTCAAATCGCTGCACGCGGCAGGTTTGGAAGTGATTTTGGACGTGGTGTACAACCATACCGCCGAACAGGACGAAGCAGGTGCGATGCTGTGCCAGCGCGGTATCGACAATGCGCGCTGGTATTGGCACAAGCCGCACAGCGGTTATGAAAACTGGTCGGGCTGCGGCAACACGCTGCGTATTGCCGACCGCGATGTGGCGCGTTGGGCTTCGGACAGTCTGCGCTATTGGGCGGAACACTTCCATATAGACGGTTTCCGCTTCGACTTGGGAACGGTTTTGGGACGCGGGCCGGATTTCCGAACGGACGGGCATTTTTTCCAAACGCTTTACCAAGACCCCGTGCTGGCAGATGTGAAACTGATTGCCGAAGCGTGGGACATCGGCGGCGACGGCTACCGTTTGGGGCAGTTTCCGCCGCCGTTTGCCGAATGGAACGGACGTTTCCGCGACGATATGCGCGCGTTTTGGGTATGGGAAAACGGCAATTTGGGTGCGTTTGCCGAACGTCTGGCAGGTTCATCCGACCTGTTCCGCCACGGCGGACGCAAGCCCTCGGCAAGCCTCAACTTCATTACCGCACACGACGGCTTCACCCTGCGCGACCTGGTCAGCTACAACGAAAAACACAACGATGCCAACGGCGAAGGCAACCGCGACGGACACAACGGCAACATCAGCTACAACCATGGTATCGAAGGCGCGACCGGCGACGCGGACATACGGCAAAGCCGCGAATACACCGCTAAAGCACTGCTCTCCTCGCTGTTCCTTTCCAACGGCATCCCGATGCTGCTCGGCGGCGACGAGTTCGGCAACAGCCAGCAGGGCAACAACAATGCCTATTGCCAAGACAACCCGATTGCGTGGCTGGACTGGCAGGACGCGGACGAAATGTTGCAGGATTACACGAAATCGCTGATTGCCCTGCGTCGGGAAATCGGCATTTTGAACGAAAACGTCTGGTGGACGGAGGGCAGGGTGTGCTGGCTGAATGCCGACGGAGTGCCGATGAATCATGAAAACTGGCACGACAGGACGGCGAAATCGATGCAGGTTCTGCTGGACGGGCAGTGGCTGCTGTTGGTCAACGGTGCGCGTAATCGGCAGTTTTTTAACCTGCCTCAAGGACGGTGGCAGGTTTCTTGCGTACCATCGGAGAAATTTAATTACAATGCTTCTGAAAATCGGTTTGCCGCCGGACATATGGGCATTTGGGTTTTGAAGCAGGAAGCATGACCCGTCCGAACATAAAGAACACAAATAAAAGAAATGCCGTCTGAACCGGCGACCCTTCAGACGGCATACGGAAACCTATTTTTCAATCACCCCGCAGAGAAAGGCTGTTTCACATGGCTCAAAAACTTCCCATTTCCGGTTTCGACTACGTCATGCCCAAGCCGGATGCCGAGACCATCCGCAAAGCGATTGTCTACAAACTGATTTTCATCTTGGGCGCAGACCCCAAAGATGCCAACGAACACCAATGGCTCAACGCCGCCATGCTTGCCGCACGCGACCTGATTGCCGAAGACTTCCTGAAAACCCGCCGCGCCCACATCGAAAACGGTAAGCGTATGGTTTACTACCTGTCTATGGAATTCCTGCTCGGCCGTGCATTTGTCAACGCCTTGATTAACGAAGGCGTTTACGCCGAATTTGAAGAGGCGTTCCGCCAACTGGGCAAAGCGTTCGCCGACGTGTGCGAACAAGAACAGGATCCCGGCCTGGGCAACGGCGGACTGGGCCGCCTTGCCGCCTGCTTCCTCGATTCGCTGGCGACTTTGCGGATTCCGGCAATGGGCTACGGCATCCGCTACCAATACGGTATGTTCAAACAGGAAATCGCGGACGGACAGCAGGTCGAAAAACCCGATTTGTGGCTGGATCAGGATTTGGCTTGGCAGTTTGCCCGTCCGAACAAACAGTATTCCGTCCGTTTCGGCGGTCAGCTTCTGAACATGGGCGGCAAAAAAGAATGGTTGCCCGAAGAAGAAATCTCCGCGATGGCATACGACGAAATCATCCCGGGCTACGGCGGCGAATGTGCCAACCCGTTGCGCTTGTGGACGGCGCACGCCGGCAAACTGTTCAACCTTGCCGACTTCAACAAGGGCGACTATGCCTCTGCCGTCCGCGCGCAAAACAGCGACGAAAACATCTCCCGCGTCCTCTATCCGAACGATTCTACCGACAGCGGCAGAGAGCTGCGCCTGAAACAGGAATATTTCCTTGTTTCCGCCTCGGTTCAAGACATCGTCGCACGCCACAAATGCCGTTTCCCGAGCGTTGAAAATCTTGCCGACAAAGCCGCCATCCACCTGAACGACACCCACCCCGTACTCGCCATTCCGGAGTTGATGCGTATCCTGATTGACGAAGAAGGCTTCGAATGGACAAAAGCATGGGAAATGTGCTGCAAAATCTTCTCCTACACCAACCACACGCTGATGAGCGAAGCTTTGGAAACCTGGCCGGTCGAGCTGATGGCGCGCCTGCTGCCCCGACATCTGGACATCATCTTTGAAATCAACGCTCACTTCCTCAACAGCGTACAGGAACAGGGTTTTGATGAAGACTTTGTCCGCCGCGTCTCCATCATCGACGAAACCCACGGCCGCCGCGTGCGTATGGGCTGGCTTGCCGTCATCGGTTCGCACAAGGTCAACGGCGTGGCGAAAATCCACTCCGACCTGATGGTCAACACTATTTTTGCGGACTTCGCCAAAGTATTCCCCGAACGCTTTACCAACGTTACCAACGGCGTAACCCCGCGCCGCTGGATCAACATCGCCAATTCCGAACTGACCCGCTTCCTCGACAAACATTTGGGCGGAGACGACTGGCGTTTGCATTTGGACAAGCTGACCAAGCTCAACGGCAGGGCGGACGATGCCGCCGTGCAGGCGGAGTTCGGCGCAGTCAAAAAAGCCGCCAAAGAACGCCTCGCCCGATACATCGAAACCGAGTTGGGTATCAAAGTCAGCACCGACGCGCTTTTCGACATCCAAATCAAACGCATCCACGAATACAAACGCCAAGCCTTGAACGTGATGCATATTGTTGACCGCTACAACAAAATCTTGGAAAACCCGGATTACGATTGGCAGCCGCGCGTGTTCATCTTTGCCGGCAAAGCCGCATCTGCCTACTATATGGCGAAGAAAATCATCCGCCTGATTAACGACGTTGCCAAAGTCATCAACAACGACGAGCGCATCCGCGACCTGATTAAAGTCGTGTTCATCCCAAATTACAGCGTCAGCCTCGCCCAAATCATCATTCCTGCCGCCGATTTGCACGAACAAATCTCACTGGCGGGGACGGAAGCATCCGGCACCGGCAATATGAAATTCGCCCTCAACGGCGCAATCTGTATGGGTACGCTGGACGGCGCGAACGTCGAAATTTTGGAAAAAGTCGGCGCGGACAACTGCTATATCTTCGGCAATACCGTCGAACAAGTCGAAGAAATCCGCCGCAACGGTTACGACCCCTTGAGCTATATCGAGCGCGACAGCGACCTGCGCCGCGTCGTCAACCAAATCAGCCAAGGCGCGTTCTCGCCGGAAGAGCCGGGCCGCTACAAGGACGTGTTGCAGCCGTACGGCGATTTTTATCAACTGATGGCGGATTTCCGCAGCTATATCGACACGCAATACAAAGCGGACGGACACTACCGCAACACCTCCGCGTGGCGCAAATCAGCCTTGATCAACATCGCCAATATGGGCTTCTTCTCATCCGACCGCTCCATTGCGGACTACTGCCGCGATATTTGGTACATCAAACCATTGAGCGAAAAAGAATTACCCGGCAAAAATTAAGCGTTGGGCAGATAGCGAAAGCCGATACATCGGAAAGGTTATCGGCTTTTTTATATTTGCTGTTTTTGAATTGGATAACAAACTTAAAAGGCCGTCTGAAAATTTTCAGACGACCTTTTAAAATTTAACTGCCATTTTACAGGATACTTGTAGCCTTACTTTGTCTTATTTGAGATTCTCCAACAGTTTTTCCCCATCAGTAATCTGAGATAATGTTTGGGCAAAAGGAAAAGAACGTCCCAAAATGGATTTAACCTGTTTTGCTTTGATTGGATTCTGACTTAAATCGATAAAATGTTCTAGTTTCTGAAAAAATGTTTTATTATCAACGCCGTAATGATGAGTTTTCTCTATGATTCCTGTTGCTTGACCATATGCAACAATTCCTTGTCCAGAGGCGTATAGGAATACATAGTCTCCTTTTTTAATCCGACAGATTTTTTCTTTGTAGCCATCTTCAAATGCAGCAGCTACTTGGTTTGTCATCATAAAATTATGGTCTTCCAGGTCGTTGGCACTATTAGTATTTAATAAGAAATATCGTGTTGTAGTTGAATTATCAAATTCTTCTTCTTTTTGTTTGTCAATCATTCGTTTGTTCTCCCAGTCTTGAATAATAAATTCTTGAATTAAATCATTGATGATATCTTGGCGGGTTGTTTCCCAAGCATCGGCAAGCTCTTGCAAAATCAAATCATCTTTAATGGATAAACGTAAACTCAACGTAATCTTATTTTGATTTCGTTGGTTGTATATTTCTGTGCGGCGGTCGATAAAGCTATTAGGCATAATTATATCCTTTTGTTTTAGGGTTAAATAAAATATCAGGAGGAGAGGATTCATTCTTGATGGTGAGTATTATATTACATTTCTATTTTTTAATGCAATAAAAATTACTCTTAAATTATTCTTAATTTATTATATTATTATTTTTATTTAGAATAAACTATAATAATGACTTTTATGGGAGGTTCTGGCTGAATCAGGTAATTTATAGTAAAAGGTCGTCTGAAAACCGGAATTCGGGTTTCAGACGACCTTGTGATCAGACGGGCGGTTTATTTGTTTTCTGCTTCTTCAAAGCCGACGACTTCCAAGCCGAAGCCGGTAAGTCCGGTGAAGGCGGAGGGCTGTCCTAACACACGCAGTTTGCCGACGTTGAGGCCGGCGAGGATTTGTGCGCCGATGCCGTAGCTTTTGCTGTCCCATTTGTAGGCTTGGTTTGCGCCTTTGGGCAGGGTGCGGTCGAGCAGGGTGGCACCGTCTTCGGTGCGGTGTAGGAGGATGACTACGCCGCTTTCTGCCTGTTGGACGCGCTCGAGTGCTTTGGGCAATGACCACGAATGGCGCGGGTTGGCTTGGATGAAGTCCATCACGCTGAAGGGTTCGTGGACGCGGACGAGGGTTTCGGTGTCGGCGGAGGGCGTACCTTTGACGAGGGCGAGGTGGGTTTCGCCGGAGAGCTTGTCGACGTAAACGTGTTGTTGGAACTCGCCCCACGGGGTTTGTACGGGTGCGTTGCCCATGTCTTCAAGCAGGCTTTCGGTACGGCTGCGGTATTCGATGAGGTCGGCAATCGTGCCAATTTTGAGCTTGTGTTCTTCGGCAAACTTCATCAGCTCGGGCATACGCGCCATGGTGCCGTCGTCGTTGATGATTTCGCAGATGACGGCGGCAGGGATAAGCCCGTTCATTTGCGCCAGATCGACACCGGCTTCGGTGTGTCCGGCACGGACGAGTACGCCACCTTTTTGGGCGCGAAGCGGGAAGATATGACCGGGTTGGACGATGTCTTCAGGTTTGGCGGTCGGTGAAACGGCGGTTTGAATAGTCAGTGCGCGGTCAGCGGCGGAAATGCCGGTGGTAATGCCGTGTGCGGCTTCGATGGAGACGGTAAAGTTGGTGCCGTATTGCGCGCCGTTTTTCTGGGTCATCATCGGTAGCCCGAGTTTTTCGACCATTTCGCCAGCCATCGGCAGGCAGACCAAGCCGCGCGCGTTTTTAATCATAAAGTTGATGGCTTCGGGGGTAACGAATTGCGCCGCCATCAGCAGGTCGCCTTCGTTTTCGCGGTCTTCGGCATCGGTAATGATGACCATTTTGCCGGCTTTGATGTCTGCTAGGATTTCGGGGATGGTGGAGATATGGGACATGGTGCGCCTTTCTTGATGGTCGGTTTGGGCGGCAGGGTTTTCCTGATCCAGCCACATGGCAGGCATGTTCGCCGCCTGTTCGATTTTTCTGGCTTTTTTCTCGCCGAAGGATTTGTTTTTCAAAAGGGCGGAGAGTTCGCCTGTGTTGAGGGCAACGGCTTCGGCAAAACGGGTTTGCAAACCGCCGTAGTGTTCTGCTATCCATTGCCGCAGGTTGCGGCGGCGCAGACCGGCTGTGTCGGTCATCGTTTCATCCTTTGTAGAAATCGGATGTAGCGGATTGTAATCGCGTATTTACCAAAAAGCAAATCTGTTTTTTTCGCCAAACCGAATTATTTGCTTTTTGGTAAACAGATGCCGTCTGAAGCCGGATTCGTGGCTTCAGACGGCATTGCCGCAATCCCCGCCGGCGGGGCGGCTGTTTCTTCCCGCCCGCTTCCGATTCGGGGTTTGCCGGAAGCTTATTCCGAAAAAAATTTCTGATAAACGGCCTTGATTGCCGGGTACAGCATAGGCGGTACGAGCAGGCGCAATATCGGCAATCCTATGATGAATGCGGTCTTCCCGATAAAAATCGGATGCATCGTCTTCGCGCCGAATATCTTTCTGCATTTTTCTTTAAATGAAAAATATTTCCGGTAGATGAGGATAATGTTTTTGGAAAAATAAAGCCTTACCAATATAGACCTCAGATAGCCGATATTGTCGAAGACAAATTTTTGCAAACCGCCGTAGATGGGGGAATTTTTGTTTTCGACTAAAAAATCCACACCCCGGTTGAGATGCGTCAGCATATCGCTGAAATTTTTGTATTTGATGTTGTGGCTGATAGAGCCGCCGAGAACGCGGTACTGGTAAAAAGGGTTATCGTAAAAGGCAAAAGTCTTGATAAAACGCGCCAATTGCAAACTGTACGGGAAATCCTCGTGAATGTATCCTTTTGGGAAAAACTGTGGGGGACTGTTAGTTTTTGCACAAGGAACAAATAGAGTAAAAAAACGCTGAAATCTCGGAAAGACGTGGATTTCAGCGTTTTTTTTGTATCCGGAAAAGTTACGCCAGCTTTTTCACAGAACTGCGCCGGAATGCACGGTTTTCTGTTTAAAGCTGACGAGATTAGGGAATTTTTAAAACTGTTTTAAGAGGTTTTTAAAATGGATTTAATCAATACTCCGGCCATACCACTCAACACGGCCTATGATGGCGATGTCGTCTTGGGCATTGCTCAAATCTATTTCAAACGGTGCGTAACGTGGATTTTCAGACGTTACAAGCAGTTTGCCCGGTATACGTTGCACACGTTTGACAAAGAGGTCATTGCCTATACGCAAGACATATAGGCCGTCACGCGGGTCAGTTTCGGCGTGGTTGATTAGGATGTTGATAAAAGGCTTTAACTAGAAACTGAACATGGAACTTGTATAATAGTTCCATGTTTGAAAAAAATCTTTTAATATCATACATCTAAAAAAACAAAGCATCTGAAGACTATAAGCTAAACATGAAACTTGAATTTAAAGGCGGAGTTTCATGTTTAAGCCTATTTTTTCCGTTTTTTAGTCGATACTGCTGCATATGTTTTTTGCAAATCGTCATTACTTAATTCAGTCAGGCTTTCTACTGCGAAATTTTTTTCGAGGTAACTTTTCAACCAATCTTCAAGCTCAAGTTGTTTTACATTTAATTTGATATAAGCGTATTTCTTTTTTCGCCAGTCGGGATCGTTGTTCTTTGATGTTGCTGTATTGCTCAACCTACCCAGCCATTTTCTGAGATAAGTTTCTGCTTTGTCGTAATCGCTCAATGCGATTAGTTTGTAACTTGGAACTTTACAGTGAGCATTCAGACTAGCCCAAATTGCACGGATTGATTTTGGCGACCGTTTGGCAATCTCTTCTGCTGCGGCAACTTGTTTAACAAGTTGTTGCAGCTTTGAAGCTTGCTCAAGCGTTATATGTTCCTTGCCGGGTTTTGAATCGACACGGGTTCTGATGACGTGATTTTGGGTATTAATTTGATGAACAACCGAACCAGATGAGGCGATAACAGCGTTACTGACGTTGCCGTTAATCTGATTCTCAACGTTTGATTTGCCAATAGCGTCGTCCAATTTTTTATTAAGGTCGTCTGAAACAGCATTTAAATTTGCCGAATGAATGCCTGTAAAGACAAATTGAATATCCACCCCTAATTGGACAGCAGCAAGTAAAAAGTCCGCAGGAATGTTGACCTGCCCGCTTTCATACAGTCTCAAACTTTCTGCACTGCATCCAGTTTGCTCAGCAAAATTCTTTCGAGAGTATCCAAGTCGGCTTCTCTCTTCAACTAAATTCAATGCTAAATCAATGCGTTCCATAAAACACCGCAAAATAGTACCAAATATATTTGGTATACCAAATATTTTGGGTATATCATCCAGGTAACAGTTAAGGCAGGCATTAAAGCCTGTAAGGTAAGTAAGTAATGGATTCTATCATGGAGGCATTATGCAAGCGAACGAAATCTATAAATCCTTAGAAGAAAAAAATATATCGGCAAGAATGTTGGCTTCGGCTTTAGGGGTAACTAACCAATCTGTTTCTGAGGTCATAAGAAATGGACGAGGAAGCAAAAGAATTGCGGAAGCAATCGTGAAAGTGATTCAAAAAGATTTAGTTGAAGTTTTTCCGCATTACAAGAAAACAGATTGTCGAGACAAAAAGATAGCTGAATTGAAAGAGATGCTCGGAGTGGGTTGAAATGGAATATATGGATCTCAAAAGCCTGCTTAATTTTGGGTTGCCAAATATGCCAAGAACAGTAATAGGGCTGAGAAAAAAAGCGCAAAGGGATGGTTGGCAAACGAGAAGGCGTCAAGGTAAGGGTGGTGGTGTTGAATATGCCCTACCTATTGAAATCCGAGCAGCCATCATGAAACGGCAATCGGACGAGCTAGCGGAGAAGATGCCGAAAATGCTGCCCCAAGTCAGACCGGGTACGGCGATGTCGGCTCAGGCACTGGCTGAAGCGGCCAAGCTGTTGAACGAGAAACAACGGTCGGTGGCGGATGCGCGATGTGCGGTGGTGGCGGCGGTGTTGGGGATCAAATACCAATACGGTTGCTCTGCCAAGGCTGCGGTGGCTCAGTTTTTGGGCTTGCTGGCAGAAGGCAAATTGGACGCGGTTACGCTTGGGAATTTGGAAAAGGCCAATGACCGCAGCCGGTTGGCGAAGGTCGGTGAGCGTACTTTAGACGGCTGGATATCTGCCTACCTTAAGGCGGAAAACGCGACAGAGCGGTTGGTGGCTTTGGCTCCGAAGACGACGAAGGCGGTTAAGCCGATTGAGAGCTACGGTTGGTTGCCGATGTTTATGCAGTTTCACAATATCCCGTCCGCGCCAAAACTGGCACACAGCTACCGCCGGTTTGTGCAGTGGGCGGAAGCGGAAAATATGCCGGTAAACGATGTGCCTAACTTGAGTATGGTGCGGCGCGTTTGGGACAAGCTGCCGCTGATTATGCAGGAGCGCGGCAGGAAAACGGGGGCGGCTTATAAATCGCTGCTGCCTTATGTGAAACGTGATTGGGGGGCTTTGAAGCCGAACGATGTTTGGATCGGCGACGGCCACAGCTTTAAGGCGAAGGTGGCGCATCCGGTACACGGCAGGCCGTTTAAGCCGGAAGTAACGGTGATTATTGATGGTTGTACGCGGTTTGTGGTCGGGTTTTCGGTGTCGCTGGCTGAAAGTTGCGTAGCAGTGTCGGACGCGCTGCGTATCGGGGTCAAGTACTATGGTTCGCCGATTATCTATTACTCGGATATCGGCAGTGGCCAAACCGGCAAGACGATAGACCATGAAATCACGGGTATTACGTCCCGACTGGGTATCCGGCATGAAACGGGTATCGCGGGCAACCCGCAAGGGCGCGGCATCATCGAGCGATGGTGGAAAGACAATCTGATTGAGATGGCGCGGCAGTATGAGACGTTTGCGGGCGCGGGGATGGACAGCAGCACGAAGAACCTGATGTACCGCAAGATGGAAAGTGCTTTTAATGCTTTGGAAAAAGGCAAGGATTTGACGGAGGAACAACAGAAATATTTGAAAAAACTGCCGAGCTGGTCGCGTTTTATCGCGGATGTGGTCAAGTGTATCGACGAATACAACAACCGTCCGCACGGCGAGCTGCCCCGACATCCTGACGGCGGGCATTATACGCCGAAGGAATATCGGGAAATGAGGCTGGAACAGGACGGGATTGCGCCGGATATGTTGTCGGCGGAAGAGCTGGCGACGATGTTTATGCCGCAAGAGGTGCGAAAGGTACAGCGCGGTTGGCTGGATTTGTTCGGCAACTCCTATTTCTCAACCGAGCTGGCGGAGTATCACAAGGACGAGGTACGGGTCAGCTACGATTTGAGCGATGCGTCGGCGGTCAATGTGTTTGATATGGACGGCAAGTTCATCACGAAGGCGCAGGCCAACGGCAATAGCCGCGAGGCTTTCCCGACGGCTCGTATCGACCAACTGGCGGAAAAACGCCGAAAAGGCAAAATCAAGCGGGCGGAAAATGCAATCAAGCTCGCAAATGCGGAAGTCAATCCGGCACTGGAACAGGCTGCGGTTTGGGACGAGCTGGGACATTTGGGCGGAAACGTCATCGAGGCGGAGTATGCGGTATTGCCGAAAACGGGCACGGACGATTTTGTGCTGTTTGAGGCGGATAGAAGTTAAAACGGTTTTAAACCTCTTTTAAAAGGACTAAAAAAATGAAACAAATCAATCATACATTGCAACAAAAACTGGCTGATTTTAAAGCCAAATCAGGCATGAACCAAACCCAACTGGCACGCGGTATCGGTACTTCGCCGGCATCCATCAGTATGTATCTCAATGGTACTTATGCGGAAAAAGGCGGCAATTATGAAACCATCGAGCCGAAAATCGAGGCGTTTTTGGAAGTACAGGATAGTAAGGCGCAGCGTGAAGAGCTGGTGTTGGGTTTTGTATCGACTAAGACGACACGCCGTATTGCGGAAGCGATGCGTGATGCGCACGAAGGCGGCGAAATAGTGGTGATCTACGGTCAGGCAGGTTTGGGCAAGACGCAGGCGGTCAAAAACTACTGCGAGAAAAACCCTGCGGCTATCTTGATTGAGGCTAATCCGAGCTTCACGGCACTTGTCCTGATGCGCAAGTTGGCGACTGCGGCGAAGGTATCGGCGATGGGCAGCCTGAATGATTTGTTTGAGTCTGTATCTGACCGCCTGCGCGATTCGGGCCGTCTGATTGTGGTCGATGAAGCGGAAAACCTGCCGTTACGCGCCCTTGAAATTGTGCGCCGTCTGCACGATGAGACGGGCTGCGGCTTGGTGTTGAGCGGTATGCCCCGACTGGTGGCCAACCTGCGCGGTAAGCATGGCGAGCTGGTACAGCTTTACAGCCGCGTGTCTGTTGCGCTGAATTTGGGCGAATCTTTGCCGGATGACGAGCTCTTTGAGATTGCGAAAGCGGCTTTGCCTGATGCGGACGAAGAAACGCTCTTGGAACTGGTTAAACATAGCAACGGCAATACGCGCCGGATGAGCAAATTGATGCGCGGCGCGGTACGCACGGCGAACAAGAACGGTATCAAGATGCAGGCCGGTATCGTTAAGAAATACAGCTCCCTGATTATCCGATAGGCCGTCTGAAACGGTAAGTCTCTGACAGGGCTATATATTTTTTTACCCTATGATTTTAATAAGTTATTGTTTTCCAAAGGAAAACGCAAAATGCAAGTTTTGAAGAAAGTTGATTGGAAGATGTTTGTGGCGCGCTCTTTTTGGCGTTGGGCGCCGGTTGGTTTGACGGTGGGCGTGTGGTGTTTTGTGGCGGGGATGGCGTTGCATTCCTGCGCGAAAGAACCCGAACCGGTTGCGAAAGAGCCGACGAAGGTTGAGGCGATGGAAAGACAGGCGGATTTGGAGGTCAAGGTATGGGAAGAGCAATACGAGTCAATGAGCGTCGAGGAAAAAATGAAAGGGATTGTTTATGAGTGATAAGCCAATTTTATTGAACCCTGCGGCGAAAAAAGAGGCTTTGGATCGGGCGGTAAAGGAAATCCGCGCGAAATATGGCGATAAGGCGATTGTGAAAGGATGTGTGAAATGAGTTTCGGACGACGTAATACGGATTGGCAGGCTTGGGGACAACACCGCAGGCGTGCGACGGCGCGAATGGCGCAAAAAAGCCGGGAGCGTGAAATTGAGGAATATCAGGCGCATTTCAGACGGCCTGCCGAGAAGAAGGAGGAGAAAAAATGATTTGGTTTGTTGTCGGATTGGCGGTGTTGGTGCTGCTGGGGATTTGGCTTGAAATGCCGGCCAGAATCGTCGTGTTGCACATGATAGGCGAAGGCCATGACAGGTATGACGACAATTAAAACGGTAAGCCGTTGATGTTGCTCTATATTTTTTTGCCTTATTGAAAATATAAGGTATTGATTTAAAAGGATTTAGGAAATGAATGCAAAAGAAATTGCAGAATGGCTCGAAGACCGTGGCGAGCTGATGATTATGACAAAGGACGGCGAAGGCTTTGTGATTGCAGCGCGTGCGCCGGACGGGATGTGGAAAACTGCCGAGGCGGAAACTTTGGTCCGGGCGATAACTTTATGGGAGGAAGTGTGATGTTTAAGTTTTTGAGAAACCGCGCGAAAGTTGAAGCACTTGCCAAGCGCGAACGCGAACAAGGCTTGAGTAAGCCGAAATGTTAAACCCAACCTGAAAGGAAAAGAAAATGGCTAAAACCCGAATCAAACAACCCGCCATCGAAGCGGCACAAGACAAAGCGGAAGTTACCGCATTTATCCGCCAAATCGGCGACTTGCAGCGCGAAGTCAAACGCCTGGAAACCGAAGCCGGAGACAAAAAAGCGGCCATCGAAGAAGAATATGCCGCCCAAGCCGCGCCGATGTGTGCCGAAATCATGAGCCTGACCGAACGTGTGGCCGCATACTGCGAGGCACATAAGGACGAGCTGACGGAAAACGGTAAAACCAAAACCGTGGACTTTACTACCGGCCTGATTAAATGGCGCATCCGTCCGCCATCCGTCAAGGTAACGGGCGTGGCCGCCGTCTTGGCGTGGCTCTCGGAGAAATCCGCCTTTGCCGAGTTTGTCCGCACTAAAAAGGAAATCGACAAAGACGCCATCCTGAATCAAAAAGAGCGTTTTTCAGACGGCCAAGTGCCGGGGATTAAGATTGTGAGCGGCGTGGAGGATTTTGTAATTGAGCCGAGCGAACAAATTCTATAAAATAAACAGCCTGATTTCAATTCAGTGTGTTGAAACGTGATTGAGCCTACGGAGCAGGAGCTTGCCTAGCCGGTTCAAATAGGCTTTAACCCATGATTAAAGGCCGTCTGAAACGGGGTTTAAAACCTGTTTCAGACGGCCTTTTTTTAATGCCCTACATTCAGGCTGCCTTCTCTTCCTGCTCGTACACGGCGTTGTAGAAAGCGGCGGACAGCTTGTCGGCTTTCTCGGAGGCGGTTTCAATCACGGCAGACAAACCGTCTTCAATTCCTTCCATGTCCATATCCAAAACTTTCAGATGGTTGAGCGTGAACACCAGCAGATTCAGGGCTTTGAGGCTGTCTTGGTCGAAAGTCAGAGTATAGGTGGTATTCATGGCTCAACCCTCCAATCCCAAAGACTGTTGTTGTGCCACCATTTTGGGCTTAGGGACATATTCCAAGAAACCCAAATCGTTGAGTTTTTTGAGACGGTAGGAAACCGCGCCGGGGTTCATGTCCAAGAGTTTGCCTATTTCGGTCAGGTTCAAGCCCATACTGCGGTAGCGCAGCAGCGCGAGCATTTCGGGCGCGGCTTGGAAATAGGCGTCTTCCAATGCATCGATGCGGTATAGCACGGCATCGGGCAGGGCTTTTGCCTGTTTCTCCATTTCGATAAAATATCGGCGGGCTTGGCGTCCTTTGTCGTTGCGTTCAACCATGCACAGCTCTTTTGCCATATCGAGGGATAAATAATACCCCTGAACAGTTTTATCACGCTGTCCAAAGAAACCTGCTTCGGTGCGGACAATTTTGTCCACGCCGATAAAATCAAGGGCTTGTGTAAATCCGTATTCTTCAATGCGACGCTGAATCCATTTATGAAATGGTGTTTCCACACCTAAGAACTTATGCAGGTCATGAGCATCAACCAGTGCTTGTGTTTGATTGTCCAATTGACCTGAAACAGTTGGGATGAGTTGGGTATTCATGGTAAAATTATCTTTCATTTCAAGGTTGAGATGACAAGGAAAAGAACGCTCTAACGTTGCTTTTCCACTATCCCCGATAAGCTGTCACTTATCGGGGATTTCCATATCTTGTGTTGCACAAGATATGGAAATTTTAAATTATGGTAATTCTATTTGTCAATATTCTTTTTTGCTTTCTTTTTGAATTTTTCCGATTCCATATCTCCTCTAATTTTCGATTTTACCCAGTTTGAAAAATCTAAATTTTCAGAAAATTTAATTAAATCAAGTTCTTTTTCGGAATTGAACGATACTGTTTTCACTACTCGCTTGAGTGCGTATTTTTCTTGAGCCTTTTTAATCGAGTCCATAATCTTCCTTTAAATAGGTTTTAAAACACGATTATGGTAATACTAAAAACCATTTTAATCAAGATGTATTACAACAAAAAGCCGTCTGAAATGGGGTTTAAAACCTGTTTCAGACGGCCTTTTTTCATGCCCTACATAAAGAGAGTTGCTGCTCTGCTTTCCACCTGTTCCGCCGATGTTCCACCATCGGGGGAATTTCATTACTGCCTAAGCAGTGAATAAATAATATCGTGTTACGAAAAATATTGCAACTATTTTTTATGTATTTTTTCCTTGATTACCTCTTTAACCCAATTTGAGAAGTCTTCTGCTTCGTTTTGAACAAACTCTACAAGCTCTTTCTCTTTTTCCAGATTGAATGAAACGTGCTTGACAAGCCTTTTTTGCTCGTATTTTTTCCGATACTCGGCTGCCTTTTTGGCTTTTTCGTCATCCATAGGCAAACTCCTTGATTTTTTAAACTGCCTTTTGTAAGATAGGGACTGGGGCGGCGGCTACCGCCCCAGCCGGTTTTATCCGCTAATAGGCGTATCGCCTGCCAGCATTAAGATTAAAACCAGGATGAGAATTTGAAGGGCAAGCTTCATTTTCCTACTCCCTGTACAGGCCCCGCTTCGGTGGGGCTTTTCCCGTATCGGCACCCGATGCGCCGATGAATTGAATTATATCGTAACACGATAAAAAGTCAACCCTTTCTCCAACAAAATCAAAGAAAAATGCCGTCTGAAGCCTTGTTCAGACGGCATTTTTTATTTTTCTTCTTCCCATTTTTTCGCCAGCCATTCAAACTCGCAAAACAGTTTCGGGCGGTTCTCACGTTTTCTTAGTGCGTAAATATAGACATTCAACATTTGCCAGTCGGCAATAATCAAAGAACGCTTCATACGGCGGTAAATATCTTCGTCAAATGCGCCTTCTCGAATTCCCGAGGCCATAAACTCATAATTGTTCAGAATATCCAATATTGCATGATTGGCGTCTTCATTTTCCAAAAGAGGTGCGCCTCCGATAGAATCGAAATTGACACAATCTTGCTTCATGCGTGCATAAGCACGACGGGACTGTATCAGGTTGGCATCCTTTCTGTCTGCCATAACGGCATCAATTGTTGCCCTTTGCCGCCATTGTGTATCGTGGCTGTTATTTTGTTTCCGTAATGCTTTAAGCTGCCAGCCTGCAAAGACCGCAGATGCAATAATGGCTACTGTTTGAATCCAGTAGCCAATCGGTTGACCTAAAAACATATGTTTCCCCTAAAATCAGAAGTCCCAGCCTTCCAAATAAATCATAGTCATATTTTTTCCTTTCTAATGCGTATGCATAAGCATATGGTTAAAATTATAGTAAATCTGAGGATCCTTTTCAAATGCTGTTAAACGCTTTCAATTTGAACCGAATACAGATTTATCGAATATATTGTGCTTTTCTGGTAAATATCTAGATAAAATAACCATATTTAGTAATGTAAAATTAATCGGCATTTAAAGGCATGTCTGATTTTTCAGACGGCCTTTTTTATGTCTGTCCGTTTCGCAAAAAACAGCAGCTTAATACAACATATAGTATTTTATCTGTATAATATGCATTAATTAGTCAATATATTGTGTTTTAATGGTTTGAAGTGCGCCGGGCGTTGATTGCGAAAATTAAGATTGCTCAAAAGGAGCTGGGCTTGGACGACGGTACCTATCGCGCGGTGTTGGAGCGTGTGACGGGCAAGCGGTCGTGTGCGGATATGGATGTTTCTGAACTTGAGTCTGTTGTCGCTGATATGCGGTCGCACGGATTTAAGCCTAAAGCAAAAGGTAACCCACACGGTAAACCACATCTGCGTCGGACATCATCAGCGGCAATGTTGGACAAAGTCGAAGCCCTGCTGACCGTCGGCGGCAAACATTGGAACTATGCACACGCAATGGCGCGGCGGATGTTTGGCAAGGATAAGGTTGAGTATTTGGACGATGCGCAATTGCATAAATTGGTTGCTGCATTGCAGATTGCAGAAAACAGGAAATGGGGAAAGTAGAAGATGGGGTTCGAAAAAGTTGAACATTTATTGCCGGACACGGTACTGGAAATTGTAGATGTCATCGGATTGGCTGCAACCGAGCAGCTGGTCAAGGCGATTGGCGGGGCGCGGTTTAAATTTGGTAAGGGCAAAGTGGACACCGAGCGTTTAGGAATTTTGGTCGAAGCCATCGGCGAAGTGAAAACGCATGAGCTATTGCGGGTATATGGTGGCGAGGAATTGTATGTCCCACGGTGCGGCAAGGCTTTAATACAGTTGAGAAACCATAGGTTCTATCAGGAGTTTATCAAATTGCGCGATATTGATAAGGAGAGCGGGCTTATGGCAATGACGAAGCTATGCCCTAAATATGGCATCTCTTCACGAACGGGATATACGATTATCAATGAAATGAGCCGACCTGCGGCACAGCAGGCAGCTTTATTTTAGGCAGTGATGTGTGACCAGGCTTTGGCCGTCTGTATTCAGACGGTCTTTTTTTTGGTTTGCAGGGGTGAAACATCTACCGTTCGGGACGATGGGTTAAAGACGGTTTAATGGGGTTTTCAAATGTTATGCAATCAACCTTTTTTGGAGATGATGAATGGGCAAAACCGTAACCTTAACCGCCGGACACAGCAACACCGACCCGGGCGCGGTCAACGGAAGCGACCGCGAGGCGGACTTGGCGCAGGATATGCGCAACATCACGGCATCTATCCTGCGTAACGATTACGGCCTGACCGTACGCACCGACGGCGAAGGCAAAGGCAATATGCCCTTGCGCGATGCGGTCAAGCTGATTCGCGGCTCGGATGTGGCGATTGAGTTTCACACTAATGCTGCCGTCAGTAAAGCGGCGACAGGCATCGAAGCCTTGTCCACGCCGAAAAACAAACGCTGGTGTCAGGTATTGGGCAAAGCCGTTGCCAAGAAAACCGGCTGGAAACTGCGCGGCGAAGACGGCTTTAAACCCGACAATTCGGGCCAGCATTCGCGCCTGGCTTATGCGCAGGCCGGCGGCATTGTGTTTGAGCCGTTTTTCATCAGCAACGACACTGATTTGGCCTTGTTTAAGGCGACTAAATGGGGTATCTGCCGCGCGATTGCGGACGCGATTGCGATGGAATTGGGAGCGTCGAAGGTATGAAAAAGTCTTTGATTGCTTTGGCTCTGTCTGTCTTGAAACCGCAGATGCCTGAATTTGAGATTAAGCCTGCCGGTATCGGCTATTTGAAACAACATCCGTCTGTGCGCCCGGGCAAGTCGGGCGTGGCGGCTGCGAAACGTGCGGCGCGTAAACGCAAGAATCGTCGTTAATCATGGGACAGGTTGAGTTTTACGAAAAGATGATTGGGCTGTGGTCGAGCAAAAGCCGTGAGGCAAGCGAACGGGCTGATTTGGCGGCGTTTGAATTTGCGGAGGGCGAACTGGCCAATTATCAGGAAATGCTGAAACGGCACCTGCAAACCAAAAGTGTGGAATAGCAATGCGTATTTTGGATATTTTTAAAAACCCGGCGACAGGCAATGTGTCGCATTCGAAGCTGTGGGCAAACGTTGCCTGCGCGGCGGGGACGTTTAAATTTGTGATGTTGCCCGACCCATCGGCGGAGATTTGGGCGGTGTATTTGGGCATTGTCGGCGGCTATGCCGTGGCGCGTTCGTTGGTCAGCGTCAAACGTCAGGAGGTCGGGAATGAATCTCGTGAAACTGCCGGTGAATAACCTGCAGCCGATTGCCATCATCGCGCTTGTCGGCACGCTCTTGGCTGTGTCGCACCATCAAGGCTACAAGTCGGCTTTTGCGAAGCAGCAGGCGGTCATTGACAAGATGGAAAAAGACAAAGCGCAAGCCCTGCTGTTGTCGGCTCAAAACTACGCCCGCGAACTGGAACAGGCACGCGCGGAAGCGAAAAAATATGAAGTCAAGGCGCACGCCGTCGGCATGGCTTTGGCGAAAAAACAGGCGGAAGTCAGCCGTCTGAAAACGGAAAACAAAAAGGAAATCGAAAATGTCCTTACTCAAGACCGTAAAAATGCAGGCGGCGGTTGTATTGACGGCTTTGGCCATCACGGCCTGCAGCTCTACAACCGCGCCCTCGGTTACGGAAATTAAGGTTGTCGAAAAGGCGGTCATGCCGACACCGCCTGCCGCGTTGATGGTCGCGCCGGTGCGCCCGAATCCGCCGAAAGACGGCAAGACGGCCACGCTGTTGGAACATGCCGTCGAGTTTGGCGGCTATGTTTCGGAGCTGGAAAACCAAAATCAGGCTTGGCGCGATTGGGTCAACAGTCAAGCGGCAGTTGACGGTTCGGAGGGTGCGCGATGACGACTTATCGTGAGTTGGTACAACGCACGGTCGCCTGCCGCCATGCGGATTTAGAGCTGGGATTGAGCCGCGCACGCGAGCAAGAGCCGTTTGTCATTCATGTTTCCGACCTGCTGGATAAGGCAGGCATTGAGTACGCAGTGCGTATGGATAAGGATTTTCAGACGACCTTTAACCTTGAATATCCAAATACAAACTACGACACCTTTAAGCGTGTAGTTAGGCAGATGATTTCGGCGTATTACTGCGTTTGTAATGATGGAGATGGACTCGAAATTTCCGGCAATCGCCCTGACTGCTACTCCGTCCGTATCGTATTCGGCGATGTGCCGGTTTAAAGGGGTTTTAAATGGACTTTGAATTTGGGTTTAAAACCCTGTGGCCGGTTGCGACGGCGGCGTTTTGGTTTTGGGTCAACGGCATTTCAGGCCGTCTGAAAGAGGCGGACAAGCGTATCGACGACCTTAAAGAGGAGCTGCACGCGGTCAAGCTCTCGTACCACACCAAGCAGGATGCCCAAGCCGACCGCAAAAATATCGCAGCGTCTTTGGAGCGCATCGAAAACAAGTTGGAAAAAGTAAACGAAAAACTGGACAGGAAAGCGGACAAATCATGAGCGACCCGATTTTGGAAGCCTTGGCGCGTATCGAAAACAAGACTGATCAGACGCTGAAAAATCAGAAGGAAATGCAGGCGGAAATTGCACAAATCCGCCAAGACACGAAACGCACGGCCATTACATTCGGCGCGATCGGCGGCGGCGTGATTACGGTCGGCTGGGAATTGCTTAAAGCGAAAATGGGACTGTAATTATGGCTCACCCGCAAGAAATCCGTGAAAAGTTACGCCGGCTCTATGTGAGCGGCGAGCAAACTTTGGAAACGGCGGCCTTGATGTGCGAAATCCCGCAGGCCACTGCGCGTGCGTGGAAACGTGCGGATAAGGAAAAAGGCGACGACTGGGATAAGATGCGCGCCGCCTACACTTTGGCCGGCGGCGGTATTGAGGACTTGAGCCGTGCGATGTTGGCCGGTTTTATGGTGCAGTACAACAGCACGATGACGATGCTGCAGGATTCGAGTACCGAAGATTTGCCGCCGTCCGACCGCGCCAAGCTGTTGGCCAGCCTGGCCGATGCGTTTACCAAAACCGTATCGGCCAATGCCCGCGTGATGCCGGAAACGTCAAAACTGGCGACGGCTTTGGAATTGATTGAGTTCTTGATGGCGTTTGTGCAAGAAAAACACCCCAAACATTTGCCTGCCTTTGTGGAGGTATTGGAGCCGTTTGGGGTGGAAGTGGAGAAGAAGTTTGGTTAGTTGGGTGAAACTAAGGCTTGCGTCGTTTGCGTTTACCTTTTTCTGATTGTTTGATTTCTTCTGATTGTTCGACTTCCTTAGGCTTATTTTCATGAGATGCAAATAAATCTTCAATCAATTCTTGCAACTCTAAATCGGATATGCCTACCAGTTCATTTTCAAAAGTTTTTCTTAGTTCCTGAATAATTTCTGGAATGCTTAGACCCAAGGCTTGGAGCCTAAGGGCTTCTTTTTTAATTGGTTCGGATAATTCAAACATACATTGCACCCTTATGAAAAATAAAGAATTCCTCAAATCCCTTGCCACCCTTGCCGCCAGTTTGCGCCAAGTCATCGAAGCGGAAGTGGACGGCTTCGATGCGTCGCCCAAGGCTGTTGCTGCACGCCGTACCAAGGTATTTGACCCGGTTGGAGGTTACGAATATTTCGTGAATACCTACTTCCCCCATTATATCCGCTCCCCCGAAAAATCCGAACTGCATGCGTTTTTATTCAGCCGTCTGCCGGAGATTATCCGCTCCCCCAAAGGGGAAAATGAGGCGGTGGGTGCGCCGCGTGGCGAGGGTAAATCGACGCAGGTTACCCAGCTGTTTACGCTGTGGTGTATCGTGACCGGCCAAAAACATTATGCCGTTATTGTGATGGACAGTATCGACCAAGCGTATCCGATGCTGGAGGCCATCAAGGCGGAATTGGAATTTAATCCGCGCCTGAAAACCGACTTTCCTGAAGTATGCGGGCAAGGCCGTGTATGGCAGGCCGGTACGATTGTGACGGCCAATGACGTTAAAGTCCAAGTGGCCGGTAGCGGTAAAAAGCTGCGCGGTTTGCGTCACGGCCCATACCGTCCTGACTTAACTGTTTTGGACGATATCGAGAATGACGAGCAAGTCCGCAACCCCGAACAGCGCGACAAGCTCAATGCGTGGCTGACTAAAACGGTATTGCCACTCGGAGGTGTCGGCCAGAAATACGATGTGATCTATATCGGCACGATTTTGCATTACGACAGTGTGCTGAACCGCACTTTGAATAACCCGTTTTGGCGGGGTGTTAAGTTTAAGGCGATGAAACGCTGGCCTGATCGCATGGATTTGTGGGACAGATGGGAAGAACTTTTCCGAAACGACGGCGAGACTGTGGCCGAGGCGTTTTATCAGGCAAACAAAGACGAGATGGAGCGCGGCGCAGTCACTTCTTGGGCGGCGCGTGGCGTACTCGCGCTGATGAAAATCCGCGCCCGTGACGGTCATGCGACGTTTGACAGCGAATATCAAAACGACCCGGTCAGCGGCGAAGATGCGCCGTTTGCCAAGTCGATGAAGTTTTGGAACGACCTGCCGTCCGATTTGGTGTATTTCGGTGCGCTCGACCCGTCGCTGGGTAAAGCGGGGGCGAGCCGTGACCCGTCGGCGATTATCATTGGCGGTTATCAACGTGAAACCGGCAAACTGTATGTCGTGGAAGCTCAGATTAAAAAACGTCTCCCTGATTTGATTATTGAGGACGTTATCAGATTGCACCGTCAATATCGTTGCAAACTGTGGTTTATTGAGACGGTTCAGTTTCAGGAATTTTTGAAAGACGAGCTGGTCAAGCGCAGCGCGGCGCGTGGAATACCTGTCCCGGCGCGGGCGGTCAAGCCGGTATCGGACAAGCTCTTGCGGATTGAGACTTTGCAGCCTCACATGGCGAACGGTTTGATTCTGTTGAATGAGAGCCAACAGACGCTGATACAGCAGTTCCGCCATTTTCCAAAGGCTGATCATGATGATGGTCCTGATGCCGTGCATATGCTCTGGTCGGGGGCGGTGGCGAATTGTGTGCCGATAGAATGGCAAAGCCCTACCGATAAGGATTTTGATGACGAGATAAAAAGTAAATGGAGCCGATAATGGCAAAAAAGGACAATAAAACTAAAATCCAAAAGCCCGAAGCTGCATTGCAGACGGACGTGGCTCAAATTACGGCGACCGGTCGAGTTATCGCCGAACATCCGTCCAATTTTATTACGCCTCAAAAAATGCGCGCCCTCTTCGAGGACGCGGAAAACGGCGACATCCGAGCCCAACACGAGCTTTTCGCGGACATTGAGGAGCGCGACAGCGACATCGCGGCAAATATGGGGACGCGCAAACGCGCGCTGCTGACGCTCAACTGGCGCGTCGCCCCGCCGCGAAATGCGACGCCCGAAGAAGAAAAGCTGTCCGACCAAGCCTACGAAATGATGGACAGCCTGCCTACCCTCGAAGACCTGATTATGGATTTGATGGACGCGGTTGGGCACGGATTTTCTGCGTTGGAGGTCGAGTGGGTATTTTCAGACGGCCTTTACCTACCCCGAAACTTTATCCACCGCACGCAAAGCTGGTTCAAATGGGACAAAGACGACGGGCTGCTGCTGCGTACCCGCGAAAATCCGGAAGGCGAAGCGTTGTGGCCGCTGGGCTGGGTCATCCATACCCAAAAATCGCGCAGCGTCCAGCAGGCGCGCAACGGGCTTTTCCGCACGCTTTCCTGGCTGTATATGTTCAAACACTACGCCGTCCACGATTTTGCCGAGTTTTTGGAGCTATACGGCATGCCCATCCGCATCGGCAAATACGGCGCGGGTGCAAGCAAGGAGGAAAAAAACACCCTGCTTCGAGCGGTGGCGGAAATAGGTCACAACGCGGCAGGCATCATGCCAGAAGGTATGGAAATCGAGCTGCACAACGCTGCAAGCGGTACGATGGCAACCAGTAATCCGTTTTTGCAGATGGCCGACTGGTGCGAAAAATCGGCGGCGCGGCTGATTTTGGGGCAAACGCTAACCAGCGGTGCGGACGGAAAATCCAGCACCAACGCGCTGGGCAATATCCACAACGAGGTACGCCGCGATTTGCTGGTATCGGACGCAAAACAGGTGGCGCAAACCATCACAAGCCAAATCATCGGACCGTTCCTGCAAATCAACTATCCCAATGCCAACCCAAACCGCGTGCCGAAATTTGAATTTGACACGCGCGAGCCGAAAGACATCGCGGTCTTTGCCGACGCTATCCCGAAACTGGTGGATGTCGGCGTACAAATCCCCGAAAGCTGGGTGCGCGACAAACTGGTCATTCCAGATGTGCAGGAGGGTGAGGCTGTGTTGGTGCGACAGATACCGGACAATCCGGTAAACAGAACTGCATTGGCGGCTTTATCCGCCCACACCGTACCATCTAAGGCTACGGGCAGGCATCAGGAAATATTGGACGGCGCGTTGGATGACGCGCTGGTTGAGCCCGATTTCAATTCTCAGCTCAACCCGATGGTGCGTCAGGCGGTTGCCGCACTTAATGCTTGCAACAGCTACGAGGAGGCAGATGCCGCACTGAATGCGCTTTATCCGAATTTGGACAACGCGAAACTGCGTACCTATATGCAGCAGGCCTTGTTTATCAGCGATATTTTGGGACAAGACCATGCCCGCGCCTGATTTGGGATTTGCCTTAAGTCTGCCGCCAAAAAAGGCAATCGAGTGGCTGGAAAGTAAAAAGGTTACGGCGGAGAGCTACCGCAATCTGACAGCCTCCGAAATTGCCAAAGTCTATACGATTGCCCGCATGACCGACTTGGATATGCTCAACGACATCAAAACTTCGATGGTTGAATCGGCAAAAAGTGGACAGTCGTTTGACGATTGGCGAAAAGGTATCTTGAATCTGCTCAGCAACAAGGGCTGGCTGCATCCGAACGGGCATAACGGTAAGGATATCATCGACCCAGCCACCGGCGAGGTATTCGGTTCGCCGCGGAGGTTGGAGACGATTTACCGTACCAACATGCAAACTGCCTACAACGCCGGTCAATATCAAGGATATATGGCAAATATTGATGCACGACCTTATTGGATGTATGACGCGGTAGGCGACAGCCGCACCCGTCCGGCGCATTCGGCAATAGACGGGCTGGTGTACCGCTACGACGACCCGTTTTGGGCAACGTTTTACCCGCCCAACGGCTACAACTGCCGCTGCTCGGTCATCGCGCTGTCGGAGCGGGATGTGGAACGCCAGGGGCGGATTGTCGGGCAAAGCACGGCGGACAATCTGGTCGAGACCCATAAAATCTACAACAAAAAAGGCGATACTTATCTGACCCTTGCCTATAAAGCACCGGATGGCAGTCTGTACACGACCGATCGAGGATTTGATTACAACGCCGGACGAATGAACTACCGCCCCGATTTAGACAAGTACGACCGTGCGTTGGCGCATCAATTTGCCAAAGCGGAAATGGGTGGTGCGGATTTTAAAACCAGCTTTAAACAGCTTGAAAAAGAGTTTTATGAAGTCAAGCAACGTTTGAATATTGATGGCAAGCCCGATAAAGAGCAGAAAATCAAAATCCGAAACGCGCTATCAAGACAGCTTAAATTTGCTGCGGGTGTATTGAGCAAGGAAACGCAAGAATTGGCAGGTATGACACGAGCGACGGTGTGGCTGTCTGATGATACGTTGGTTAAACAGGTAGACAGCCGTGAGGGGCAGAATTTCGATGACTCCTACTATGCTTTTTTGCCGGATATGCTGCAAAACCCTGAACATGTCATCCGCGACAATCGTGAATTGATTTTCACAGCTCGCTATAAAGGCTCGGCATTGTGGGCAGTTTTAAAATATATTAAGGAGGTGGATGAGATTTATCTACAGTCGTACCGAATCAGTAACGACAAAGAGATTGCCAAATTTATGGCGAAGAAGGAAGTATTGAAATAGACGTTGGGCAAGGCTCGAAATCACTTGCACACGCTCTCGGACGCCCTAACGGGCAGGCTGCGGTATCGAGGTTATCACCGCTTTTCCAACGCCTATAAGGAATCATACCATGATTGATGTCAAAATAGACAATATCTTTGTCGTCCTAAACCAAATCGAGCGGCTTGGCAACGGGATCGAAAACCGCTACCTGCTGATGCGCCGACTGTCCGAAACCATGCACACGGCGGTCAAGCTCAATTTCCGCTACGCAGGCCGTCCGAAATGGTTGGGGCTAAAATACCGCGACGGCAAGCCGCTTTCGGATTCGGGTCGTCTGAAAGACAGTTTTTCCACACTGTCAGACAACGATACCGCCCTTGTCGGTACGAATATCGTCTATACCGCCATCCACAACTTCGGCGGTATGGCGGGGCGCAACCGCAAAGTTCGGATTCCGCAACGGGAATTTTTGACGCTGACGGACGACGACAAACAGGCTTTGATGGACGATGTGCAGGATTATTTTTCGGGTCTGATACCGTGAATTTATAAAACCCTCAAAAACGCGCTTTTTAGCGCGTTTTTTTATGCGGGTAATACAAACCCCTGCCCAAGATATAAAAATCAATCCTAGACGCTTCTAAAAAGCCCCTGAAAACGATTAATTGTGTATCGCGCGGACAGGTTTTAAAAAAATGGCGGGAGGGTTTGAAGCACGCCTACTCTTTGTTGTTTTTTCAAATAGGCAAAATGACAGTATTGAGAGAGGTACACATGTCCAAAAATGCACAAAAAACCCTACTTGCCGTGTGCAGTTTCGAGGTGCAGCCAAAAGACGGGCGAATCCAACTGCTGCCATATGGCGAATTTCGCGCAGTAGACGGTCGTCCGACTGATGTCCCTGCGTGGTATCTGACCGAAGAAAACGGTCATGATGTCGCGTTGTTGGCCAACAGCTCGCGCAATCAGTTGGTTGTCGATTATGAACACCAGACGCTCTACAAAGAGAAAAACGGACAACCTGCACCTGCCGCCGGTTGGATGCGTTGGCTGGAGTTCACGCCTAAAGGCATGTTTGCCGAAGTGGAGTGGACGGACAAGGCGGCTGCGGCAATTGCCGCAAAAGAGTATCGCTACATCTCTGCTGTGTTTTCCTATGACACAAAGGGATATGTAAGCAAAATTTTTCACGCCGCGCTGACAAATTTCCCCGCGTTGGACGGTATGGACGAGGTGCTGGCGGCAGCGTCGGCGCAAATTTTAAAACCGGAAACGGAGCAAAACCCTATGAAAGAGTTGTTACAGCAACTGTTCGGTCTGCCTGATGCGGGCGAAGAAGAACTGAAGGCGGCATTGTCCGCGCTCGTGGAAGCCAAGCCGAAAGACGTGGCATTGTCTGCCGACGTGTTCGCGCAGCTGGCGGAAAAAGACAGCCGCATCACGGCATTGACGGCGCAAACCGCCAAGCCTGATTTGACTAAATACGCGCCTATCTCAGTGGTTCAAGAGCTGCAAAGCAAAGTCGCCGCGCTGACTGCCAAGCAGGAAGCAGACAAAGGCAACGAATTGATTACCGCCGCGCTGACTTCAGGCAAATTGCTGCCTGCTCAGAAGGAGTGGGCAGAAGGCGTATTGAAACAGCCGGGCGGCTTTGCCTTTTTGAGCGGCTTTATTGAAAACGCCCAGCCGGTCGCTGCACTGGCAGGCTCGCAAACGGGCGGCAAAGCACCCGACGAACGCGTCGCCGCACTGACTGCGGAAGAGGCAGCCGCAGCAAAAATGCTGGGCATGTCCGGCGAAGAATTTGTAAAAATCAAAGAAAGCGAAGGTAAGTAATGGACAAATCAGCGATTTTGACCGCAATCACGGCAGCATTCCGCAAAGAATTTCAAACGGGTTTGGAATCCGTCAAGCCCGACTATACCGCCGTTGCGATGACCATTCCGTCCAATACGGCAACCAATACTTATGCGTGGCTCGGCAAATTCCCCCAAATGCGCGAATGGGTCGGCTCGCGCCAAATCGAAAAAATGAACAAGCAGGCGATGAGCCTCGACAACAAAAAGTTTGAAGCAACCGTCGGCGTAGCGCGTACGGACATCGAAGACGACCAAGTCGGCATGTACCGCCCGATGATGGCGGCAATGGGCGAGTCCGCCGCCGCCCTGCCCGATACGCTGGTGTGGGGTCTGCTCAAAAAAGGTAAAACCACTGTCGGTTATGACGGCCAATATTTCTTCGATACCGACCACCCCGTTTACGAGAAATCGGACGGCACGGGTCAGAATACGCCGCACTCCAATCTGACGACCGGTACGGACAACGACGCGCCGACCTTCTACGTCGTCGATGACACCAAGACCCTGAAGCCGCTGATTTTCCAAAACCGCACCGACCCCGAGTTTGAAACCAAATTCGACCCGTCCAAATCTGACCGCGTGTTTATGGAAGACGAATACCTGTACGGATCGCGCCGCCGCTGCAATGCCGGTTTCGGTTTGTGGCAACTGATGCACATGGCGGAAAAAACCGCGCTGACCCGCGAAAACCTTGCCGCCATTATCGTCAAAATGCAAAAAATCAAAGCCGACGGCGGCTATGTGCTGAACGTGAAACCCAGCCTCTTGGTCGTCCCGCCCGAGTTGGAAGACAAAGCCCGCGAACTCTTGGAAGCCGACAAAATCAACGGCACGACCAATACCTTCAAAGGCCGTCTGAAACTGCACGTCTGCGTCCACCTGTAACCCCGAACCGTTTTCAGACGACCTTTAACACCTATTTAAAGGCCGTCTGAAACAAGGAGTCATCATGGCAAAAACCAACAACAAACCAGAAACCGCCGAAACCGCCGCCCCGTCGTTTGAAGACATCAAAGCCGAATTGGACGCCGTGCAGGCAGAGCTTGCCGCCGCCCGAAACGATGTTGAAATGCTGACCACAGACTTGGCAAAAGCCGAAGACGACAAAAAGGCACTGTCCGCCGAACTTGCCGAACTCAAAGCGCAGCATACGCAACGCGCCGCCGACTCTTTGGCGGACAGCCGCGATGTGATGCTCGTCAGTACCGGCGCAGACGGCAAAGAATTTTGGCGCGGCGGCCTGCTGTTTGACGGCGGCTGGCGTGAAGTGAAGCGCGCCGAAGTCGGCGAAGCGGTGTGGAAGGCAATCTGCGCCGAGCCTATGCTGCAACGCAAGGCGGTCGAGTAATGGCATACGCGACGGTTGAGGATATGGTTGCGCGTTTCAGCGAGCTGGAGGTTATCCAGCTGACCGACCGCAACCAAGACGGCTTGATTGACGAGGATGTGGCGGCAGTGGCACTGGCCGATGCCACCGCAGAAATAGACGCTTATCTGGGTCGGTTTAAACGTCCGTTTACCGATGTGCCGCCCATCCTCAAGCGCTTGTGTTGCGATATTGCCCGCTACCGCCTTACCGCCGCCAACGGCGTGCTGATTACCGACGAAATCCGCAACCGCTACAAAATCGACGTGCTCGACCTGCTGCGTGCTATGGCCAAAGGCGAAGTGCAGCTGGGCGTGGATGATAGCGGCGAAGAAGTGGCCGCGGGCGAAGACGGTATTGTGTTTCTAAACGGTAAAAATAAGGTGTTCGGGCGTGATCACTGATATTGAGCAAGCGATAACAGACCGTCTGAAACGGGGCTTGGGTCGCATGGTGCGCACGGTTAAAAGCTACAACGGCGAGGCCGACGATTTGGCGGGGCAAATCCATACGCTGCCTGCGGTTTGGGTAACGTATGGCGGCAGCAAAGTTGAGCCTGCCAGCACCGGCGGCGTATGCGGACGTTATCAGGATACCGCCGAATTTGTGGTGATGGTGGCGGCCCGCAATCTGCGCAACGAGCAGGCGCAGCGGCAAGGCGGCATCGACAGCCGCGAAATCGGCAGCAACGATTTAATCCGCGCTGTTCGCCGCCTGCTTGACGGCCAGCGGCTCGGTTTTGCCGATAGCCGCGGCTTGGTGCCCAAAGCGGTGCGCGCGATTGCCAATCATGTGCTGGTGCAAAACGCCGCAGTAAGCATATATGCGGTTGAGTATGCCATCCGCTTTAACACCTGCGGGTTGGAAAATGACCGCTACCCCGAACGCACCGACAATCCCGACGACCCCAACCATATCTTTACCAAGTATCAGGGTACATTGAGCGAGCCGTGGCCTGATTTCGAGGGGTTGGACGGCAAAATTTACGACCCGCAATCCGCCGATGAAATACCTGTAAACCTAACCCTTAAGGATAAGCAATGAGCAAAATCAAAGTAACGGCGGCAGACGGCCTGCGTGTGCCGACCGAACACAACCCGCACGAATATATCGGCCAAGAGCCGGTGGAGGTGGACGGCAACAGCCTGTATTACCGCCGCATGATTGATGACGGCGATTTGGTGGTGGTTGAGGATGCCGCCCCAAATACCAAAACCCGCAATACTAAGGGAGAGTAATGATGCCCCATATTGATTTTGACGCGATTCCGGGCAGCATCCGCGTGCCCGGGCAGTATATTGAATTTAACACCCGCAATGCCGTACAAGGTTTGCCGCAAAATCCGCAAAAGGTATTGATGGTTGCACCCATGCTGACCGCGGGCATACAGCCCGCCTTAGAGCCGGTGCAACTATTTAGCGATGCCGAGGCGGCCGATTTGTTCGGACAAGGCTCGCTGGCGCATTTGATGGTGCGCCAAGCATTTGCCAACAACCCTTATTTGGATTTGACCGTTATCGGTATTGCCGACCACAGCGCAGGCGTGCAGGCAACCGCAACCGTTACCCTTTCCGGCACGGCCACCGCGCCGGGCGTGGTGGAAATCACGATTGGCGGCAAGCAGGTAAGCACGGCCGTTAACACCGGCGAGACCGCCGCCACAGTGGCAGGCCGTCTGAAAACCGCCATCACTGCCGCCGATGTAACCGTTACCGCATCCGGCAGCGGCGCAGCCGTTACGCTGACGGCCAAACACAAAGGCGAGATCGGCAACGAGAGCGGCTTAACCGTGAGCACCGGCAATACCGGCCTAACTTATCAAGCCAATGCCTTTACCGGCGGTGCCAAAAATGCGGACATTGCCACGGCCTTGTCCAAAGTGGCGGGCAAGCATTATCACATTATTTGCAGCCCGTTTAGCGATGACGCCAACGCCAAAGCCTTGAGCAACCATATTACCAACGTATCCAACGCCATCGAGCAGCGCGGCTGTATCGGCGTATTGGGTATGAGTGCGGCCTTGAGCACGGCCACCACCGCTACCGGCGAAATCAACGACGGCCGCATTACCTGTGCTTGGTACAAAGGTGCGGTAGAGCCAAACGGCATCATCGCCGCAGGTTATGCGGCGGTGTTGGCCTTTGAAGAAGACCCTGCCAAGCCGCTGAACACGCTGGAAATCAAAGGGCTGCCGTTACACCTGATGCGCAATGGCCGCTGTTTGCAGAATGCAACAATGCGCTGTACAACGGCTTGACCCCGCTCACAGTGGTCAACAACCGCGTGCAGATTATGCGTGCCGTATCCACCTATACCAAGTCGGCCAACAACACCGACGACCCGGCACTACTCGACATTACCACCATCCGCACGCTGGATTATGTGCGCCGCAGCGTTAAAGAGCGCATTGCCCTGCGTTTTCCGCGCGACAAATTGAGCGACCGCCTGCTGCCCAAGGTTAAGAGCGAGATTTTGGACGTGCTGATTAAGCTCGACCAAGCCGAAATCATCGAAAACGCCGAGGCCAACAAAGGCAAGCTGGTGGTGGCGCGTGCGCAAAACGACCCCAACCGTGTTAATGCCATTATCCCCGCCGATGTGGTCAACGGCCTGCACGTCTTTGCCGGGCTCATTGATTTGATTTTGTAACCCTTTTCAGACGGCGTTTAAAACAGGTTTAAAGGCCGTCTGAAACCTTAAAAAAGGATAAAGCATGAGCGACGCTACCTATACCGGCGCGGTGATTATGGAGGTGAACGGCCGCGATATCGAGATTGTGAGCATCAAGCCGCAAACCACTACAGGCCGCAAGCCGGTCAAAACGATGAACCGCAACGGCCGAGTCAACGGTTATTGTGACGGCGTAACCGAACACAAATTAAGCGTTACCGCCGCCATTCCGATCGACGGTACGGAAATCGACTGGGACAACATCACCAAGGCGAAAATCACGATTTACCCCATCAACGACGAAGGTTGCCGCACTTCCTACCTCGACTGCTTTACCGTCGATACCAGCGAGCAATATGAAGTCGATAACGAGGCACGCATCGACATTGAGATGATTGCTTTGCACAAAATCAAGGAGTAATCAAGAATGAAGCACGAGTTTGATTTGGTGTGGGGCCTGCCCTTGCCGGGTGGCGGGGTGGCCAAACGTGCCGCACTGCGGCCATTAACCATCGGCGGCGAACTGCGCATGCAGGCTGCGTTGGAAGATATGGATTTGGGCGAAGCGCAAAGCGAAAGCGGCAAAGCCCGCGCCCTGATGCTCGAAACCTTGGCTTATTGGGCGCAGCAGCTTACCGTTGAGGGCATCGCCCCCGAGCAGCTAACCGCCGAGTACCTAGCGGAAAACCTGACCGGCGAAGACTACGGCATCATCTTGGCCGCACAGGACGACCTGCGGGCAAAATACACCGCCGCTGGGGCAAACCCCGGGAACACCACGGCGGCCGCCGAAAGACCGAGTCCCGAAACTACCGCAACTGCCACCGCAATTACCGCCAATCCGTCATCTTGATGGCCAAAGCGGGTATATCCGCCGATGCCGTGGCAGGTATGTGCCACGCCGAGCTGGTGGCTTGGTTTGGAGACATCTTGGACAGCTTAGGCGTTAAAAAGCCCACGGATGACGGAGTGATTATCTCAAGGCGGTTGCCTAAGCAAAGCAAGGAATCAAGTTAAACGGGTAACCGGCATAGCACAAGGCCGTCGAAAACAGTTTCAATGCTGTTCAGACGGCCTTTTTTGTGCTTTTTTTGCGGGATTTTTGGCATAAAGAGGTTGACTTTTTATGTTCCCACATATATAATTCATTTCATGGATTAGGAAATAAGAAACCCGCCGTTGGAGGCGGCGGGAATCGAAAAAGAAAGGAGGTGATGAAAATGATGAAGTTCCTAATCTTCCTGATTATGATGCTTATCAGCCTGCCAGCTTATTAAGTAGAATAATCAGATAGCAGCAAAAAGGGGTGGCAGAACACCGCTGCCCCTTCCTCCAAACTTTTAAACAATATACCGCCAACCGTTTTAAAAATCAAGGAGTGCCTATGGTTGATAAAAAGCTGGTTGAGTATCGGAAGAGAGCGGAAGCTAAACGAACTACGAAAAAAGTATCCTTTAATCTTGAGACAGAGAAAGATATTTTAGAAATTGCAAATAATCTTGATTTTTCTCAATGGGTTAAAGAAAAACTCCGAGAAAGGCTAAAAAATCAGCTTGATTAATTATGTGGGAACATATAATATTAATCCAACAGCAAAACACCGCTGTAAATGAAATTCCGCCCAAGCGCGAACTTGGGCGGAACAGTGAGAAAGCAATACGCGAATATTCTTTCTCGTGTCATCTACACTCATAAATGAAAGGTAATTTTACCATGAACGCACTTGTATCACAATTCAACCCGTCCCAAATCGCCATTATCGACCACAACGGCGGCAAATGGCTGACTTCAGAGCAATTAGGCTTGGCTTTGGGCTATTTGCCTGAAAATGCCCGAACCAGCATTAATCGTCTCTATAATCGTCATATCGAAGAGTTCTCTGAACATGATTCAACCGAGGTCAAATTGACCGCCATTGATGGAAAGTTAAGAGAATTAAGGATTTTCTCTCAATCAGGCTGTATTTTGGCGAGCTTTTTCGCCAACACGCCCAACGCCAAAGCCTTCCGCGCATGGGCAAAGGAAAAGCTGGCCGAACCTGCCGCCGATATGCTGCAAGTAGACCGCGATACGCTGCAATACGCTTTCGACCGCGCCCAACGTTTGGAAGCGGCTTATCTGGCCGTGTGTCCCGATATGGCGCGTCTGCTGCGCTATTTGGAAATGGGCTTGAATCAGGCGGAAGCCGCCAAGCTGCTGGGCATTGCACCGTCCAATGTGCGCCGCCGCCTGAAGCAGCTGGCCGATTTGGGCTTGGCCGATTACCGCCCCGACCCGAAATACCGCAACCGCCACGCGCTGGCGGCGGCAAACGGCCAACAATCTTTAGGCTTGGAGGGTTAAGCGATGAAAACGGGATATTGGATAAGTGAAGACGCTTTCGACACGCTGGTTAGAGCGCATTCCGCATTGAATATGCTGGCTACGCTGCTGTATGAAACGGAAAACAGCAAGGCCGCACTGCAAGCCGTTGACATGGCCGCTTTGGTTTCTTTCCCTACCGATGGTTTGAAAGAAGTGATCGGCGATGCGGCGTTTTCCTCGGACAAGATTAGGGCTTGAAACCCCTTAAATCCCGATTAAAACAGCCTTTAAACCATAATTAACCGTGAGTTAATGTGAGTTTAAAGGCTGTTTTTATGGCAAGCGGATTGATGAAATTGGTGTTGTCGCTGACCGGTCGGGATGACGGTGCAAAGCGGCTATTGGCCGAAACCGAGCGGCAATTGCAACGCACGGCTACATCGCGTATGCAGATGGCGCGCGCGCACAAACCTTATGAAATAGTGGGTATTCGATCGGAAAAAGCGATACAGCGCGAAATTAAACTGACCGAGGCGGCATACAACCGCCTTAAACGCAGTGGCACGGCTTCGCAAAACGATTTGGCGCGCGCAGCACAAGCACATAAGCAAAAATTGAAAGAGCTAAATGCAGAGTTGGGGCGAGGTGCCGGTCTGCAAAAAGGCATGGCTGCGGGCGCGGCAGTGTTTGCCGGGGGGGCGGCGGCGTATGGCGTTTTAAAACCTGCAATGGATAACCAAAAACAATTGGATGCCAATATCACTCAAGTAGCTTGGCAGGCTTATGGAGAGGATAACAGTAAGTCGGCAGACTGGATTGCCAAAGAAGGTAAAGGCGAAATCCGAGCATTGGTTAAGGAATTGGTGGATACCAACGGTGGAACGGCGGACGCAGCTTTACAGCTGATTAACAGCATGATGGCCAACGGTATGAGCTTTGAGCAAGCGCGCGCTAATGCCCAGTCCTCTCATAGGGCTATGCTGGCTTCCGCCGAAGGAGTCGGACAATATAATCCGCAAGATACGGCCAAACTTTTTAAAGTGCTTTCCGACTTCGGCTTTAAAGGCGATGAATTATCCAAAGCCTTTGAGTATGCGATGAAATCGGGTATGCAGGGCAATTTTGAAATTGCCGACATGGTACGCGAGCTACCTGCCTTGCTGCCTGCCGCGAAAGCGGCGGGTATGGACGGGCTGCAAGGTTTCGGCTTTCTTCTTTCTACTTTGCAATCGGCGGCCAATAAAGCCGGGTCAAACAGCGAGGCGGCCAATAATGTGCGCAATCTGCTGGAAAAAACCTTATCTGCCGATACTACCAAACGTTTGTCGAAAATGGTTAATCCGCAACAGCCGGGCAAAGGTATTGATTGGCGGGCATCGGTTTTAAAGGGTAAGGAAAATGGCGAGAGTGCGGTGCAGGTGTTGGCGCGATTGGCAGATTCCATGCTGGAAAAAGACAGCGAATACCAAGCTTTTAAGAAAAAAGCGGATGCAGGCGACGAAACAGCTAAAAGCCAAATGAATATTATGAAGGGTTTTGTGTTGTCGTCGATCTTACCGGATATTCAAGCCAAAGGCGGTTTGCTGGCGGCAGCCGATACGCAACAGGTTCAGGAATATATGCAAGGCTTGCTCGGCCTGAATCCGCAAAACAGTTTAGTGGATAAAAAATTGGCAGTTATGGAGAGTAGTGCCGCCTACAAGCAAGAGCAGGATGAAGCAAAAGCATTACTTGACCAAGATGCGCTTACGGAACCTTTAATCAAGGCTGAAACAGGCTTGAAATCTTTGGCTGCCGAATTTCCCAATGCAACCTTAGCCCTGCAAACGCTTGCCGCTGCCGCGATGGCTGCTGTTGCGGCTCAAGGCTTGATGGGTGTGTTGGGTGGTGGCGGTTTGGGCGGCGGTGCGGCGGCGGTTGGCACAGCCGCACGCTTCGGCCTTGTCGGTATCGGTGCTGCTGCGGGCGGTTTGGGTTTATGGGATGCCAACAGCCGCATCAACCGCAATGAGGGTAAGGGATTTACAGAGGGAGGCCTAAACAGCCGCGCGGCGGGATATGCCGAGTCTGCTTTAAGCGGCGCGGCTTTGGGTGCGGCCGTCGGCTCGATTATCCCCGGTATCGGCACGGCCATCGGTGCCGCAATTGGGGCGGGCGGCGGCTTGTTGACAGCGGCCATTACCGATGCGTGGAAAGAAAACCCGCCGCCCAAACCTGCGGGCATGGCTGCCGAACCCTTGCAACCATTGCGCCCGCTCGAACCACTTAAACCCGCCGAACCGCTTGTGCCCGTTATCACCCAGCAAACCGCCGCTTATCAAGCCGCGATTACCCAGCAAACCGCCGCTTACCAAGCCGCGCTGAATGAGGATACGGCGGCGGTAACGGGCGGGCTGAATCAAATTAACAGCACGCTGGCGGCGGCCAACCAAACCATCAACAATAATATGACGGTAACGCTTGACGGGCGCGTGATCGCCCAAGAGGTATCGCGGTATCAAGTGGCCATGTTCGGCCGTGGAGCGGGTCAATAATGAGCGGATGGCATACCTTATTGCAGGACGCATCTTACAAGGGCGTCGGCTTTGATATTGAGGCGGTGGACGAGAGCAACGGCAAGGCATTGGCCGAGCATGCGCGGCCGTTTGTGCAGGGTATCGACCTTGAAGACATGGGCACGACCGGGCGGCAGGTGCAGATTAATGCGGTGTTTTGGGGCAAGGGCTATGCAGGCCGTCTGAAAAAGCTGCTGGATGCGCTGGAGCAGCCGGGCGGCGGCGTGCTGGTGCACCCTGTTTGGGGGCGGATGCACAACATGATTGCGGCATCATGGAGTTACCGACATGAGGCCGATTATGTGGATTATGCGGGCATCGATATTACTTTCCGCGAGGCGGCCGAAGCGCAGGAAATCTTTGTTTTTGAAAACGCCTTTTTGGTCGAGCTTGAGGCGTTGATTGCTAATATCGACACCTACCGCGAGGCGGCTATCGGCTTTGTTGATGCGGTGTTGGCAGTGGATGCGGGCGTATCGGCTTTATGGGGCAGCGCGCTGGGCATTTGGAGTGCGGCATCGGGTACGTTTGGCGCGGTGCGCCGTTTGTTTGATTTGGACAAAATTGCCTTTCCCGATCGGGGCGGATACAGCGCAGCGGCGTTTAAAAACAGCTCGGCCAAGCTGTTTGCGGATATTTCGGTCATGGTAGATACTGGCATACGCCGTGAGGCGGGTTTGGCCGATAATGCCATGCACCATGCCGGTTGGTCGCCGCGACAGCGGTTTGACGGGGCTGCGGCTGTTGCCGACCGTGCCGCCGCTATCCCTGATAATTTGCTGACCGGCCGCTTTTCAGACGGCCTGCAAAACCGCCTGAACCGTTTAACCGCCAAACAGGTGCAGCCGGTAGCGCAGGCGGTGCGCCTGTTATCCACGTCATCGCTGTTGTCGGTGGCAACGGCATTAATCGAGGCGCATGGCGAAGAGATGACCGCACCCGATTTGATTGAGGTTAACCGCGCCATGCGCCGCCGTATGCAGGCCGAGATTGCCGCCTTGCGGGCGGTGCAGACGGCTGCTGCCGAGTCTGGTGGGCTGACGGCCAACGCCGTGTATACCGAGGCTTACCAAACGGCAGAATCCCTGCGCGCGGCGGCAGGCCGTCTGAATGCGTTGGTCGCGGCGGCCATCAACCAAAAGCCGCCGCTGATTGTGCGCCAAGCCCCAATCGACGGCACGATACACCAAATCGCCTACGAGTTTTACGGCGATATAGCCCGCGCAGCAGAGCTGGTGCGGCTCAATCCTCATATCCACCACCCCGCGTTTATCAAGCGCGGCACTTTGGTTAACAGCTATGCAAAATAATTCATACGGCTATGCCGTGTCGGTGCGTGTTGGCGGTAAAGAGCACCGCCACTGGGAGCGCTACGACATCGACAGCGACTTTTTAATCCCTGCCGACAGCTTCGATTTTGTCATCGGCAGGTCGGGGCCGGAGGCGGCCATACCCGATTTAAGCGGAGAGAACTGCGAGGTAGTGATAGACGGGCAAATCGTGATGACGGGCATCATCGGCAGCCAGCGCCACGGCAAAAGCAAGGGCAGCCGCGAGTTGAGCTTGAGCGGGCGTGATTTGGCCGGTTTTTTGGTGGATTGCTCCGCGCCGCAGCTCAATGTAAAGGGCATGACGGTATTGGATGCAGCCAAAAAGCTGGCCGCGCCGTGGCCGCAGATTAAAGCGGTGGTGCTTAAGGCCGAAAACAACCCCGCTTTGGACAAAATCGACATCGAGCCGGGCGAAACCGTATGGCAGGCATTAACCCATATTGCCAACTCGGTCGGGCTGCATCCGTGGCTGGAGCCGGACGGCACGTTGGTGGTAGGCGGTGCGGATTACAGCAGCCCGCCGGTGGCGACATTGTGTTGGAGCCGCACTGACAGCCGCTGCAATATCGAGCGCATGGACATTGAGTGGGATACCGACAACCGCTTTTCCGAGGTTACTTTTTTGGCGCAATCGCACGGCCGCAGCGGCGACAGCGCCAAACACGATTTAAAGTGGGTGTACAAAGACCCGACGATGACGCTGCACCGCCCTAAAACGGTGGTGGTGTCCGATGCCGACAATTTGGCCGCATTGCAAAAGCAGGCTAAAAAGCAGCTGGCCGACTGGCGGCTGGAGGGATTTACACTCACGATAACCGTAGGCGGCCATAAAACCCGCGACGGCGTATTGTGGCAACCTGGCCAGCGTGTGCATGTGATCGACGACGAGCACGGTATCGATGCGGTGTTTTTTCTGATGGGGCGGCGGTTTATGCTATCCCGCATGGATGGCACGCAAACCGAGCTGCGGCTCAAAGAGGACGGTATTTGGACACCCGACGCTTACCCCAAAAAGGCCGAGGCGGCGCGCAAGCGCAAAGGCAAACGCAAAGGCGTGAGCCATAAGGGCAAAAAAGGCGGCAAAAAACAAGCAGAAACGGCGGTATTTGAATGAGTTTGAGTAAATTGGCGAAAAAAACGGCACAAACTGCTAAAAATATCGGCGAAACCCTGCGCGCGGCCTTTCGGGGAAAAATCACGCTGGTGGTGTCGTCCGAGCCGATACAGCGCGTGCAGTTGAGCGGCTTGGCCGACGAAACCCTGCAAGACCTTGAACATTTGCAGGAATACGGCTTTGCCAGCCATCCGCCCGACGGCAGCGAAGCGGTAGTGATACCACTGGGCGGCAATACTTCGCACGGTGTGATTGTGTGCAGCCAGCACGGCAGCTACCGCATCAAAAACCTTAAGCCCGGCGAGACGGCGATTTTTAATCATGAGGGTGCAAAAATCGTGATTAAGCAAGGCAAAATCATTGAGGCCGATTGCGACGTGTACCGGGTTAACTGCAAACAATACGAGGTTAATGCGGCCACGGATGCCAAATTTAACGCTCCGTTGGTGGAGACCAGTGCAGTGTTGACGGCGCAAGGCAAAATCAACGGCAACGGCGGGATGGCGGTCGAGGGCGGCAGCGGAACACGGTTTAAATGCAATATCGACCTTGTGGGAGACTTTGAGAGTACAGGTAAGGTTACCAATAACGGCAAAAACATCGGCTCAGACCACAAACACCGTGGCGACAGCAACGGCACGACATCCGACCCGATTTAAATCTTTACGGCATTCAAAAGGTCGTCTGAAACATTTTCAGACGACCTTTTTGTTTAAGGGTTTGAAACACTTACGCTCTTTAAATGCAGTCAAAAAAGAGAAAATGCCAACATGGACAAAGAGCTAAACCCCGGCACCGGCGACTATACCGGCCGCACCGTCGATACGCTGCAAAATGCCGTGTATATCCGCTTGATGACACCGTTGGGCAGCTGGTGGGCGGATAAAACGCTCGGCTCGCTGCTGCATTTGTTGCAGCGCGAAAAAGACCTGCAACGGGTCAGCCTGTTAGCCGAGCAATATGCCGATGAGGCACTGCAACCGATTGTTAAGAGCGGGCGTGCCGACAAGATTACCGTGCGCGCAGAGCAGCCGCACGACGGCCGCCTGATCCTGCGTATCCGGGTGGATACGGCGGCGGGCGGGTTTGATTACCGCCACGAAGTGCCCGTGATTTAAAGAGGTTTTAAACGTGTTTGAAACGCCGACATTTGAGCAAATCCGCGAGCGTATCCTGCGCGATACCAAAAGCCTGTGGCCGGATGCCGATATCAGCCCCGACAGCGACCATTATGTGCACGCCAGCCGTTTGGCCAGCTGCGCCGAAGGGCAATATGCGCATCAAAGCTGGATTGTGCGGCAGATTTTCCCTGATACCGCCGACCGCGAGTATTTGGAGCGGCATGCCTCCATGCGCGGCTTGCGCCGCCGCAATCCTACCACGGCCAGCGGCACGCTGACCGTAAGCGGTATTGCGCAATCCATGCTTTCAGACGGCCTGCAAGTGCGTATCGGCCAGCGTTTTTACCGCACTACCGCCCGCGCCGTTATCGGCAGCGGCGGCACGGCGGAAATACCGGCAATCGCCGACGAGCCGGGCGCGGCCGCCAATGTGCGCGACGGCGAGGCGCAACTGATGGCCGCCCCCGCCGGTGTGGCCACCGAATGCCGCCTTACCGTACAAGGCGGCACCGACCGAGAAAGCGATGCCTCACTGCTGGCGCGTCTGTTGGAAATCATCCGCCTACCGCCCGCAGGCGGCAACCGTTACGACTATAAAAACTGGGCGTTGAGTGTTGACGGCGTAACCAGCGCATATGTTTATCCGCTGCGCCGCGGCTTGGGTACGGTGGATATTGCCATTACCTCTGCCGACGGTGTGCCGTCGGAAGAAACTGTGCGCCGCGTACAGGCTTATATCGACGATATGCGCCCGGTAACGGCAAAAAATGCGCTGGTACTCAAGCCAACCGTAACGGCGGTGCCTGTTACCGTGCAAGTCAAGCTCGACGGCATCGACTTGGACGAGGCCAAGCGCCGCATACGGACGGCCCTAAAAGAATATTTCGACACCCTGATCCCTGGCGACGGCCTGACTGTGTCGCAAATCGAGGCTGCTATCAGCAATGTGGATGGTGTGATCGACCGCCGTCTGACTGCGCCGACGGCCAACCGTGCCGCCGATACGGTTAACCGCATCGAGTGGTTTAAAGCGGGCGCGATTAATGTAACGGAGATGCCGTCATGAGCTATCAAGACATCTTGCGGGGCCTGTTGCCCCCCGTGTCGTATGCCCGCAATGCCCCGCGTGTGCGGGCGCAGGCAGAAATAGACGGCGCAGCGCTGGATGCGGTGGCGGAATCGGCTCAAAGCGTTGCCGATACCGTCGACCCGCGCAGCGCCGGCCAAATGCTGGCCGATTGGGAGCGCGTATTAGGTTTGGACGGTACGGGCAAAAACCGCCAGCACCGTGTGTTGGCCGTCATGGCCAAGCTAAACGAAACAGGCGGCTTGAGTATTCCTTATTTTGTGCGTTTGGCCGAGGCGGCGGGCTATCAAATCCAAATCGACGAACCGCAGCCGTTCCGCGCCGGTGTCAACCGTGCGGGCGACCGTCTTGCGCCGCAGGAAATCATGTGGGTGTGGCACGTTAACGTGCGCGGCGGCAACAACCGCATTACCCGATTCCGCGCCGGTATCTCGGCGGCGGGCGACAGGCTGACCGATTACAGCGATGCCGTGATCGAGAGCCTGTTCAACCGCCTCAAGCCCGCCCACACCGCTATCCGATTTACCTACCGATAAGGACTAAACCATGCACCCCATCGAAACCCCCGACAAGACCTTCCACGACGGCGACGGCGTGTCCGAATTGGGCACCATCCTGCCCGCGTGGTGGCTCAACCAAGTGCAATCCGAGCTGCTGGCCGTGCTGACTGCGGCCGGTATCCAGCCGGATAAGTCGCAGCCTAATCAATTACTGGCAGCACTGAATAAGCTGGCTGTAGTTACCACCGGCAACCAAGAAATTGCCGGCGACAAAACCCTTACCGGCCTCGCCACCCTGAAAAAAGGCGCGATTGTGGCCGACAGCGTGGGCGACTTTAATGCCAACCAATACCTGCAAATCGGCGCAAACAACGTAAACGCTTATTTTTACAACAAGCGCAGCGGCAAATACCTGTCCATGCGCAACGACGGCGAGCTGCGCTATGACGGCAAGCGCCTGCTCAATGTGGACGACCTCGCCGGCATGATACCCAGCGGCGCCGTGATGTACTTCGCCGGGCAGACCGCCCCCGCAGGCTGGCTCAAAGCCAACGGCGCGGTCGTATCGCGCACCCTCTACGCCGCCCTTTTCCAATCCATCGGTACTACCTACGGCGCGGGTGACGGGCACAGCACCTTTAATTTACCCGACCTGCGCGGTGAATTCGTGCGCGGCTGGGACGACGGCCGCGGCATAGATAGCAGGCGGGCACTGGGTAGCGCGCAAAGCGATGCCATCCGGAATATTACCGGCAAAATTGACAGCGGAAAAAACAGCGCACTGCAACTGTTCGACTACATCGAGCCGACGGGCGCGTTTGGCGTGGAAAAATCATGGAAACAGTGGACAAGCGAAGGCAGCGGCGGAAATGACAATATTCCGCGCGCCATCACATTCGACGCCTCCCGCGTTGTTCCCACGGCCAACGAAAACCGCCCACGCAACATCGCATTGTTGGCCTGTATCAAAATTTAAGGCCGTCTGAAAGGATAAATCATGAGCGAAAACCAATACCCGCCAACCAAGCCCGTCTGCCAGTTGGATGCCGACAACCTCTACCTGCACCAAACCGTGGCCGACCTCGACCCGCTGGCCGCAGACGGCGGCTACCTATTGCCGGCCGGCTGCGTGGACACCCAGCCGCCCGAAACCCGTGCAGGCTTCGCCGCCCGTTGGCTACCCGAAAGGGTCGAATGGCAATACCTGCCCGACCATCGCGGCAAAACCGCCTACCGCACCGACGACGGCGCGGAGGTGCAGGTTGAACAGGTGGGCGAGCTGCCCGCCGAGCTGACCCTGCTGCCGCGAGAGAACGAATATCAGACGTGGGATGCCAAAGCGAAGGCTTGGATATTGCCTCCGGACGTTGCCGCCCGGCTCAAAGCCGAACAGCAGGATGAGATGTGGAAGCGCATCAAGGACAAGCGTTACGACAACCTGCGGCATGGAGTTTATATCAAGTCCGTAGGCAAGTGGTTTCAAACCGATGACGCCACCCGCCTGCAATATTTGGCACTGGCGCTGGAAAGTGTAACGGGCGGTTTTAAAAAGCCCATCAACTGGAAGACGATGGATAACAGCTTTTTACAGCTAACTCCCGAGCTGCTGCGCGAAATCATGCAGACCATGCACGATAACGAACAAGCCGACTTTGCCAATGCCGAAAAACACAAAGCGGCCATGCTCAAAGCCGAAAATCCTCTGGAATATGACTACAGCGGCGGCTGGACGGCCAACTATGAGCAAATTGAAGACGGGGAGACCAACAGATGAGCGAACGGAAAATTTATCTAGCCCTCTACAAAGGCCGCCGCGACGGCAGCGGCTGGCGCGTATGGTGTGCAAGGGCGACCGACTGGCTGACCCGTGCCCTCACACGAGGACAATACAGCCACTGCGAGATTGCAGTGAGGCTGACAGAAAAAAACAATGGCGGACAGGCAGCGTATCAATGCTATTCCGCCTCCATCCGGGACGGCGGCGTGCGCGTGAAAACCATGCCGCTGCCTGCGGCCAAGTGGGACTTGATCCAAATGGAGTCAACCTCCGAAGCACACGAACGTCTGCAAAGGGTATGGGCGGAAACCCGAGACCAAGGCTACGACCTGATGGGCGCATTGGGTATCGCCTTCGGGCTGCCGCAAAACCGCAGCCGCTGGTTTTGCTCCGAATGGTGTGCGACTGCCCTAGGGCTGCCCGACGGCTGGCGCTGGTCGCCCAACGACCTTGCCGCCATCGTGCCCGCTTTAAAAAGGCAGGCATGAAAAATCCCGCCACATGGGCGGGGAACACGAAAGATGAGACGGCGACGCGGTAGGTGCGGTAACACCCGCCGCGACAGCCAAGCAGAGATAGCCTGCATTGACCCAAGGCCGCCACCCTCGAGGGTGCGCGGATTGTATCACGCAATGTAGGAAAAATAATGCAATACCGATGCAAAAGCTGCGGCAAATTACTGACCATTGGCAGCGGCACCGTGCAAATCAAGTGCCAACGCTGCAAAACAGTAAACCAATTCAGTTCTTTAACAACCCGGAACGCCCCGAGTGCCGAAATTGCGAACACTACGCAGAAAGGCACTTATGTACCGCAAAGCACCCCTGCCGTTCACCGGCCAAAAACGTAACTTTTTAAAGCTGTTTAAACAGGTGTTAAACGACCATATCCCCGGTGACGGGGAGGATTGGACAATCTTAGACGCTTTCGGGGGTTTCGGCCTCTTATCGCATACCGCCAAACAATGCAAACCGGCCGCCCGCGTTATTTATAACGACTACGACGGCTACAGCGAGCGCCTGCAACACATTCCCGACATCAACCATTTGCGCCGCCTGCTTGCCGGGCTGCTGACCCCCGTTCCACGCAGCAAACCGGTGCCACCGGCAATTAAGGCCGCCATCGTGGCTGCCATCCGCAGCTTCGGCGGCTATATCGACCTCGACTGCTTGGTTTCATGGTTGCTATTCAGCGGCAACACCGCCGCCGATTTGGACGAGCTAGGCCGCAAAACCATGTACAACTGTATCAGCCTCAGCGACTACCCCGAGGTACAAGACTACCTGCAAGGAGTGGAGATAGTCGACCAATCCTACCGCGAGCTGCTACCGCAACATATCGGCAACCCGCGCACGTTATTGGTACTCGACCCGCCCTACGTCTGCACCCAGCAGGGCAACTACCGCAAGGCAGCCTACTTCGGCATGGTAGAGTTCCTGCGCCTGATGGCAATGGTGCGCCCACCCTTTATCTTTTTCAGCAGCACCCGCAGCGAACTGCCCGCTTATCTCGACCTCGTGGCCGAACTGCGCCTGCCCGGATGGGAGCGTTTTACAGGCAGCCAAACCCTGACAGTGAGCAGCACCATCAACCGCAATTCAAGCTACGACGACCACCTGATTTATAAGTTCTGACAGCGGGCAGCATACTACTTTTAAAGACATAAGATAATCCCCGTTTAACAGGCCATTAAACGGGGATAAATTTGTGCAAAAGCTTATACAATTTTCTACGCTGCGGCGGTGCAAAAGCTGCTGCCAATTTGTGCAAAAGCTGCCGCCGCCTTACAAGGTATGGAAACCTGTTTCCCGAAAGGCGGCGCAGGATGCCCGTTCCCTGCAACTTTGCCTTATTCCGACATCAAATGCCCCAACTTGTCCGCCTTGGTTTGGAGATAACGCTCGTTTTCCAGATTTTCCCCGACGTGCAGGGGGATGCGTTCGACCACGTTAATCCCCGCATCTTTCAGGGTTTGGATTTTTTCGGGGTTGTTGGTCAGCAGTTTGACCGAGCGGATGCCCAGATATTCGTAGATAGATTGCGCCAGACGGAAATCGCGGGCATCGACGGGCAGCCCGAGTGCCAAATTGGCTTCAACAGTATCCATACCTTGGTCTTGCAGATGATAGGCGCGGATTTTGTTAATCAGCCCGATGCCGCGTCCTTCCTGACGCAGATAGACGATGATGCCGCGCCCCTCTGTCTGTACCGCCCTCATGGCCGCTTCAAGTTGAGGCCCGCAGTCGCATTTTCTCGAGAACAGCGCGTCTCCCGTCAGGCATTCGGAGTGGATGCGCGTCAGAACCGGATTGCCGTCTGAACAATCACCGACGGTCAGCGCGACGTGTTCCTGCCCGCCTGCTTCTTCAAAACCGTGCATCGTAAATACGCCCCATTCGGTCGGCAGGCGGCAGGAAGCCACATGGTTCAACATTTCAGACATCTTCACTCCCATCTTTTTCGGCAGACATACCCAACAGCAGTTTCAAAGGTTTGGACAAAGCCAAGGCAAGAGCCACCCATTCCGCCTGTGCTGCCTCATCCGCACACTCTGCGCATTCAAATTCCACATGAACCACGCCCAACACACCGCCACTTTCCGTGCAGACCGGAATGGAAATTTGCGCCGCCGAAGCATGATTGCGTTCTCCCGAAAGCTCACCCAAATCCAACCAACGGCGTACATCCGAGGCAACATTCATCCAGCCGCTTTGCGCCGAACGGCAAGCCAGCGAAACCTTGCCTGCCGCTTCATCCAAATCCCACAGGTTTTCCAAAACCTCGCCCTGTCGGGACAGGCATATCAGTTGGAAAGCCTGGTTTTCAGACGGCATCAGGGCATAAACCGCCGCACTCCGCACGCCTGTCGAGCGCGAAAACACCGAATCCAAAGCCATGAAAAGCCGTTTCAGACCTTCCTCATTCCCGCTGTTTTGCTCCAAATAATCGGCAAGCCTCCAATCCTCATGCTCAAGCCACAAAACCGAACGCTCAATCGAAGCCGTCCCCATATCCATTACCGTCTGAGTCGTCAGATACGCCGCCCGAACCTCGTCAAGCGACAGCTTTAAACCTTGGGTCAGCAGAAAATCTTTAATCAAAGCAGCAGGCATACCCAAATTCCGTCAATAAAAACAAAAAACCGCCGGATTCCGATGCCAGGCGGACGAATAGTGGATTTTACCGCTGCAAAGCATAAGCCTCAACTATTACGCCCAAAGCCTTGCGCAATCGGACAAAATCTGTATAATCTCCACCCTTATGCGGACGTGGCGAAATTGGTAGACGCACCAGATTTAGGTTCTGGCGCCGAGAGGTGTGAGAGTTCGAGTCTCTCCGTCCGCACCATTAACAATAAATAAATCAATTACTTAAAATACATTGGGACAATTTAGGGACGCAAAATACAGGCCATCTGATTTAATCAGGTGGCTTTTTTATCGGGCTTGGATAAATTTAAAATCATATAAATCAGAATCTTGCAATATATTCAAAAACCTCTTGCATTACCGTTAAAACATTGATTACACGCCAAACAACCTGAAGGAATTGCGCCATAAATACGGCTTGACGCAAAAGTGGGTTGCCGAGATTACGGGCGTAACTTTGGTGACGGAACAAAAATAGGAGGCGGCAATGGGTTTGAAAGCGCATTGCGATATGCCGCACACGCGTTGGTTGGTTTTGTTGGAATATTTGGGGAATCTTTAAATCGGTTTTGTTTGAATAACATCGGAATGATGCCGTCTGTAAGCAAATTTGCTTCAGGCGGCTTTTTATTTGCCCCGAGAAATGGTTTGTCGGTGTGTTTTTTGTGTAACTTAGCGCGGGGAGATTGCGTGGCAGATTGATGCGCTTAATGGGAAGTTTGAGTGGAAAGAGGAGAAGGGCTTTGACCCGAATGTGTTTAAAACAACCAGTTATGAGATTACCGACCCGAATACGGGCTTGGCGGCGGTATTTTGAATATGGGCAGGAAAGCCGCCGAGAAGGCTGTATTGAAGAAAATGGGCGTTGCGGCGACTAAGGGAACGCCTGAATTTGCGGCTTTGGCGGCTAAGGAGTCCGTCAAGGGCGGATTGGGCGGTGCGGCACGCGGCGGCTTTGCGCGCGTTGCGCGGCGTGGTGGCGCAGTGGAACAGGAAGCATTCGGAGCGCGCCATTAAGTCGAAAAATATTATGTCAAGCATGAGAAACCGGCAACGGCGCGTTGCGGGGGCGAAAGACGGTATTTATCTGTCGGACAAGCACTCGGATGCGCGGACGGACGGCGGATTTGCCTTCGGGCATTGAGAAAGTCCCGAATCTGAAAATGGTTCGGGCTTTTTTAGGCGGTTGAATGCTGCCGATACGGTTGGTTTAATGGGTGTGTTTTTAACTTGTTGGAGCAGTTATGGCTAATACGCTTTACGATACTTCGAGACAGATGTTCTTGGAGGGGCAGTTGAACTGGGCGGACGATACGGTCAAGGTCGCTTTAGTGGATACTAATGCTTATACGCCGAATGTGGCGACGCATAAGCATACCGACGATAAACATGCAAACAACCTTATTTCAATGGATGTATATCAGTATATGGCAAACGGTTTTTCTTCAGGCGTTACTATCGGCGCATCAGTCGGCACTGCAGTTGTCAGTATCAAGTCCGAGCAGTACGGAATTTTGCGAATCCTGCATTCTGCAACGGATAGGGTACAAAACCTGATAAAAAATACATGCCGTCTGAAGCTGTTGCAGACAAAGGGGATGATGTCCGACTTTGGTCGGTGGTTCGGTTTCAGACGGCATGGTTTATTTTTCGACGGGCAGCCCGAAATGCAGGTAGGCGCGTTCGGTCGCCATCCTGCCGCGCGGGGTGCGTTGCAAAAAGCCTTGTTGGATGAGGTAGGGTTCGATAACGTCTTCGATGGTGTCCGTAGATTCGCCAATGGCGGCGGCAACGTTGTCCAAACCGACGGGGCCGCCGCCGAATTTATGCAGGATGGCTTCGAGGAATTTTCTGTCCATAACATCCAAACCTTGCGCATCCACATCCAGCATGCTTAAAGCGGCATCGGCGACGGCGGCATCGATTACGCCGTTGTTTTTCACATCGGCAAAATCGCGGACACGGCGCAGCAGGCGGTTGGCGATGCGGGGCGTACCGCGGCTACGTTTGGCGACTTCCATCGCGCCTTCTTCGCCCATGTCGAGTTGCAGTAATTGTGCGGAACGGCTGACGATGGTGGCAAGGTCTTGATTTTGATAAAACTCCAAGCGGGCAACGATACCGAAGCGGTCGCGCAGAGGGTTAGTCAACATACCTGCACGAGTGGTCGCGCCGACGAGCGTGAAGGGCGGAAGGTCGATTTTGACGGAACGTGCGGCAGGGCCTTCGCCTATCATGATGTCGAGCTGGTAGTCTTCGAGCGCGGGGTAGAGGATTTCTTCGACAACAGGGCTGAGGCGGTGGATTTCGTCGATGAACAATACGTCGTGCGGCTCGAGATTAGTCAGAAGGGCGGCAAGGTCGCCTGCGCGTTCGAGGACGGGACCGCTGGTTTGGCGCAGGTTGACGCCCAATTCTTTGGCGATGATGTGGGCCAATGTGGTTTTGCCCAGTCCGGGCGGGCCGAAGAGCAGGGTGTGGTCTAGGGCTTCGCCGCGTTTCTTGGCGGCTTGGATGAAGATGGCGAGCTGTTCTTTGGCTTTGTCTTGCCCGATATAGTCGTCCAGCGTTTTAGGACGCAGGGCGCGTTCGAGCAACTCTTCTTGTGAGGAGATGCTTTGGGCGGTGATGATGCGCTGGGGCTGTGCAGCGGTTAGGTTGTCGGTTTGCAGCATGGGTTTTCCGGTGGGTTCGGAGCCGTCTGAAAAGCAGTTTGCCGGTTTCAGACGGCCTTTTTGAAAAAGGGTCAGCCGCGCGTTTCGCGCCAAACAAGATAGTCGCGCAGGGGCGGCATAGGCGGGTTGATGCAGTGTGGGCAGATACCAGTGGTGTCTTCGTCGTCGCTGTCGATGTGGTAGGCGTTGGGGTCGAAGCGGACTTGCTGCATCACCGCCTGCGCCAACGCCTGCGCCTGAACGACGTCGAAGGTGAATTTTTCGAGGATTTCGTTCAACAGGCGGATTTCGCCACCGCTAAATTCCGCACTGTGTTTGAGGATGAGGCGTTGGTAATCTTCGTTGTTGATTTTAGGCAATAAATCGGTTTTCAGGGTCATGATTTTATGTTGGGGGCGGGATGGCTGAAGCGTGAATTATAGCGGATATGGCGGCGGCTGTTTTAAAGCTTGGATCGGGTATCGTCCTCAAAACTTTAAAAGTGGCTGCATTGGGCGTTTTAATGTTTTTCTGTTTTGTCTTGCGCCGCCCGGAACGCTTTTTGCAACGGGGCGATTTGTGCCAGCCGCGCCTGGTCGATTTGTTCGGCGATAAGGTGCGCTTTTCCTTGCGCGCGGCATTCGGCGGCGATTTTGCCCGAATCCGCCTGATTGGCGGCTTCGAGCAGAGCGAGCCAGTGCGCGCGTTGCGGGTAGGGCGTGTGTTCGCGGTTCAGACGGCCTTGCGTATCGGCAATGCAGACGTTCAATGCCGTCTGAAAACGCTCGGGACGGCGGAAGGCATCGGTTTTTTTCAAAACGTCGATAACGGTTTTGCTGCGGAGTTTTTCAACCTGATGGAAGATGATGTGCCAACGGCAAACCAATTCGGCAAGCTCGGCGCAATGTTTCGGCGCGCGCAACCTTTGATTGACTTCGCGCACGGGTTCTACGCCGGCGAGGTCGTGTCCGTGGTGGCGCGGCAGGATGTCGGGCGGCGTTTTGGCTTTGCCCAAATCGTGCAGCAGGGCGGCGTAGCGTTCGGGCAGGCTCAAACCCATATCGGCGGCGCGTTGCAGCGTCATCAGGGTATGGATGCCGCTGTCGATTTCGGGATGATAGTCGGTGCGTTGCGGCACGCCGAAGAGGGCATCGACTTCGGGCAGCAAGACTTTGAGCGCGCCGCATTCGCGCAACACTTCAATCATCCTGCGGGGATTGTTTTCCATCAAACCTTTCGCCAATTCCTGCCAGACGCGTTCGGCGACTAAAGCGTCCGCTTCGCCGTTTTCCACCATTTTCCGCATCAGCTTCATGGTTTCTTCGTCGATTTCAAATCCGTAGCGCGCGGCAAAGCGGGCAGTGCGCAGGATGCGGACGGGGTCTTCGACGAAGGCAGGGGAAACGTGGCGCAAAATGCCTGCCTTTAAATCCTGTTGTCCGCCGAAAGGGTCGATGATGAGGCCGTCTGAATCCTGAGCCATTGCGTTGATGGTCAGGTCACGGCGCATCAAGTCCTGCTCCAGCGTAACGTCTTTGTCGGCGTGGAAACTGAAACCGGCATAGCCCTTGGCGGTTTTGCGTTCGGTGCGGGCGAGGGCGTATTCTTCGTAGGTTTTGGGATGAAGGAATACGGGAAAGTCTTTGCCAACAGGCTGGAAGCCTTGCGCCAGCATGGTTTGTGCGTCTGCGCCGACGACCACCCAATCGCGGTCTTTGACGGGCAAGCCCAAAAGATAATCGCGGACGGCACCGCCGACGAGATAAGTCTGCATATGCTTCCTATTTTAAAGTTATCAATAATGCCGTCTGAAGCGGCTTCAGACGGCATTGTTTCAACTGACGGGTATTTTGTGCGCTTATGCTACGCCTTTTTTCTCTAAGTAACTTTCGTAATCGCCCAAGTAGTGTTCATATCCGCCTTTGCCATCCAATTCGATGATTTGGGTAGCCAATGAAGATACAAACTGACGGTCATGCGAGACGAAAATCAGCGTGCCGTTGTATTTTTCCAGCGCCATGTTCAAGGATTCGATGCTTTCCATGTCCATGTGGTTGGTCGGTTCGTCCATGACCAAGACATTGGGTTTCAAAAGCAATAGTTTGCCGTAAAGCATACGGCCTTTTTCGCCACCGGAGAGAACCTTCACTTTTTTCACGACATCGTTGCTACCAAAAAGCAAGCGGCCCAAAGTGCCGCGGATGACTTGCTCGTCATCGCCTTCCTGACCCCATTGGCGCATCCATTCACTCAGGTCCATATCGACGTCGAAGTCGTTTTCATGGTCTTGCGGATAGTAGCCGACACTGGCTTTTTCCGCCCATTTGATGGTGCCTTCGTCCGGCAACAGGCCGTCTGAATATTCAGGGTTGTACGCGCCGGCCAAGAGTTTCAGCAAGGTAGATTTACCTGCGCCGTTCGGGCCGATGATGGCAAGGCGTTGGCCTGCTTCAAGGATGAAGTTCAGGTTTTTAAACAACTGGGTTTCAAAACGTTTGGCCAGTTTTTCAACTTCCACTGCCTGACGGTGCAACTTGGCTTTTTCATCGGCTTCAAAACGGATATACGGGTTTTGACGGGTGGAAGGTTTGACTTCGACCATTTCCGATTTGATTTTGTCGGCCTGTTTCAGACGGCTGGTTGCCTGACGGGCTTTGGATTTGTTGGCAGAGAAGCGGGCGACGAACTCTTGCAGCTCTTGCAGTTTCTCTTTGGCTTTGGCGTTGTCTTTCAGGGCGCGTTCGCGCGATTGGGCGGAAGCGAGCATATAGTCGTCGTAGTTGCCCGGATAGATGGTGATGGTGTTGTAGTCCAAATCCGCCATGTGGGTGCAGACTTCGTTCAAAAAGTGACGGTCGTGCGAGATGATGATCATGGTGGAGTCGTATTGGTTCAATACGCCTTCCAACCAGCGGATGGTATTAATGTCCAAGTTATTGGTCGGTTCGTCCAAGAGCAATACATCCGGTTTGGAGAACAGGGCTTGCGCCAGCAATACGCGCAGTTTGAAGCCCGGGGCGACTTCCGCCATGGTCGCATTGTGCAAATCTTCAGAAATACCCACGCCGCTCAACAATTCGGCAGCGCGCGCTTCGGCGGTGTAGCCGTCGTATTCGGCGAACTTGGCTTCCAGTTCGGCGGCTTTCATGTAATCGTCTTCGGTGGCTTCGGGATTGGCGTAAATCGCATCACGCTCGGTCATCGCCGCCCACATTTCGGTATGCCCCATCATCACCACGTCCAGCACGCGCATGTCTTCGTAGGCAAACTGGTCTTGGCGCAATTTACCCAAACGCACGCCGTTTTCAATTGCGACTTCACCGGCCGTCTGTTCCAAATCGCCGCCGAGGATTTTCATGAAGGTGGATTTGCCCGAACCGTTCGCGCCGATCAAGCCGTAGCGGTTGCCTTCACCGAATTTGACGGATACGTTTTCAAACAGCGGCTTTGCGCCGAACTGCATGGTAATGCCGTTGGTAGAAATCATTACTGGTAAAACCTTATATTGGAAAGAGATTAATTTTTCAAATTTTCGGATTGTAACATAAGCGCACTGCCGTCTGAAACAGACGGGCAAATTTTCAGACACTTATAGTAAAATATCGGTTTTATTATTTCAGGCAAAAGGTTTCCAAATGATAGTCCTTCATGGCATCCCAAATTGCGATACGGTCAAAAAAGCTAAAAGCTGGCTTGCCAAATATGGTATGGAATTTGAATTTCGGGATTTTAAAAAACAGGCGCCTTCCGAAGCGGAAATCCGCCTGTGGCTGGAGCAGGTGCCTTTGGAGATACTGCTCAACAAACGGGGGACCACATGGCGCAGACTTGATGCACTGATGCAGGAGGAAGCCCTGTCTTCAAGGGAAAGTGCGGTCAGGATAATGTCCGAAATGCCAAGCCTTATCAAACGTCCCGTACTGGAATACGGCGGAAAGGTTCATGTCGGTTTCAGCGATGAATCTTATCGAGAGATATTCAAACGTTAATTAAGCCTTCGTGCAGACGCGTATAAAAACCGTTACAATACGGAATCTATATTTCCCAACTCCATTCCATATTCCGATCTGAAAATATGTTCCATTCCATCGAAAAATACAGAACACCCGCCCAAGTCTTATTAGGCCTGATTGCATTAACTTTTGTCGGCTTCGGCGTCAGCACGGTTTCACACCCCGGTTCCGATTACATCGTCCAAGTTGGGGACGAAAAAATCAGCGATCATTCGATTAATGTCACCATGCAAAATGAACAGGCTGCCGGCGGCAGCCCGTCACGCGATGCCGTATTCCAATCCCTGCTGCAACGCGCCTATCTGAAACAAGGTGCAAAACTGATGGGTATTTCCGTTTCTCAGGAACAAATCAAACAGATTATTGTAGACGATCCTAATTTTCACGATGCAGGCGGCAAATTCAGCCATGCCCTTTTGAGCCAGTACCTTTCGCAACGCCATATGTCGGAAGACCAGTTCGTCGAGGAAATCCGTGACCAATTCGCATTGCAGAATTTGGTAAACCTTGTTCAAAACGGTGTCTTAGTCAGCGATACCCAGGCGGAGCAACTGGTCAAACTGACCCAGGTCAACCGCACCATCCGTTCGCACACTTTCAACCCCGACGAGTTCATCGCCCAAGTCAAAGTGTCTGAAGCCGATTTGCAGAAATTTTATAATGCGAACAAAAAAGACTATCTGCTGCCGCAGGCAGTCAAATTGGAATATGTCGCCTTGAATCTGAAGGATTTTGCAGACAAGCGGACCGTCAGTGAAACGGAAGTGAAAAATGCATTTGAAGAGCGCGTGGCGCGTTTGCCGGCAAATGAAGCCAAACCTTCTTTCGAGCAGGAAAAAGCCGCCGTCGAAAACGAATTGAAAATGAAAAAGGCGGTTGCCGACTTCAATAAGGTAAAAGAAAAACTGGGCGATGACGCGTTCAACCATCCTTCCTCGCTTGACGAAGCCGCCAAAAACAGCGGTTTGAAAGTCGAAACCCAAGAAACTTGGCTGAGCAGGCAGGACGCGCAAATGTCCGGACTACCTGAAAATGTAATTAATGCCGTATTCAGCGACGACGTATTGAAGAAAAAACACAATTCCGAAGTGTTGTCTATCAATAATGAAATCGCGTGGGTCGTCCGCGCCAAAGAAGTCCGCGAAGAGAAAACCCTGCCGTTTGCCGAAGCCAAAGACGCGGTGCGTCAGGCTTATATCCGCGCCGAAGCCGCCAAACTTGCCGAAAACAAGGCAAAAGAAGTGCTTACACAACTGAACGGCGGCAAGGCAGTTGACGTGAAATGGTCGGAAGTGTCCGTTTTGGGCGCGCAGCAGGCAAGGCAGTCTATGCCGCCCGAGGCTTATGCGGAACTGCTGAAAGCAAAACCGGCAAACGGCAAACCCGCCTATGTCAGGCTGACCGGCCTGCCGGCACCCGTGATTGTCGAGGTGCAGGCAGTCACGCTGCCCGATGATGCCGCCGCGCGCATCCCGCTTGCAAAACAGGCTTTGGCGCAACAGCAGTCTGCCAATACCTTCGACCTGCTGATCCGCTATTTCAACGGCAAAATCAAACAGACCAAAGGAGCGCAATCGGTCGACAACGGCGACGGTCAGTAATTGACACTTTTGTTGACAACATAACGGTCGGAATATTCCGGCCGTTTTCCCATACGGCGGAATATGATGAGCCACAAAAAACAAGATGCCTTCCAAGGATTGATCGACGCGCTGAAGGTTTTACCCAACGTCGGGCCGAAATCGGCACAGCGGATAGCGTATCATTTGCTCCAACACAAGCGCAAAGAGGCTGAAAAACTGGTGGATGCCTTGCAGACGGCATTGAAACAGGTTGATCATTGCGCGAGGTGCAACACGTTTTGCGAAGGCGGATTGTGCGATATTTGTGCCGATGAAACACGCGACGGGCGGCGGCTGATGGTGGTGCATATGCCTGCCGACGTGTCGAATATGGAAGCGGCAAACTGCCACGACGGGCTGTATTTCGTCCTGATGGGGCAAATCAATACGGCACTGGGAATGGACGTATCCGCCATCGCATTGGACAGGCTGGCGCAACGGCTGGGCGGCGGGGAAGTCGAAGAAATCATTATTGCAACCGCTTTTACCGCAGAAGGCAATGCGACGGCGTATGTCCTGTCCGAGTTTTTCAAAAACCTGCCTTACAAAGTCAGCAGGCTGTCGCAGGGCATCCCCTTGGGCGGCGAATTGGAATATGTCGATGCGGGAACGCTGGCGCAGGCGGTGTACGAACGCCGCCTGATTAAAGAAGGCGGGGCGTAACGCCGCCAATGCAAAATGCCGTCTGAAGGCTTCAGACGGCATTTTTCCGGGCGGTTTACTTGCAGTTGAGCCCTTGAATCTGCAATGCGCCTCCGTTGCCGACTTTGAACACGCACTGCGTCGCGCTGCTGCCGGACACGGTAATGCTGCCGCTGCCGCCGTTCAGGCTGATAGGTTCCTTAACACCCATACCGACTGCCGTTGCCGCCAGCTTTTGCGCGTCGGCTTCGGAATAAGGCGTGTTGTTGGCATCGATTTTGATTTCTTTGGCGTAGGCAGCCGCAGCGGCGGATAAGGCGATGGCGCACAAAGCAAAAGCAGTTCGGATATTCATTGTTTTCCTCAAGAAACGGTTTTTCTGAAGGAAAGGATAGGGCAGTTTGACGCGTTGTGCAAGTTTTCCGCCCGCTCTGCCGCCCCGTCCCCCGCACTCGGGCGTTCGGACGCTGCCGGGGTTTTACGGTACAATAAACTTTTGCCGCCGCCCTCAAACCGCCGTCCGGGGCGGCACGTTTGCAGACATTTTTAAGGTAGCGTTATGTTTTCTCTAGAGGCTTGGATAGGCTTGAGGTATCTCAGGGCGAAAAAGCGCAACGGCTTTATGTCGTTTATCACGATGGTTTCGATTGCCGGAATCGCCTTGGGCGTAACCGCGCTGATTGTCGTCTTGTCGGTTATGAACGGCTTTCAGAAAGAAATACGCGGGCAGCTCCTGAATGTCGCTCCGCACGCCGAAATCGGCTATATCGACAATACGGATACGGATTGGCGCAACCTGCTTCGGTTTACCGAAAACCGCAAAGGTATTTTGGCTGTCGCGCCCTATGTTTCCAATCAGGCATTGCTGGCCCATGCGGGCGAAATCAGGGGCGTGCAGATGCGCGGCATTTTGCCGTCTGAAGAGCGCAAAGTGGTGGAATACGGCGACAAAATGCCGGCAGGCAAGTTTGAAGACCTGATTCCGGGCGAGTTTGACATTATCCTCGGTATCGGTTTGGCGGAGGCTTTGGGTGCGGAAGTCGGCAATAAAGTTACCGTCATCACGCCGGAGGGTAACGTTACCCCCGCCGGAGTCGTACCGAGGTTGAAACAGTTTACCGTGGTCGGTCTGGTTAAAACGGGTGTTTACGAAGTGGACAACTCATTGGCGATGACGCATATCCAAGACGCGCGCGTACTGTACCGCTTGGATAAGGAAGTTGCGGGGCTGCGGCTGAAACTCGCCGACCCGCAAAACGCCCCCGCCTTGACGGCAAAGCTGATTCCGGAGGCGCAAAGGGACACGGTCTGGGTACGTGATTGGACGTTCAGCAATCGAAGCTATTTTGAGGCGGTCGAGTTGGAAAAACGGATGATGTTCATCATCCTGACGCTGATTATCGCCGTGGCGGCGTTCAACCTTGTCTCTTCGTTAGTGATGGCGGTTACGGAAAAGCAGGCGGACATTGCGATTTTACGGACTTTGGGTCTTTCCCCTGGCGGCGTGATGAAGATTTTTATGGTGCAGGGCGCGTTTTCAGGCTTTTTCGGCACGCTGGCGGGTGTGGTCTGCGGCGTGCTTTTGGGTTGGAACGTCGGCAGGGTCGTGGCGTTTTTTGAAAACCTGCTCGGTGTCCACCTCATCAATTCGCAGGTTTATTTTATCGACTACCTGCCCAGTGATGTCGATATGGGCGACGTTGCCCTGATTGCCTGCATTTCCTTGGGACTGTCTTTCGTTGCCACGCTCTACCCGAGCTGGCGTGCCTCAAAAACCCAACCGGCGGAGGCTTTGCGTTATGAGTGAGTTGATTTTGAAATGCGAAGGCGTGGGCAAACGCTATCGGGACGGCGGTTTGGACGTTCGGGTGCTGCATGGCTTGGATTTGGAAATCCGTGCGGGGGAAAGCACCGGCATCATCGGCTCTTCGGGCAGCGGCAAATCGACGCTGCTGCATATTTTGGGCGGGCTGGATATGCCGTCTGAAGGCAGGGTGCTGCTGATGGGCGAGGATTTGCGTACATTAAGCCAGCGGCAACTGGGCATCCTGCGCAACCGCCATCTCGGTTTCGTGTACCAGTTCCACCATCTTCTACCTGAATTCTCGGCACTGGAAAACGTGATGATGCCTTTGCTAATCGGCAAAAAAAGCCGGGAAGAGGCTGCGGAGGCGGCAATGGCGATGCTGGAAAAGGTCGGACTGAAACACCGTTCGACGCACCGCGCAGGCGAACTGTCCGGCGGCGAACGCCAGCGTGCCGCCATTGCGCGCGCCTTGGTTACGCAACCCAAATGCCTGCTTGCCGACGAACCGACCGGCAATCTCGACCGTGCGAACGCCAGGAATGTTTTGGATATGATGCTGGAACTGAAAACGGAATTGGGAACGGGGCTGGTGGTCGTAACACACGACGACGAACTCGCCGGCCGCTTCGGGCGCGTGATGGTCATGAAGGACGGCAGCCTGCACCCCAAACATGGCGCAAACGCCTAAACAGCCGAAACAACACGCGCCGTCTGAAGCCTCGCGCCTTCAGACGGCATTTCGACAAGGAATACGATGGAACGGCAGACAGATGAATTTGCCCAAGCGGCTGCACAGGTGGCAATCCGTTTTTTGGAACGCTATACCGACTCCGGTGCTGAAGCTCTTTCTTCCTATATCGAACGGCTGTTTCAAGCATTGCAGAACGGTCATTCGTTTATCCGCTTGAAAAAAGGGGAGGCGTCCTTCCTTTCGACACTCAAGCCCGTGGTCGGGGAATCTGCCTCCCCTCTGATTTTGGAAGGGGAAAAACTGTTTTTGGGCAGAATGTGGCAGTTGGAATACGATTTGGCGGTCGAGATAAAACGCTTGGCGGCAGCCGGTACATCCGCCCCCGACGCGGCAGGTGTGCGGCAAAACCTCGCAAAATGGTTTCAAGGCACGGGCAGCGAAGGACAGCGCGATGCGGCCGCCTTAGCATTGCTGCAGTCTTTTATGGTGATTACCGGCGGCCCCGGTACGGGTAAGACGACGACGGTTGCCAAACTGTTGGCACTGATTTGCAGCGGAGACGGAAGCCTTCCCCATATCGCGCTTGCCGCCCCTACGGGTAAAGCTGCCGCGCATATGGCGCGTGCGCTGCACCGTGCAATCAACAGTTTTGACGCTCCGGACAACGTCCGCCGCCATCTGCTTAAATTGGAAGGGCAAACCGTCCACCGCCTGCTGAAACTGCGCCCGCCTAAAATGCAGCCGGCGTTCAACCCTGTTTACCCGCTGCCGTTTGACGTATTGGTTATCGATGAAGCCTCTATGCTGGATACGGTATTGATGTTGCAACTTTTAAAAGCGGTCAAAACCGGCGCGCGCGTGATTCTGCTGGGCGATGAAAACCAGCTCCCGTCCGTCGGAATCGGGGCGGTGCTGTCCGTTTTGTCGCAAAAAACCATTTTGGACGGAGAAACGCACCAAAGGCTGGCCGGCTTCCTTCCGGAACACGGTTTCAGCGTCAGCGCAAATCCGCCCGTGTTGGCGCAAAACACTGCCCATCTGTCGTTCAGCCACCGCTTCGGCGACAACAGCGGCATTGGCTGCCTTGCCCGTGCCGCCGTATCGGGCGATGAGGGGGCGTGGGCATTGTTTGACCGGTTTCCGGACGAACTGGAACATTCGGAATGCAGTCCGAACGCTCGAGTCGAAAGGTTGTACCGGGCGCACAAAGCCTATTGGCAGGCGGTAGACGAAGGTAACATCGAATCCGCCTATGCGGGCATCTCGGATATCGTGGTTCTGGCAGCTTGGCGGCAGGATGCGGAAGACTTCAACGAAGCCTATTGCAGCCATGTACGCCGCAAAATGAACATACCGGAACATCAGGCCTATTTCGCCGGAGAGCCGATTATGATCAGGCAAAACGACTACGCACTCGGGCTGTTCAACGGAGACGTCGGACTGATTATGGATGACGTCCAAAGACCGGGCAGCCTGTCCGCCTATTTTCCCGATACGGACGGGTTTAAAAAGGTTGCAGTCAGCTGCCTTCCGGATTTTGAACCTGCTTTCGCCATGACTGTCCATAAAAGCCAAGGTTCGGAATATCGGGAAGTCTGGCTGCTGCCGCCCTCTGCTGCACCTTCGAACGAAGAAGATGATGCGCTTTCCGGCTTGAGCAGGGAGCTGCTTTACACCGCCATTACCAGGGCAAAGGAAAAATTCGTATTCTTCGGCGGGGAAGAAGCCTTCCGGCAAGCGGCGGCTACTGTCAAAGTTCGTCAGACGGCATTGGGCAATATGCTCAAACGGGTATTTTCACAAGGATAATCCGTCCAAACGCCGTGTCGGTTCTGCAAGCCCTTTTATGGATATCGAAGGGAAAGACCGCACAAATGTGCGGTCTTTTTCATGCCTTTTTCAAACGGTACAGGAAAGTAGTTTCCCTGTTTCGGGCAAAAGCCAGCGGATCGTCCGGATTTGCGGCTTTCTTGTGGTTTGGCTTGGTTTTCATAATATCGGTAATACGCAGCCCCGCCTCTGCAAAGGCCTTCTCCAAAAAACCGGACGGGCGCAGGTGCAGATGCTCTGCAAGGTCGGAAATAATCAGGCGGATTTCGCCGCCCGGGTTCAAATGTCCCGGCGCATCCCTTAAAAATGCGGTCAACATCGCAGAATCAGGGTCATATAATGCAGACTCGATGGCAGAAGTAGGCTTGGCAGGAAGCCACGGCGGGTTGCAGACAATCAAATCGGCACGCATATCGGGGAACATATCGGTTTCCCGTATCTCAACCTGTTTTTCAAAGCCCAAACGGGCAATATTGGCACGGGCACAGGCGACGGCTTTCGGATTGGTATCCGTGCCGATGACGGAAGGAATGCCCTGTTTCGCCAAAATGGCGGCAAGCACGCCCGAGCCCGTCCCGATGTCGAATGCCGTCTGAAAACCCGTTGACGGCGCATGGGCAAGCAGGTCGAGGTATTCGCCGCGCAACGGCGAGAATACGCCGAAAGGAACGTGTATGCTGCCGCCCAGCTGCGGAACGGCAACCCCTTTCTTATGCCACTCGTGCGCACCCATAAACCCCAGCAGCAGATTGAGCGGTAGGAAAAACGGTTTGCCGTCCGCCTCTCCGTACACGTCGAGCAAAGCGGAGCGTATATCGGGCGCGCGTTTGTTGTCCAACACAAAACCGGGGCGGATTTCAACGGCAAGCATATTCAGAATACGGCTCTGCTGCGCCTGCTTCATACGGTGGGCATGGAAAAGGGCGGCGATATCCGCATCGGAACGGACGGCGGCAGGTTTGCGAACCCTCTTCTTCATTGCAGAAAGCACCTGTTTGGCATTGTGGAAATCGCCCTGCCAGACAGTTGCAATATTTTGATAGGCAGCCTTCAAAATGCCGTCTGCACCGCTTTCGCGGACATAATGCCAACCTTTGGGCGGCTTTTGCAGACTTTCGTTGCGCCATTCGAACCCGTCATCGGGAAAAATAAAAGAAGACATGGGATACCTGCGTCATGTTTTGAAAATAGGGCGGCAGAACCGTAAACCATACGGATGGTACAGCAAGGAGCGGCAACACAGAACTGTTTTTTGTTCCTGCTTTGTCTTTCCAAGCCCATGCCGTCTGAAGCCGGAATGTTTCAGACGGCATCGCATCAAACTCCATAAATAAACCGCGTATGCTTGAAATAATGCTTTCAACCCCAATTTACGCGGCAATCCGTATTCTGTCAGACACAAGAGAGTATCCATGACACAAAAAGAAAAGCATTTTGAGGAATATGCCGCCTTGGCAACCCTTCCTTTGCGGGATGTCGTCGTTTACCCGCATATGGTTCTGCCGCTGTTTGTCGGCAGGCCGAAATCCATCGCCGCACTGGAAAACGCCATTACCCGCGAGGAGCCGGTTTTCCTGTTGGCGCAAACCGATGCGGCGGTAGAAGAACCGGTTGCCGCCGACCTGTATCAGACCGGTACGGTCGCACAAGTCCTGCAAGTGTTGAAACTACCCGACGGCACGGTAAAAGTGCTGGTCGAAGGGCTGTATCGCGGACGTGTTCTGACCATTGAAGACACGGGCGGGCTGTTCGTTTCCCATATAGAGGCGGTCGTGGAAGAAGACACGGGAGGCAATACCGACCTCGAAGCCGTGCGCCGCACCCTGTTGGCGCAGTTTGAACAATACGCCAAACTCAATAAAAAAATCCCCGCCGAAATCATCGGCAGCATCAACGGCATTGCCGAAAACAGCCGGCTAACCGATACGGTCGCAGCGCATTTGCAGTTGAAACTGGCGCAACGCCAACAGATTTTGGAAATTCCCGAAATCGGCAAACGGATGGAATTCCTGCTGGCACAGCTGGAATCCGAACTCGACATTATGCAGGCCGAAAAACGCATACGCGGACGCGTCAAACGCCAAATGGAAAAATCCCAGCGCGAATATTATCTGAACGAACAGATTAAAGCGATACACAAAGAATTGGGCGAAGAAGACGAAAACGGCGAACTGGATGCCTTGGAAGCAGGCATCAAAAAGGCGGGGATGAGCAAAGAAGCGGAAGAAAAATGCCTGTCCGAACTGAAAAAACTCAAAATGATGCCGCCGATGTCTGCCGAATCCACCGTCGTACGCAACTACATCGATACCCTGCTCGAACTGCCGTGGAAGAAAAAATCCCGCGTCAGCAAAGACATCGCCAAAGCCGGACTGGTGCTGGATGCCGACCACTACGGCCTGGAAAAAGTCAAAGAACGGATTTTGGAATACCTCGCCGTCCAAAAACGTATGGACAAACTCAAAGGCCCGATTCTGTGCCTGGTCGGCCCTCCTGGCGTGGGTAAAACCTCTTTGGGCGAATCCATCGCCAAAGCAACGGGGCGGAAATATGTCCGCATGGCCTTGGGCGGCGTGCGCGACGAAAGCGAAATCCGGGGACACCGCCGCACCTATATCGGCTCCATGCCCGGTAAGATTCTGCAGAATATGGCAAAAGCCGGCGTAAAAAATCCCTTGTTCCTGCTCGACGAAATCGACAAATTGGGTAACGACTTCCGAGGCGATCCCGCCAGCGCGTTGCTCGAAGTGCTCGATCCCGAACAAAACAACAAGTTTGCCGATCATTATGCGGAAGTGGATTACGATTTGAGTGATGTGATGTTTATCGCCACATCCAATAGTCTGAATATTCCGACTCCGTTGCTCGACCGTATGGAAATCATCCGTTTGTCCGGCTATACGGAAGACGAGAAAATCAATATTGCGATGCAGTATCTCGTGCCGAAGCAAATGAAGCGCAACAGCGTGAAAGAAGGGGAGTTGGCAATCGAAGAAAGCGCGGTGCGCGATATTATCCGTTACTACACCCGTGAGGCGGGTGTGCGTTCGCTCGACCGCGAAATTGCCAAAATCTGCCGCAAAGTCGTCATGCAGCTTACTTTGGAACAAGACAAGAGAAGGTCGTCTGAAATCAAAAAAGCAAGTAAGGTCAAACCTAAAGCGGTTAAAGTCAACGAGAAAAATCTGCATGACTACTTGGGTGTGCGCCGCTTCGATTACGGCGTTGCCGAAAGCGAAAACCGTATCGGACAAGTAACCGGTTTGGCGTGGACGGAAGTCGGCGGTGAATTGCTGACTGTCGAAGCCGTGGCATTACCGGGTAAAGGCGTGATCCAGTGTACCGGCCAGTTGGGCGATGTGATGAAGGAATCCGTGTCCGCAGCATGGTCTGTTGTCCGCTCCCGTGCAGAATCAGTGGGTTTGGCTCCTGATTTTTACGAGAAAAAAGACATCCATGTTCACGTTCCCGAAGGTGCGACACCGAAAGACGGTCCGAGTGCGGGCATTGCCATGACTTTGGCGATGGTGTCCGCATTCACCAAAATCCCTGTGCGTGCGGATGTTGCCATGACGGGCGAAATTACCCTACGCGGCGAAGTCCTGCCGATTGGCGGTCTGAAGGAAAAACTGTTGGCTGCGCTTCGCGGCGGCATCAAACACGTTTTAATTCCGAAAGACAATGTTAAAGACTTGGAAGAAATCCCTGGAAACGTTAAAACCGGCCTGACCATCCATCCGGTCAAATGGATAGACGAGGTATTGGCTTTGGGTTTGGAAAGCCGGCCTGAGCCTTGGGCAGAACCTTCTGCCGCAGAAGCGGCGGTGGAACCCGCTTCAAAACCGAAACCCCGCAGCAGGGCAATCAAACATTGAAACGCAGGAAATGTGTTGTAAAAATGCGGTTTCGTCCTGAAAGCCTGTAAAATAGGGCGATTCCGTATTTTTTTCTTGACACGGCAATTTCAGAATTGCTATAAAGCGAAAGTTACTCAAGCAGTACAAACCCCGAATATTCGGGCATTTCATCATTTTTTAAGACAGGAAGGGACTGATTGTGAACAAGTCTGAATTGATCGAAGCGATTGCTCAAGAAGCCGGCATTTCCAAGGTCGCCGCACAAAAAGCTTTGGATGCCACTACCAATGCAGTAACCAACGCCCTGAAACAAGGCGACACCGTTACTTTGGTCGGTTTCGGTACTTTCTACGTCGGCGAACGTGCAGAACGCCAAGGCCGCAACCCCAAAACCGGCGAGCCTCTGACCATTGCCGCCGCCAAAACGCCTAAATTCCGTGCAGGTAAAGCATTGAAAGATGCACTGTAAACTGTTTTTCAGTAAAAAGCCGATTCCTTGAAGAATCGGCTTTTTGTTTGCCCCGCCGAATCAGGATAGGGGTTTGCCCGTCAAATCCGGATGAAAAAATGCCGTCTGAAACGCTTTTCCCGCGTTCAGACGGCATTCCGGTTCGGCGGTTCAATCAGCTTTCAAATCCGCGACACATTGTTTGTCTCGCGTTTCAAAGGCATTTGCGCCGCCGAGCAGGTCAAGCTGTTCTTGTGCACCGAGTTTGCTGAAGGAGCTGACCTGTTTCTCGCTCAATCTGTCCAAAGGCTGCTCCCACATACATTTGCAGTAATCGGTGGCAAGGCGGGTATTGTCCGCATCCAAGCCGCGCGCTTTCAAATCGTTCTGCCATTTTTCAGCAAACGGAATATTCTTCATGCAAGACTCGACAATTTTCTGTTTTGCCTGCGGTTTGGACATCGCGCATTGGGAGAGCAGGGCGGTTGAAGCGAGCAACGCCAAAATAACCCACGCCCAAATGCGGATGGTGCGGATTTTGGCTTTTGCTTTTTTGCGCGCGGCAACCTGCTCTTCCGTCGGCATTTCGTGTTTCGGCTCAGTCATGCAGGCTTTCCATACGGATCATGGTAATCGGTTTTTCCACGCAATCCAGTGCTTCGATGGCTGCGATTGCCGACTTGATGTATTTTTCGACCGTGCTGTGGGTCAGAATCACGATTTCGGCAGTGCTCTGATCAATCACGCCTTTTTGGATTAAGGCTTCGATAGACACGTTTTCTTGTGCCAAAAGCGCGGCGATTTGCCCCAGCGTGCCCGGTTCATCTTTGGCTTGGACGCGCAGGTAGTAGCTGCTGGTAATTTCGTCCATAGGCAGGATGGTTTGCGCTTGGACTTGGGCGGGTTGGAACGCCAGATGCGGTACGCGGTGGCCTGTATCGGCTTCGATCAGGCGGGCGATGTCGATGATATCGGCAACCACGGCGGAAGCGGTCGGCAATGCGCCCGCGCCCGCGCCGTAATATAAGGTTTCGCCGACCATATCGGCGTTGACGCGCACGGCGTTCATCACGCCGTTGACGTTTGCCAAGAGGCGGCTTTCGGGAATCAGGGTAGGGTGGACGCGCAATTCGATACCTTTGCCGGTTTTGCGGGTGATGCCCAAAAGTTTGATGCGGTAGCCGAGTTCTTCGGCGTATTTGATGTCGCGGCTGTCGAGTTTGCTGATGCCTTCGAGGTAGCAGGCGGAAAAGTTCATCGGCGTACCGAATGCCAGCGCGCTCATGATGGTGATTTTATGGCCTGCGTCGTTGCCTTCGATGTCGAAGGTCGGGTCGGCTTCGGCGTAGCCCAACGCCTGTGCTTCTTTTAATACGTCGGCAAACGCGCTGCCTTTTTCGCGCATTTCGGAGAGGATGAAGTTGCTTGTGCCGTTAATAATGCCAGCGATGGATTTGATTCGGTTTGCCGCCAAACCTTCGCGCAGGGCTTTGATGATTGGGATACCTCCCGCTACTGCGGCTTCAAATTGCACCATGACATTTTTTTCTTCCGCCAGCGGGAAGATTTCGTTGCCGTATTCGGCGAGCAGTTTTTTGTTGGCGGTAACGATGTGTTTGCCGTTTTCAATGGCTTTCAACACCGCATCTTTGGCAATGCCGGTACCGCCGAACAATTCGACGACAATATCGACGTCTTTACGCGCGACCAGTTCGAACGGATCTTTGACAAAGGCTGCGGACGGGCAGATTTGGCGGGCTTTTTCTTCGCTTAAGTCGCATACGGCACTGATGCGCACTTCGCATCCCAAACGGCGGCTGATTTCCTCCGCGTTGTCCTGCAATACGGCAGCCGTACCGCCGCCGACCGTACCCAAACCTAAAAGACCGATGTTTACTGGCTTCATTGTGTCTCCTTGTAAGCCGACTGAAATGTAAATATTGAAAGACGAAAATATCCGCTGCCGATATAATTATGCCGCACTTTAAATCAAATGCCGTCTGAAATCAGCAGGAGAGGTCAGATGAAATCCGCTAATCCTACATGAATTTGTCTGATTTTGCACCTTTTCCGACACGACTAAAGCGGCAAAAGGACGAAAATATGCTGTTTGAAGAAAATCCGATAGGCGGACATTTTGCAGAGTATGGCCACCGGTCAGGCGAAATCCGATTGGCGGGTCAAAGTTTCCATAAACCCGTGCTTGTACATAAGGATTCGGTCTGCCTGTCGCAATGCCGAACCTTGTCCGACCTGACTCCGGAAAACCTGTTGTCCGACATCGAACCTGTTGACTATCCGGAAATATTAATTATCGGGACTGGGGCGGTACAGAAGTTTATCCATCCCAAAATCATGGCGGATTTCTCTCAGATCGGAATCGGTGTGGAATGTATGAACACAGAATCGGCATGCAGGACATTGACCTTTTTGCACTCGGAAGGGCGTAAAGCCTGGGCGTGGCTTCAACCGTAAATTTCCCGTTTCAGACGGCATCAGCACTTTCTTTCAGGTAAAATACGGCTCTTTTCCGTCCAATAATATTTCCGTCATGATTGAAATCAAAAACCTCACCCTGCAACGCGGTTTGAAAATCCTGCTCGACAAAGCCAACGCTACCGTCAATCCCGGTCAGCGCGTCGGTTTGATCGGTAAAAACGGTACGGGAAAATCCAGCCTGTTTGCCTTAATCAAGGGTGAAATCACTCAAGACGGCGGCGATATCTCGATTCCGAAAAATTGGCGGATTGCTTCCGTTTCCCAAGAAACGCCCGACTTGGACATCTCCGCGTTGGACTACGTTTTGCAGGGTGATGCCGAGTTGCAGGCTTTTCAGACGGCATTGAGGCAGGCGGAAGCGCAAAATGACGGCATGAAGCAGGCGGAATATCATGCCAAATTGGAAGAAATCGACGCTTATACCGAGCCGGCCCGTGCGGCAAAATTGTTGAACGGGCTGGGTTTTTCGCAAGAAGAGCACAGCCGTCCCGTCAAATCCTTTTCCGGCGGCTGGCGTATGCGCCTGAATCTTGCACAAGCCCTGATTTGCCGCGCCGATTTGCTCTTGCTTGACGAGCCGACCAACCACTTGGATTTGGAAACCGTTTTGTGGTTGGAAAACCACCTTGCCTCTTTACCCTGCACGCAAATCATCATTTCCCACGACCGTGATTTCCTCAATGCGGCAACTACCCAAACCATTGAATTGTCGCAGCAAAAGCTCACGCAATACGGCGGCAATTACGATTTTTACCAAAACGAACGCGCGCAACATTTGGCGCAACAACAAGCCGCCTATGTCAAACAGCAGGCGCAAATCAAACATCTGCAATCCTTTATTGACCGTTTCAAAGCCAAAGCCACCAAAGCCGTTCAAGCGCAAAGCCGCATGAAGGCTTTGGCAAAGCTAGAACGCGTTGCGCCCGCGCATCTGGACAGCGAGTTTTCCTTCGAGTTTTACAATCCCGAGCATCTGCCCAATCCCTTACTGAAGCTGGAGCACGCTGATTTGGGTTATGAAGGTAAAACCGTTCTGCATGACATTACCCTGTCGCTGGAAAGCGGAGCACGCTACGGGCTGTTGGGTGTCAACGGCAGCGGTAAATCTACATTTATCAAAGCCTTGGCGGGCAAAATCGATTTGCTTTCCGGCAGCATCGTCCGTTCCGAAAAACTCAATATCGGCTATTTTGCCCAACACCAACTCGACACCATCCGCGCCGACCAAAACCCTGTTTGGCATATTCAGCAGCTTTCTCCCGAAGTACGCGAACAAGAAATCCGGAATTTCCTCGGCAGCTTCAACTTTGTCGGCGACATGGCGTTGCAGAAAACCGAGCCGTTTTCGGGTGGAGAAAAAGCCCGCCTCGCCCTTGCTATGATTATCTGGCAAAAGCCGAATCTGCTGCTGCTTGACGAGCCGACCAACCATTTGGACTTGGATATGCGCCATGCCTTGACGCTTGCGCTGCAAAGTTTCCAAGGTGCCTTAATCGTCGTGTCCCACGACCGCAGCCTGCTTGAAGCCACGACCGACAGCTTCCTCCTGATCGATAAAGGCCGTCTGAAGAACTTCGACGGCGATTTGAACGACTACCGGCAATGGCGTTTGGCACAGGAAAACGCCGCCGTCGCGCCCGCAGCATCCGCTCAAAGCCAAAACCGCAAGGATACCAAGCGTATCGAAGCACAAATCCGTCAAGAAAAAGCCCGACGCAGTAAGCCGATACAGCAGAAAATCGACCGTGCCGAAAAAGAAATGGCGCAGCTTTCCGACGTTCAGACGGCATGTGAAGCATTTTTAGCACAAGAAGAAGCTTACTTTGAGGAAAACAAAGAAAAATTGCAGGACACCTTATCCGAGCTGGCAAAAGTCAAAACACAGCTTGCCCAAATCGAAGAGGTTTGGCTGGCTTGCCAAGAAGAATTGGAACGGATTGAAACTGAAATCGAGAAACAGTTTGCCGAGCGATAAAGAAGCGCGGGCAGGGTGCTTATCTTTGCCTGCCAATAACGGTATAATTCGGACGTTACCACCGCCTTTTTACTTTACCGGTATGAACATCAGACTTTTTGCCGCCTTGGTTCTCCTGTCCCTTTCCGGCGCGGCGGCGCAAGCCTCCATATACCATTGCAACTCAAATGGCAAAAGCGTATATACATCAGACCCGTCAGGATCGTGTGCCGATGCGGATTTACCTAAAATCAGCAGCCACCAGGGAGGCGAATATCGTCTGAAAATTAAAAAACTTAGTCAAGAAGCCAAAATACACACAGGAAACAAAAAGAAAAACAAAAAACCTGCCGGGAAAAAGAACAGACAGGCTGCCAAAGCCCCGAAGGAAAATCAAAAACAAACAACCGAAAAGAAAAGTCCATAAAACGCCAAGAAAACCTTACAAAAAATCCCCCAAAAATCAAATTATTATCCGAGTATCAAACACATTATGAAATCAAAACTCCCCTTAATCCTAATCAACCTTTCCCTGATTTCAAGCCCATTGGGTGCGAATGCGGCCAAAATCTATACCTGCACAATCAACGGAGAAACCGTTTACACCACCAAGCCGTCTAAAAGCTGCCACTCAACCGATTTGCCCCCAATCGGCAACTACAGCAGCGAACGCTATATCCCACCCCAAACTCCCGAACCGGCACCATCACCGTCAAACGGCGGACAGGCTGTCAAATATAAAGCCCCGGTCAAAACAGTATCCAAGCCGGCAAAATCCAATACACCGCCGCCTCAACAAGCACCTGTAAACAACAGCAGACGCTCCATTCTCGAAGCAGAATTAAGCAATGAACGCAAAGCCCTAACCGAAGCCCAAAAAATGTTATCGCAAGCACGTTTGGCAAAAGGCGGCAACATCAACCACCAAGAAATAAATGCATTACAAAGCAATGTATTGGACAGGCAGCAAAACATCCAAGCACTGCAAAGAGAATTGGGACGTATGTAAGGCCGTGTTTTCAAATCGACCGTTCCAAGGATTTGACAGAAGAAATGATGAAAAAGCAGGAGAATTTTTGGGATAAGTTGGGCGATTTACTATTTGCACCCGTTAATATGCGGATGCGCTGGGCTATACATTCAGCCGCATTGCCCATACTTTAATTTTCCTACTTGGATAGTCCACAGGGACACGTATAACTGTTTCCGATAGTTCGCATAATATAGATTATGTTAAATTTATAATGGATTAATTTGTTTTTTACCTTGCAACAAACTACCTGCCTTGCCTTAATACTAGGTACTTGAATTTTCAGCAAATGCAGTGCGGCTTAAAGGTGTTACAGAACAGGCATGGTTACGCACACGGTTTCAGGCCGTCTGAAAGCCCAAAAGCAGCCTGCACCTTGTTTTTCAAAGTGTAGGCTGCTTTTTATTTCGGCGCGCGGTTCCGCCGCTTACTCGCCTCACTTGCCGCCGCGTCTGCCGAAGCCCCGCTGCATATCACTTTCAATCACTTTAAACAAATCCGGGCTAGCAGTTACGCCTTCCGGCATGTTGTCCGGCAGGGCTTGGCGCATTTGGGCGGTAGCGGCTTTAAATTCTTCCGCACTGCGCCAACGGGCAACATTGACGAAATGGTATTTGCCGTTCGGGTCAATATTTTGATGCAGACGTGTGCCGATGTAGCCCGGCTGGGTTTTCAGGAAATCGCGTGATTTCTGCCAAGCAGCCAAAGTTTCGGCCTCTTTGCCCTGCGGCACTTCAAAAGTGTTGATGAGTACAACGCTGTTATGCATGGCTTCGCGTTGTGCGCGCCATTGTTCCGCTTTGGCGGTGCAGCCTGCAAGGCAAAGGAAAACAGCAGCAGTAACAGCGGCGATGATGGTTTTTTTACGAGTATTCATATCAGTAGCTCCTTGTTTGTATAGGATATTAAGATTTTCCGAGCATTCGAGGCAGCACGGATTCGCCTTTGATGTGGTGGTAGGCAACCATTCCAATGTGTCCCAGCGACAAAAACAGCAATGAAAATGCCAGCGTGCCGTGAATTTCTCCGCCATTGCCGATTTTACGGGCAATGCCTGCGGCGGGAACAGCGAGCATCAGGGCATACATCGCCCAATGCCCCAATTTGGTGACGGCGGTGTTGGCGGGGCGGTTTTTACGTTGGCGGATTCCCCACCCTACGCGCCAAACAGACAATATCAGCAGCAGGATTCCGACTGCTTTGTGCGGATTGATTAGAAATTTCAGGTTTTCGTCGATATTCCACGCAATGGCGGTAGCGAACATAAACAGGTAGCAAGCTGCCATTGTCCAATGCAGGAAGCGGGTTGTTGAGCCGTAGCTTTGCAAAGTGTCGGGTTTCATGATGCTTTCTCTTGAATAAAGGGTTAGTCGGATTTCGGTATGGCTTGCAGATAGGAAAACCTTCTTTAAAGTATTGCAGTTCATAAGCGTTCTTGAACATTTAAGATAGGTCGTCTGAAAGTATTTAGATAGCAAGCTATTAAGTTGTAATAAGCATAGCGTGCTATGTATTAAGATAGCAAGCTATATTTGTGATATAATCCGCAACAATTTGATTTGAAAGGAAACAAAGTGGACGAGGTTTTCAAAACTAAATCGGCAGGCTATTTGATGAACCACATTGCCCGCCAATTTGCCATTTTATTGGGCGAAGGTTTAAAGCCTTTGGGCATCGCCCCCGCGCAATTTCCGATATTGCTGGAACTGTGGCAGAAAGACGGTTTGAGCCAACAGGAATTGGTGGAACGCGCTGATTTGAAGCAGGCAACGATTGCCAACACGTTGGCGCGAATGGAGCGCGACGGCCTGATTACGCGCGAACCGAATCCCGACGATGCGCGCAGCCGCCTGATTATGCTGACGGAGCAAGCTCGTGCCTTGCAACAGCAGTCCACGGAAATTGCCAAAGCCCTCAACCAAACGGCTTTGTCGGATTTGTCGGCAGGCGAACAAAAGTTGTTTTTGGAAATGGCGGCAAAAATTGTGGCGCGACAGCAAGAGATGATTGCAGGCGCGAAGTGAGGGCAGATGGCGCAACTCGGAATTTTAAAGTGCAGGCTGCTTTTGAGGTCGTCTGAAAGCAGCCTGCACTTAAAAAAACAAGGTGCAGGCTGCTTAGGGTAATGTGTCGTTTATCAATCCAGTTTCAGGATTTCTCCGTCTTCCGGAACGTTCACACGGCTTTCAATGCCTTGACCGCGTATAAATTTACGCATGTCGGCGCGGCTGACGGCGGTATGATTCACGGTATCCATGTGTACGGTGATGATTTTGGCTTTAGGCATGACTTGGCTGGCTTTTAATACATCAGCCGTCCCCATAATAATGCCGTCTGAAATGCCTGAAATCAGCGCGTAGCCCGTGTTCATAATCAGATAATCGGGTTTGTAGCGGTTCAATGCTTTGTTTACATCTGCCGTCCACACAGTATCACCCATAATATAAGCGGTTTTGTGTCCGCTGCTTTGGAATACCACACCCATTGCATCACCTAAGATTTCGGCTAGCTGAGGATTGGCATACATGGCTTCTGTACCATGTACGCCGCCGGTTTTGCTGATAGTTACGCCGTTGAAGACAGTGCTACCGTTCAACACGCGTACATCAGTAAAACCTTGGCTGCGGATTTTTGCCGCGTCGGCTTGGTGCTGCACATATACGGGCAGGTTTTTCGGAATAGAACGTGCGGCGGTTTCGTCCCAATGGTCTTCGTGAGTATGGGTAACGATAACTGCATCCACACCGTCCAAAATTTTATTCACGCTCATCGGCAGCCCGACCAGCGGCATTTTGGCTTGGTTATTGAACGTACCGGCAAAGCCGTTCATGGAATGCTTGGGGGCGAAAAACGGGTCAATCAAAAACGTCTGCCCCGCATATTCGACCTTGGCGGTAGCGTTACGGATATGTTGGTATGAATCGTCTGCCCAAGCGGAAAAGGCTGTCGCGCCCAAAACAGTGGCAAGAATAAATTGCTTGGATTTCATGATGTTGCTCCTTAAAAAATCATGGAGCGTATTTTAAGCAGCAGGTGCATCGGCTAAAATAGGCAATATTGCCAATAAACGTAAGGATAGTGACAAAATGTCGTCTGAAAACGAGCGTAACGAGTTTCGCCAAAATCAAGCTGTCCCAAAAATCGTGCTATATGCTCAATCGGGTATGAATGATTTTGTCTTCAACATTCCCTTTTCTGTTTTTCAGACGACCTATCGGGACAATCCGCTCTTTGACTTGAAAATCTGTTCCGATGACAGCAAAGACGTCATCACGGCACTGGGCGCAAGCATTCCCGTACACGGCGGCTTGGATTTGATGGAAGAAGCCGACATCATCGTCATCGCAGGCTGGCGCAATATTGAAGAAGTCCCGACACCTGAGTTGAGCGCACATTTACAGAAAGCAGTACAACGTGGTGCACATATCACCGCCCTATGTTACGGCACTTACGCCCTTGCCTACACAGGACTTTTAGACGGCAGAACCGCCGCCACCCACTGGCTTGCCGAAGACGACTTTGTCCGCCGTTTCCCTAAAATTCATCTGGATACCAACCGCCTATATGCGGAAGACGGCAACTTTTTAACATCGGCAGGTGCGGCGGGCGGGCTGGATTGCTGCCTTTACCTCATCCGCAAAATCCACGGTGCAACCGTTGCCAACGACCTTGCCCGTACCTTGGTTGCGGCACCACACCGCGAAGGTGGGCAGGCACAGTTTATCCACCGACCTGTCGAACGTCGTACCGCCGATGACAAAATCAATCACTTATTGGACGAACTGCGCCAAAACCTTGCGACCCCGTACCGCTTGGACGATTTGGCAAAAAAATTAGCCGTTTCCCGCCGAACCTTTATCCGCCATTTTTCTCAAGCTACAGGCATGAATTTCAGTGAGTGGCTGACAACAGAGCGGCTATGGCAGGTACAGGATTTATTGGAAAATACGGATTTGCCGATAGAACGCATCGCCGAACAAAGCGGCTTCGGCAGCGCGGCAAACCTACGTTTGCAGTTCAAAGCCAAGTTTAAAATCAATCCGAACGCCTGGCGGAAAGTATTTGGCAGATAGCTCGCGTTAGTCAGTCCAAAACACTTGAGCAACGTTATTGGTTTTACACCGTTTCTTGCAAGGTTTAAAGAATTAGCCAAACAATCTTCCACTCAACAGATTGACTGGTTCCATAAGTGCGGTTTAAGCAACTTGGCATTCAGACGGCATTCATAGCTTCCAGTTTATCGGTTCGATACCGTGTTGACTCAAATAGCTGTTTGCCTGTGAAAAATGGCGGCAGCCGAAAAAACCGCGATATGCCGACAGAGGGGACGGATGCGGTGCGGTCAGTATCAAATGATTTTGACTGTCTATCAGCCTTCCTTTTTGTTGTGCATACCCACCCCACAACATGAAGACAAGGTGCTTGCGGTGTATCGCAAGCTGCCTGATGACGGTATCGGTAAAGCGTTCCCAGCCTAAAAGGGCGTGCGAATGCGCCTGTCCTGCACGCACCGTCAAAACCGTGTTCAGAAGCAATACGCCCTGCTCCGCCCAAGCCGTCAGGCAGCCGTGATCGGGAATGGAAAAACCGTTGATGTCGGTTTCCAATTCTTTGTAGATATTGAGTAAAGACGGCGGTATGCGGACACCCTGCCGGACGGAAAATGCCAAACCGTGCGCCTGCCCTGCCCCGTGATACGGATCTTGTCCGAGAATGACGACTTTGACCCGGTCGAACGCTGTCAGCCGGAATGCGTTGAACACATCTGCCGACGGCGGATAGATGATTTGTCCCGACAAACGTTCCTGCCTGACTGCATTTAAAATTTTCTGAAAATACGGTTGCCGTTTTTCGTTGCCCAGTGCATCGTGCCAAGTGTCCATATCTGCCCTATCCTTTCAAATTCGGCTATACTGCTGATATTGCGTTATTTTGTCAAACGACGCGCTTTGTGGGGAAAATGTATGACTGTATGGTTTGTTGCTGCTGTTGCCGTCTTAATCATCGAATTATTGACGGGAACGGTTTATCTTCTGGTTGTCAGCGCGGCTTTGGCGGGTTCGGGCATTATCTACGGACTGACCGGCAGCACGCCTGCAGCCACCTTGGCCGCTGCCTTGCTTTCCGCGCTGGGCATTTGGTTCGTACACGCCAAAACCGCCGTGGGAAAAGTTGAAACGGATTCATATCAGGATTTGGATGCCGGGCAATATGCCGAAATTCTCCGGCACGCAGGCGGCAACCGTTACGAAGTTTTTTATCGCGGTACGCACTGGCAGGCGCAAAATACGGGGCAGGATGTGTTTGAACCGGGAACGCGCGCCCTCATCGTCCGCAAGGAAGGCAACCTTCTTATCATCGCAAACCCTTAACACTCGGAGGAATTATGGAATTTTTCATTATCTTGTTGGCAGCCGTTGCCGTTTTCGGCTTCAAATCCTTTGTCGTCATCCCACAGCAGGAAGTCCACGTTGTCGAAAGGCTCGGGCGTTTCCATCGCGCCCTGACGGCCGGTTTGAATATTTTGATTCCCTTTATCGACCGCGTCGCCTACCGTCATTCGCTGAAAGAAATTCCCTTGGATGTCCCCAGCCAGGTCTGCATCACGCGCGACAACACCCAGCTTACGGTTGACGGCATCATCTATTTCCAAGTAACCGATCCCAAACTCGCCTCATACGGTTCGAGCAACTACATTATGGCGATTACCCAGCTTGCCCAAACGACGCTGCGTTCCGTTATCGGGCGTATGGAGTTGGACAAAACGTTTGAAGAACGCGACGAAATCAACAGCACTGTTGTTGCGGCTTTGGACGAGGCGGCCGGGGCTTGGGGTGTGAAGGTTTTGCGTTATGAAATTAAAGACTTGGTCCCGCCGCAAGAAATCCTCCGCGCAATGCAGGCGCAAATTACTGCCGAACGCGAAAAACGCGCCCGTATCGCCGAATCCGAAGGCCGTAAAATCGAACAAATCAACCTTGCCAGTGGTCAGCGCGAAGCCGAAATCCAACAATCCGAAGGCGAGGCTCAGGCTGCGGTCAATGCGTCAAATGCCGAGAAAATCGCCCGCATCAACCGTGCCAAAGGTGAAGCGGAATCCTTGCGCCTTGTTGCCGAAGCCAATGCCGAAGCCATCCGTCAAATTGCCGCCGCCCTTCAAACCCAAGGCGGCGCGGATGCGGTCAATCTGAAGATTGCGGAACAATACGTCGCCGCGTTCAACAATCTTGCCAAAGAAAGTAATACGCTGATTATGCCCGCCAATGTTGCCGACATCGGCAGCCTGATTTCTGCCGGTATGAAAATCCTCGACAAGGGTAAAACTTCCCAATAAATATCCCAATCAATAGGTATGAAAAATGCCGTCTGAACTTTGTCGGAAAGGTTCAGACGGCATTTTTATCAAATCCAAACTCAAAAATATATTTATCCCCGTACCCTTATTTGATAACGGACGTGGACTGCAGGTATCCATACTGCATTTTCGGATAAAACAAAACATCCCCTTCGGAAACTTTATACTTCGTCAATGCCTTACCTGTTCAGATAAAAATTGCTGGCAAAATATTTCTGCACACCCTCACGCAGCAATACCAATGTTACGGCAGCCAAAGGCAATCCTGCCAACATTCCGACAAAGCCCATCAGTTGTCCAAATGCCATCAGGGAAAAGATAACCCAAAACGGCGACAGGCCGATACGGTCTCCCACGATTTTCGGCGTAATGAAAAAACTTTCGAGAAACTGACCGACGGCAAAAACCGCCCAGACAGCCAAGATGCCGTTCCACGAAGCAAATTGGAGCAAGGCGGCAACGGTGGCAAGCAGTAATCCCGTAAACGCACCGAGATAAGGGACAAACACCAAAATACCGGCAACCATACCGATGGCAAATCCCGAATCCAGCCCGACTAGCATCAATCCCAAACCGTAAACCAAGCCCATAATCAGCATTACTAGGAGCTGACCGCGTAAAAATTCGCCCAATACCTCGTTCAAATTACCTGTGATACGGGTATAAGTATCGGCAAAACGCCTCGGAACCAGTTTACTTATGCCGCACGACCACCGCTGCCAATCCAGCAGAAAATAGTAAAGCAGCAACGGCAGCAGCATCAAATTGCCGATACTGCTGACGATATTGCTGCTCTGCCTCATCAAAACGGGAAACCACGCCTTAAGCGTGTTGCTCAGCTCACCCGTATGCGCCTGAAGCCATGCGATAACGGATGCCTGATCGATTTCCACATAATTGCCCACAGTGTCTTTCAACAGCGGCAACAGCGTATTTTGCATAAAACCTGCAAGTTGGGGCAAACGGGATACCATGCTGTTGAACTGTCCGACCAGCATAGGGACAATAATCAAAAGCAGCGCCGCAAGCAGCAGCAAGGCAAAAACCATTACAGTCATTGAAGCAACGGCACGGTTGAAACCTTTTTTCTGCAACCATTCAACCAAAGGATCCAACACATACGCCAACACTGCCGCAACCGCAAAGGGAGCCAGTGTATCGCCAAGTGCGAAAGCCAGCCATATCAAGACCGCAAGGAACACCACCGCACCAACCCAGGGTTTGATACTCTGCTTTTTTTTCTGATACATAACGACCCGTCCGGAAACCATTTTCATCATTATTATAGCAGAATGGGTTATATCGCAGATAAAGCCCGTGCCGTTTCGATAGCCTGTTATCACGGTTTGGGCTAAAATACTGCATTATCTGATGCAGTCTGATAAACAAAACCCCTGTTCAGACGGCATACCGTACACAACAAGGCAGCACATCATGACCGAACAAGAAAACAAAAAATCCCTCATTGAATTTCCCTGCACCTTCCCATTAAAAGTAATGGGGGCGGTTCATCCCGAGTTCGAGCAAGCGGTTTTAGAAACCGTCCGCCTCCACGCCCCCGACACGCAGGCGCACCACATCACCACGCGTCCGAGCAGCAAAGGCAACTATACCGGCGCCACCGTACAAGTAAAGGTTGAAAACCAAGAACAACTTGACAATATCTACCGCGCGCTGACTTCGCACGAACTGGTCAAAGTGGTACTTTGAGATGAAAATCATACATAAAGGTTTGGTTGAATATCTGCCGATTTTTGAGGCAATGAAAACCTTTAATGCCGGACGTAATGCCGACACCGAAGACGAACTCTGGGTTGTCGAGCATCCCCCCGTGTTCACACAAGGGCTGGCGGGAAAACCCGAGCACCTGCTGATTAGGGACGACATCCCCGTTATCCAGATTGACCGGGGCGGGCAGATTACCTATCACGGGCCCGGGCAATTGGTCGTTTATACGATGATTGATTTCAAACGGCGCAAAACCAGTGTTAGAAACATCGTTTCCGAGCTTGAAAACAGCATTATCGCCACATTGGCGGAATACGGCATTGAAGCGGCGGCTGATCCGAAACGCCCCGGCGTTTATGTCGGAGAACGCAAAATCGCCTCGCTGGGGCTGCGTATCAAAAACGGCTCCGTTTATCACGGCCTTGCGCTCAACGTCAATATGGACCTCTCGCCGTTTACCCATATCAACCCCTGCGGTTATGCCGGTATGGAAATGACGCAAATTGCCGACCTCGTCCACCCCTGCCCCACGCTGGACGAAGTCGCCGCCAAGCTGACCACACATCTTAAAACACAACTCACACCGAAAGCAGATAACAATGAGTGAAATCAAAACCGACGACCCCAAACGCGGCATCAAACTCAAAGGCGCGGACAAAACCGCCCGCATCCCCATCAAAGTCGTCCCCCTTCAGGAAAAACTGAAAAAGCCCGAATGGATACGCGCCAAACTCCCATCGCGCAAATTCTTTGAAATCAAAGACATTTTGCGCGAACAAAAAATGCACACCGTTTGCGAGGAAGCCTCCTGCCCCAACATCGGCGAATGCTTCAGCAAAGGCACAGCGACCTTCATGATTATGGGCGACATCTGCACCCGCCGCTGCCCGTTCTGCGACGTGGGACACGGCCGCCCCAATATGCTCGACCCTGACGAACCGAAAAACCTCGCAGAATCCGTTAAAGCCATGAACCTGCGTTACGTCGTCATCACCTCGGTTGACCGTGACGACTTGCGCGACGGCGGCGCCCAACACTTCGCCGACTGCATCAAAGCCATCCGCGAAACCAGCCCGAACACCAAAATCGAAATCCTCGTCCCCGACTTCCGCGGCCGTCTGGACATCGCACTGAAAATCCTTGCCGAAACCCCGCCCGACGTGATGAACCACAACTTGGAAACCCATCCCAGCCTGTACAAAAAAGCCCGTCCTGGTGCCAATTATCAACATTCTTTAGACTTATTAAAACGTTATAAAGAAATGATGCCGCATATTCCCACAAAATCCGGCATCATGGTCGGCTTGGGCGAAACAGACGAAGACGTGCGCGAAATTATGCGCGATATGCGGGCGCACAATATCGAGATGATTACCATCGGACAGTACCTCCAGCCTTCAGACGGCCACTTGCCTGTCTTGCGCTACGTTACGCCCGAGCAGTTCAAAATCTTTGAAAAAGAAGCATACGAACTGGGCTTTACCAATGCCGCCATCGGTGCGATGGTACGTTCAAGTTACCATGCCGACGAACAGGCTGCCGAAGCCTTACGCGAAAGCCACGGCGGTTGCGGGCATCATTAAACTCGGAACACCGCGCCAAAGTAAAAAACGATTCCCTACGCCTGCCGCGCCGTTTGGCGCAAGCCGCACCCGCGTTAGCCGCCTATGCCGTCTGAAAGCCCTTCAGACGGCATGATTTATTCTCCGAATCCGATAATCTCAAAAGAATCTGTCAGTTAATGAGAACGATTCATTATAAATTTTGATAAAAAACCGTGCTCTATTTGTTTTTTGCTATGGTTAATAAGTGTAAATGTTCTTTATGGATGAGATGGATTCTTAGTTTTAGCAGCAAAAAAAACCGATAAGAAACAGAGCATTGATTTGGAAAGCATCAGCAAATCCACCCTATCTCTTTTGATAATTGTTTGTATTTTAAATAGAAAATTTGTCATGCCAACAGCTTTTGCATACAATGCACGCATCCCGAACAGTGCTACATCCACTGTTTAACCACACGAAACCCAAATTAAGAAAAGAGAAATATTATGCAAGGCAATCAAGCAGTTTTAGATTATATGAACGAATTGCTGTCCGGCGAGCTGGCGGCGCGCGACCAATACTTCATCCACTCCCGCCTCTACTCCGAATGGGGCTACACCAAACTTTTTGAACGTCTCAATCACGAGATGGAAGAAGAAACCACACACGCCGAAGACTTTATCCGCCGCATCCTGATGCTGGGCGGTACGCCGAAAATGGCGCGCGCCGAACTGAATATCGGCACGGACGTGGTTTCCTGCCTCAAAGCCGACCTGCAAACCGAATATGAAGTACGTGATGCGTTGAAAAAAGGCATCAAACTGTGCGAAGAGGCTCAAGACTATGTTACGCGCGACCTGATGGTTGCCCAACTGAAAGATACCGAAGAAGACCACGCACACTGGTTGGAACAGCAGCTGCGCCTGATCGAGCTGATTGGCGAAGGCAACTACTACCAAAGCCAACTGTAATCCGTATTCGGAATAAAAGGAGTCCGTATGAAAGGCGACCGTTTAGTTATCCGCGAGCTGAACAAAAACTTAGGCTTGCTGCTGATAACCATCAACCAATATTTCCTTCACGCCCGTATTTTGAAAAACTGGGGCTTTGAAGAACTGGGCGAACATTTCTTCAAACAGTCCATCGTTGAAATGAAAGCTGCCGACGAGTTGATCGAGCGCATCCTCTTCCTCGAAGGCCTGCCGAACCTCCAAGAACTGGGCAAGCTGTTGATTGGCGAGTCCACCGAAGAAATCATTGCCTGCGATTTGACCAAAGAACAGGAAAAACACGAAGCCCTGCTTGCCGCCATCGCCACAGCAGAAGCGCAACAGGATTACGTCAGCCGTGATTTATTGGAAAAACAAAAAGATACCAACGAAGAACATATAGACTGGCTGGAAACCCAGCAAGAGCTTATCGGCAAAATCGGTCTGCCCAACTACCTGCAAACAGCGGCGCAAGAGGACTAAAACACAAACCACTGCCAAATACAGCAGTTCTCTGCACCATCAGACGGCATATCCGTATAAACGGATATGCCGTTTTTCTTTGCCGGTTTGCGAATAAAGTCTAAATTGATTTGAATCAATACTCGATAACGGTTTTTGTTTGATAATACCGATATGAAATTCAGATTGCTTGTTTGCTGTTTCCCAATCTGTCTGATTTTATCTCTTTCCTCTTGATGTGTGTGTGTTTGGGTGTGGCTGCCGCCACCCCTTTTTTTCAGTCTTAACGTGAAGTAAAATCCGTAACAGCAAATGCTTAACTTTAACCATTTATCCGGAAGCAAATGATGGGCAACAAATTAACTCCGCCTGCCGAACTGCCTGACGAACAGAATTTGCGGGCGGTATTGGCATACAATATGCGGCTTTTCCGCGTGAACAAGGGTTGGTCGCAAGAAGAATTGGCGCGGCAATGCGGTTTGGACAGGACTTATGTGTCGGCAGTCGAGCGCAAACGCTGGAACATCGCCCTGTCGAATATCGAAAAAATGGCGGCGGCTTTAGGCGTAGCGGCGTATCAGTTGCTGCTGCCGCCGCAGGAACGGTTGAACCTGATGACCAATTCCGCCGATACCCGACAAATGCCGTCTGAAAGCGGTATTTGACCGCCAAACCATCCGCTTCCCTTTTTCCCGCCAATCGAAAGAATAAAAATGCCTGCAAACCTGTCTTCAGCACTGGAAACCTTCAAACAGCAGCGCGATGCCGCCGAAGCGCATTATTTGAAAACCAACCGCGTGTCGGTATTTTTCAGAGAATACACGGCGGCAGTCGAAACCTTACTGGCAGCATTGTGGGTAGAACATTTTCAAAACAGCGCGTTATGCCTGATGGCGGTGGGCGGCTTCGGGCGTGGCGAACTGTATCCCTGTTCGGATGTGGATTTGGCAGTGGTTTCACCCAATCCGCTTTCAGACGGCATTCAGGAACAGATTGCCCGGTTTGTCCAAACCCTGTGGGACTGCAAACTGATGCCGTCTGTAAAAAGCGGCGGCATTGACGAACTGTGCGAAAGCGTGCGCGACGATATTACGGGGGACACGGCGTTTTTAGAGGCCCGTTTTTTGTTCGGCAACCGCCAAACGGCGGACGAACTGGCGGAAAAAATGAACGCGCAGCGCAATGTGCCGGCGTTTGTCGAAGCGAAACTGGTGGAGATGGAACACCGCCACGCCAAATCGCAAGGCTCGGGGGCGGTATTGGAACCGAACATCAAAAGCTGCCCGGGCGGTCTGCGCGACATCCACACCCTGCTTTGGATAGCGAAGGCGCAAGGCTTAGCGGCCAACCTGCCCGACCTGCTCAAACAGCGGATTTTGACGCGTGCCGAAGCCGGTATGCTTTCGCACGGCTACCGCCGCCTCGCCCACATCCGCATCCGTCTGCATTTAAACGCCAAGCGCGCCGAAGACCGCCTGCTGTTCGATTTGCAGCCGCAAGTCGCCGAAAGTATGGGTTATCAAGATGAAAACCGCCGCCGTCAAAGCGAAGAACTGATGCGCGTGTTTTACCGTGCGGTCAAAACCGTCAAACAACTGAGCGGCATCCTCACGCCCATGCTGCAAAGCCGCGTTTCCTCCGCGCCGATGCGCGTTACCCTGCGGATTGACGACGACTATATCCAAGTCAACAACCAAATCGCCGCGCGGCACACCGATATTTTTTTGAGGCGGCCCGAACACATTTTCAAAGTCGTCGAAATCATGCAGCAGCGCAACGACATTACCGCGCTCGAACCGCAAACCCTGCGCGCCTGGTGGGGCGCGACGCGCAAAATCAACCGCAGCTTTTACCAAAATCCCGAAAACCGCCGCCGCTTCGCCGGTTTTTTCCGCAACGGCAACGGACTGACCCAAACCCTGCGCTTTCTCAACCTCTACGGCGTATTGGGACGCTACCTGCCCGCGTGGGAAAAAATCGTCGGACTGCTCCAACACGACTTGTTCCACATCTATCCTGTGGACGACCACATCCTCGCCGTCGTCCGCAACGTCCGCCGCCTTGCCTTGGATATGCACAGCCACGAGCTGCCCTACGCCTCTGCGCTGATGCAGTCCTTTGAAAAACAAGACATCCTCTATCTCGCCGCCTTCTTCCACGACATCGCCAAAGGACGCGGCGGCGACCACGCCATACAAGGCATCGCAGACGCGCGCCAATTTGCCGCCGACCACTTCCTGACCGGAGAAGAAAGCGACCTGCTCGCCTGGCTGGTCGAAAACCACCTCCTTATGTCTGCCGTCGCCCAAAAAGAAGACATCCAAGACCCCGACGTACTCGATGCCTTCTGCAAACGCGTGCAAACCCACGAACGCCTCAGCGCACTCTACCTCCTGACCATTTCCGACATACGCGGCACGAATCCCAAACTGTGGAACGCCTGGCGCGCCAGCCTGCTGGAAAGCCTGTTCCACGCCGCCGGACGCTGCCTCGCAGGCAACGGCGGCAACCCGCATGCCCTCTTCGGCCGCCGCCGGCAGGAAGCCGCCGAATTGCTCACTCGCGCCGCCGTCCCCGAAAAACAGCAGAAAAAACTATGGAACGCGCTCGGTTCCGCCTACTTCGCCCGCCACCAGTCCCGCGAAATCCTGTGGCACGCCGCCAACCTCGTACACGATTTTGAAACCCCAATCGTCCGCAGCCGCATCCTGCCCAAAAGCAACAGCTTTCAAGTCATGGTCTTTATGCCCAACGGCCCGCGCCTGTTCGCCCGCCTCTGCCGTATCTTCAGTCGCCACGGTTTCGACATTCTCGCCGCCCGCGCCTTTATCACCGAACACGACTACATCCTCGACACCTTCATCGTGCAAATCCCCTCGCAGCACGCTCCCGAAGACTACCCCGACATCCAAAGCGCGCTCGAAGCCGAACTCAACAGCTTTATCCACGGACACACCGTTGCCGAAATCTCCAGCCACAGCCGCCGCATCAGCCGCCGCAGCCGCTACATGCCGATCGCGCCAAGCATCACCATTACCCCCGAAGAAGACTACCCCGACTGGTACTCCGTCGAAATCACCGCTGTCAACCGCCCCTTCCTGCTCGCCGATATGGCGGAAGTCTTTTTCGCCCACAACGTCAGCCTGCGCTATGCCAAAATCTCCACACTGGATGAACGCGCCGAAGACAGTTTTACCGTTTTTAGCCTAGACCTGAAAAACCCAAAAATCCAGTCCTCATTGAAGCAGACGCTGCTGGAACAATTATCATAACGCCCGCCTTCAGACGGCATTCCGCCGCCACGCCGTATGCCGTCTGAAAGCGGGGGATATTGTAAATAATTTATTAATATAAGGATTTATATGAATATTATTATGGACTCAACAAGAAAATTTGGGATTTTATGGGAAGAAAACTCTGAATGTAATGGTTTTATTTATGGAAAAATTCAGATAATAATAGGAGAGAATATATATCCTAAGATATGCCCATATGGATATTTTACGCTAAATACAGTTTTTAATAGTTTGAAGTCATCCTTTGAAGAGAAGTATTATGCAGGTGGAAACAATGGTTTAGATTTTGGAGAGCAACTATTTGATATAGATAAATATAATTCTCTGGAATTATGCAATATATTTTCTATTGATACTACATATATGAGTGGAGGGGGTAATTGTGAAATAGATTGTTTAGTATTAGAAATGGGATATTCTGGTGAGGAAGAGAGACTTTTTTATAGTTTTGACAATGGGAAAAACTTTAAAGAAATCAGGTATAAGAAAGGTACAGTTGAATCTGTTATTTTTCAATTGAATCTATAATATATGGGGCTGTAACTAGATTAGCAGATATGTTACCCTCGAAATATTAAGATAATATACTGAAAATTAAAGGAAAAAATAAATAAAGAACTACCCCGTTTTTTTGTACTGGAAGTTACCGCCCGATATAGGGCTTCAATAACTGAGCCACTTACCAAAAATTAGAAAAAAGCTTTTCCTGAAATTGAAAGAACGGGAGCAACAGTGGTCGGCAAAGGAAAACCGGGCTATTCAAAGGGGACCAAAATTAAACCTGATAAACTGTCAAGCCGCCGGTAACGTGCTATAATGCCCTGCATCTTGCACAAACTGAAAGACCGAGCATTATGCGTATCGTAGAAAAAGCCTATACTTTCGACGATGTTTTGTTGGTTCCCGCACATTCGACCGTGCTGCCGCGAGACGTTAAACTTCAAACCAAGCTCACCCGCGAAATCACGCTCAACCTCCCCCTGCTTTCCGCCGCGATGGACACCGTTACCGAGGCGCGCCTCGCCATTTCGATGGCACAGGAAGGCGGCATCGGCATCATCCATAAAAACATGCCGCCCGAAATGCAGGCGCGCGCCGTTTCCAAAGTAAAACGCCACGAAAGCGGCGTGGTCAAAGACCCTGTAACCGTTGCGCCGACAACGCTCATCCGCGAAGTCTTGGAAATGCGCGCGCAGCGCAAACGCAAAATGTCCGGCCTGCCTGTCGTTGAAAACGGCAAAGTGGTCGGCATCGTAACCAACCGCGACCTGCGTTTTGAAAACCGCGTCAATTTGCCCGTTTCCGCCATTATGACCCCGCGCGAACGCTTGGTTACCGTCCCCGAAGGCACAAGCATAGACGAAGCGCGCGAACTAATGCACACGCATAAAGTCGAGCGCGTTTTAGTCTTGAACGAAAAAGACGAGCTTAAAGGCTTGATTACCGTTAAAGATATTTTAAAAACCACCGAATTTCCCAATGCCAACAAAGATTCCGAAGGCCGTCTGCGCGTCGGTGCGGCAGTCGGCACCGGCGGCGATACCGAAGAACGCGTCAAAGCCTTGGTCGAAGCAGGCGCGGACGTAATTGTCGTCGATACCGCACACGGACACAGCCAAGGCGTAATCGATCGCGTGCGTTGGGTCAAAGAAACTTATCCGCACATCCAAGTCATCGGCGGCAATATCGCCACTGCCAAAGCCGCTTTGGATTTGGTCGCCGCCGGCGCGGATGCCGTCAAAGTCGGTATCGGCCCGGGATCGATTTGCACCACCCGTATCGTGGCAGGCGTGGGCGTGCCGCAACTGACCGCCATCCACAACGTTGCCGAAGCCCTCAAAGGCACGGGCGTTCCGCTGATTGCCGACGGCGGCATCCGCTTCTCCGGCGACATCGCCAAAGCACTTGCTGCCGGCGCATACAGCGTCATGCTCGGCGGTATGTTTGCCGGTACGGAAGAAGCACCGGGCGAAATCGAACTCTATCAAGGCCGCTCGTACAAATCCTATCGCGGTATGGGTTCCTTGGGCGCGATGAGCCAAGGTTCTGCCGACCGCTACTTCCAAGACAAAACCGACAGCGCAGACAAATATGTTCCCGAAGGCATCGAAGGCCGCGTACCTTACAAAGGCCCGATCGTGAACATCATCCACCAGCTGACCGGAGGCCTGCGCTCCAGCATGGGGTATTTGGGTTGCGCCAATATTGCTGAAATGCACGAGAAAGCGGAATTTGTAGAAATTACCTCCGCCGGTATGAGCGAATCCCACGTTCACGACGTTCAAATTACCAAAGAAGCACCGAACTACCACCGCTGATTTGAACAGCCTTTTCAAGGCAAAATGCCGTCTGAAACCTGATTTCCGTGTTTCAGACGGCATTTTTTATCTGAACGCCTCTAAATTGTTAAAATATATAATAATTAGCAAGAATAAGTTAAACACGGTCTGTAAAGCTACCCCCCCCGATTTCTTTATTATGTCAACCGTAACAATTGTTTTGTTATGTAAAAGCCAACTACCATACCGACGGGACACACATACGGTTCGATCCTATATGTGCGTCCCAATTTAGAAAGGCTTACCTTTCAAACATACTAATATCCTGACGGGTAGGAATGAAACAACCAAGAAAATTTTGATGAACATCGCACTACCTTTATCCGACAAAATACAAAACAGGCTGTTTTTCCTTACCGCCCTTGCAACGGTATGTTTCCTGTTTTATCCGAAATACCTGCCGATGAACGACCTGCCGCAGCACGCCGCGCAGGTTACCGCCTTGGATGATTTGCTCAAACACCGCAGTCCGTGGGCGGATATGCTGCAAATAAATTGGGATACGCCTTATCTGACCGTTTATGCCCTATGGTTGGCGCTGTATCAGTTTATGGGCATTAATGCTTCTTCTAAGGCTTTGGTCTCCCTCGAATTTTTATTTTTCATTTATACGGCAGTCAAAATGAGAAAGGAAATGGGGGCGGAAAGGATGACCGACTGGGTCGCGCTGACCTGTTTTTTCGGATTTGCCTTTCAATGGGGCTTTGTCGGCTACATTATGGGCATTCCCGTCGGCATACTGTTTTTCATTACCAACAAGCGTTGGATTGAAAACCCCTCGGCAAAGATGCTTGCCGCCGTTTCCGCATTGGGGATATGGTCGTACTTCTCCCATATTCTGACCTTTTCGTTTTTCTGCTTGCTTTCATACGGATACTTTCTTTTCAGAATTAAAGAAATCCCTTGGAAACAGCGTTTTTCCCTGACAGCCGCCTATCTTTTTTTCGCCGCCCTTTTGGCACGTTATACCGCAAAACCCAACCCCGTCCCCTATAAGGCATTTGAAGACAACTTTATCCAGCATTCCTTTTGGGACAAAATACTGGAAATTGCCTACCTGCCTTGGAATATGTCGGTCCTGTTTTACTACGACATTGCCTGCCTCTTCCTCTTTGCCGCCCCCATAGCGGCAAACTGCCGCCCCACTCGGGAAAAAAGCCGGTACGTCCCGCTGCTTGCCTGTCTTGCGGTTTATTTCCTGATGCCTCATTTTACCTTTCAAACCAGCTTCCTTTACGAACGCTTCGCCCTGTTCGTCCCTATTTTTTATTATCTGATTTGGGAAAAGAAACCGGAAACGCCGGGCAGGATCGCAGCAAAAATATCGGAAGCAGCCTGCCTGTTATTCGCCTTGTGCATCGCCGCGCTGACGGGCAAGGCCTACCTTAACAACGTCCTTTTTGACCGCTCGCATAAGTTGGCTGATTTTATAAAGATTTCCCAAATGATGGAAAACGGCAAAAAAGTCCTGACTGTCAACGACCCCTTGTCCATCAGCGAAGGCAGCCTGACTTCGGGCGGCGAGTTCTTCCATATCGCACAATGGTATCAGGCCGAAAGGCAGGGATGGGCGGATTACAGCTTTGCCTCGGCGCACGCTATGCCCGTCCGCATGAAAATGAAAGAAATGTATGACGGGTACAGCCAAGTCAGGTTTTTGTCCGAATATAACCTGACCCGGAAAACAGACTGCCGCCGCTATGACTACCTGCTTATCCTGACCGCCAACCATACGTCGGACACATTGGAAAAACTGCTTGCAGCCAATCCCTCCTGCTCCCGTGTTTCCCATATCAAGACCATAGGGGAATGGTCGCTTTTCAGACGGCATTGATATGCGGCTCAAACGGTTCGCGCGCTACGGCATGGTCGGTATCATCAACACCCTAATCCATATCGCCGTTTTTACCGCGCTGTCAAGCCGGCAATATCCCGCCGCCGCCGCAAACCTCATAGCCTTTGCCGCAGCCTCAGCATTCGGTTTTGCCGCAAATGCAAGATGGACGTTCGGTACAAAAGCTTCCTTCAAACACTATGCCTGTTTCGTACTGCTGATGGGTTTTGCGGCATCGGCAAGCGGTTTGGCATCGGATGCCCTTGCTATGCCGCCGCAGGTCGCTGCCGTCGGATTTTCCGCCATCAGTCTGATATATGCTACCTGTGCTCGAGTTACCTTGTTTTTGCCCAAACAAAAGGAAAACCATGAAAATATCGCTTATCGTCCCGGTGTGGAATGAAGAAGCCGCCATTCCGATTTTCTACCGTGCCGTCAGGGAAAGCAGGGGGCTTCAAAAATACGAAGTCGAAATCGTCTTCTGCAACGACGGGAGCACGGACAATACGGAAACCGTTTTGGAAAACCTCGCCCTTGCAGACCCCTTGGTCAAACCGCTGCACTTTACACGCAATTTTGGCAAGGAAAACGCCCTTTTCGCCGGTTTGGAACATGCATCTGGCAATGCCGCCATTCCGATTGACGTCGACCTTCAAGATCCCATAGAGCTGATTCCGCTTATGCTCGAAAAATGGCGTGCCGGCGCAAAAACCGTATTGGCAAAACGCATCGGGCGGACGCAAGACCATCCGCTCAAAAGATGGAGCGCGTCCTTCTTCTATAAACTTTACAATAAAATCAGCCCCGTCAGAATTGAAGAAAATGTCGGCGATTTCCGACTAATTTCACGCGACATCATCGACACCGTTATCAAAATGCCCGAACGAAACCTCTTTATGAAAGGATTACTTTCCTGGCCGGACAGAGGGGAAGTTATCGAATACACCCGTCCGAAACGCATCATCGGCCATACCAAATTCAATGCCTTGAAACTTTGGAATCTCGCTTGGGACGGCATTACCGGATTTTCGACCGTCCCGCTGAAGATATGGACGTATATCGGCTTTTTGTTTGCATTTACCGCATTTTTATACGGCTCATTGATTATTCTCCGAACGCTCGCCTATGGAAAAGATATTCCCGGTTACCCGTCGCTTTTGGCCTGCATCCTGTTTCTCGGCGGAATCCAGCTCATCGGTATCGGCATACTCGGCGAATATATCGGGCGTATCTATATCGAAACCAAACAGCGTCCCCGATATATTTTAAAAAAACGAAAGAAAGGATAATAAAATGGATGTAAAAGAAAGCGGTATTTTGGGCGACAGCATCAACAGCCATTGGTATTACGCATCCAAAGCACTTGCCGTTGCCAATCTTTTAAAAGGCAGAACCTTCCGCAAAGTGCTGGATGTCGGCGCAGGCTCCGCCTTTTTTTCACACTTCCTGCTGGAAAATTCCGATATAAGCGAAGCATTGTGCATCGACACCGCCTACACGGGTGAAAAAGATGGGTCATATTGCGGCAAACCGATTCATTTCCGCCGCACCATCGGCATGAGCGATGCCGACCTGGTGCTGATGATGGATGTTTTGGAACACGTCGAAGACGACAAGGCAATGCTAGAGGAGTATATCGCAAAAGTCCCTTCCGGCACGGAATTCCTCATTTCCGTACCCGCCTTCCAGTCCCTGTGGAGCGGGCACGACGAATTTTTGGGGCATTACCGCCGCTACCGCCTGACACAGCTCGAGAACTTAATCCGCAGCACCGGGCTGTCCGTCCTCGGGGGGAACTATTATTTTGGCGCAGTATTCCCCCTTGCCGCAACCGTCCGCCTGCTCGGACGGTTGAGATCCGGACAAAATCCCAAATCCCAACTGATGCGGCATCATCCCGTCATCAACCGCATACTGGCTTCAATATGCCGCCTCGAAATCCGCATACAAAAAAGCAACCGCTGCGCGGGACTGACCGCCTTTTGCCTTGCAAAGAAAAAATAAAACCGATGCCGTCTGAAACTTTTCAGACGGCATTTTTCCAATCGGTTAAAATACACGGTCTATTTTTTTAGGAAATGCACCGTGGTTGCATCTGCCATCGACTTCATCCTCCATATCGACCGACACCTTCTTGCGCTGTCGGCGCAATACGGCATTTGGATTTACGCCGTTTTATTTACTATTGTGTTCTGCGAAACCGGCCTGATTGTTACACCCTTCCTGCCCGGCGATTCACTGCTGTTTGCCGCCGGCGGGATTGCCGCACTAGGTGGTATGGATATTCATCTGATGGTTATGCTGCTATTTGTTGCCGCCATACTCGGTGATGCTCTCAATTTTACCGTCGGTAAGTATTTCGGCGGCAGGCTGTTCGCCAATCCCGATTCTAAAATCTTCCGACGCGAATATCTCGATAAAACCCACCGTTTTTACGAAAAACACGGCGGGAAAACCATCATCATTGCCCGTTTTGTACCCATCGTCCGCACCTTCGCCCCCTTTGTCGCCGGTATGGGGAAAATGCACTATGCCAAATTTATCCGCTACAACATCATCGGCGGCTTCTTGTGGGTTATCCTGTTTTCTTATGCAGGCTATTTCTTTGCCAACTTCCCCGTCGTAAAAAACAATCTGGGCTTGGTGATGGGCGGTATCATTATTGTTTCCGTCCTGCCCGGCATCATCGAAATTGCCCGCGCCAAACTTGCGGTAAAATCCAAACGGTAACTGTTGAGAATTTGTATCATGAATATATTATCCGTAGAAAACGCTTCCTTTGCCGTCGGCCATGTCGCCCTGCTCGACAAAACTTCCTTCCAACTCGACAGCGGCGAGAAAATCGGCTTAATCGGCCGCAACGGCGCGGGTAAATCTTCGTTTCTGAAAATCCTCGCCGGCGTGCAAAAGCTCGACGATGGACAGATTATCGTTCAAAATAACCTCAAAATCGTTTATGTACCGCAGGAGTCCTTTTTTGATAAGGATGCAACCGTATTTGATACCGTTGCCGAAGGATTGGGCGAAATTCGCGATTTATTGCGCCGTTACCACCGCGTCGGCCATGAGTTGGAAAACGGTTCGAGTGAAATTTTGTTGCAAGAACTCAACGAATTACAACTCGAAATCGAAGCGAAGGACGGCTGGAAACTGGATGCGGCAGTTAAGCAGACTTTGGGTGAACTTGGTTTGCCAGAAAATGAAAAAATCGGCAACCTTTCCGGCGGGCAGAAAAAGCGTGTCGCTTTGGCGCAGGCTTGGGTGCAAAAGCCTGACGTATTGCTGCTGGACGAACCGACCAACCATTTGGACATCGACGCAATTATCTGGCTGGAAAATCTGCTCAAAGCGTTTGAAGGCAGCTTGGTCGTGATTACCCACGACCGTCGTTTTTTGGACAATATTGCCACGCGAATCGTCGAACTTGACCGAGGCATTCTGCGCTCCTATCCCGGCTCGTTCTCCAAATACAGCGAGAAAAAAGCGCAGGAATTGGCGGTTGAAGCGGAACACAACCGCTTATTTGACAAATTTCATGCTCAAGAAGAAGCATGGATACGCAAAGGCATCGAAGCGCGCCGTACCCGTAACGAAGGACGCGTGCGCCGTTTGGAAGAACTGCGCCGCCAACGCGCCGAACGCCGCAACGTGCAGGGGCAGGTCAACTTCAAGCTCGACAGCGGCGAAAAAAGCGGCAAAATCATCGCCGAATTGGAACACGCCTCGTTTGCCTATGGCGACAAAGTTATCATGGACAAATTTTCCGCCATTTTGCAGCGCGGCGACAAAATCGGCCTAATCGGCCCCAACGGCATCGGCAAAACCACCTTCCTTAAGCTGATTTTGGGCGAATTGCAACCGACCTACGGCAGAATCCGCATCGGCAGTAAACAGGAAGTTGCTTATTTCGACCAATTCCGTAGCGCGTTGAATGAAAACGACACTGTGTTTTACACGCTCGGACAGGGCAACGATTACGTCGAAGTCGGCGGCAAGAAAAAACACGTCATGAGCTATTTGGAAGATTTCCTGTTCCATCCAGCCCGCGCACAAAGTCCTGTTTCATCGCTCTCCGGCGGTGAACGCAACCGCCTTTTACTGGCAAAACTCTTTACCCGTCCTGCTAATATTTTGGTCTTGGACGAACCGACCAACGACTTGGACATCGACACCCAAGAGTTGCTCGAAGATTTGCTGCGCGATTACCAAGGCACGGTATTCCTCGTCTCGCACGACCGTATGTTCCTCGACAATGTCATCACCCAAAGCATTGTTTTCGAAGGACAAGGCCGTCTGAAAGAATACATCGGCGGCTATCAGGACTATATCGACGCAAAATCGCGGGAAGATAAAATTCAGACGGCATCCGCACCCAAAGCATCCGATGCCGAACCCGCCAAAGAAAAACCCAAAGCCAACCGCACGGTCAAACTGTCCTACAAAGAACAACGCGAACTCGACGCCCTGCCCGATGAAATCGCCGCTTTGGAAACCGAGCAGGCTGAAATCAATACCCAACTTTCCGATCCTGAAATTTTCAAAGATTACGAAAAAGCAGGTGCATTGCAAAACCGCGCCGAAGAAATCGAAACACTGCTCTTGGAAAAATTGGAACGCTGGGAGCTGCTGGAAACCAAACAGAACGGCAATGCCGTCTGAAGCCCTGCCGGCGGGAAAACGCGCCCGAAGCCTGAAGCCGCCGCCTGCAAAATGCCCGCTCCGCGTACCTGACGGGCATTCAAAAGCACGCCGCGCCGCAAGCCGCACCCTTCAGACGGCCTCTCGGTCAGACTGTCAACAATTCCGATAAAATGCTATACTCGCGCCCGTTACCGCGCCGTCCGAAACCGCCTTTTGGGAAAGCAGAAATGATCAGCAAACAAGAATACCAAGCCCAAGCCGCCCAAGGCTACAACCGCATCCCGCTCGTGCAAGAACTCCTTGCCGACTTGGATACGCCGCTTTCCCTCTATCTCAAACTCGCCAACCGTCCCTATACCTACCTGCTCGAATCCGTTGTCGGTGGCGAACGTTTCGGCCGCTATTCCTTTATCGGCCTGCCTTGCAGCCACTATCTCAAAGCCAGCGGCAAACACGTCGATGTTTACCAAAACGGCGAAATTGTCGAGCAACACGACGGCAATCCGCTGCCCTTTATCGAAGCCTTCCACAACCGTTTCAAAACACCCGAAATCCCAAGCCTGCCGCGCTTTACCGGCGGATTGGTCGGCTACTTCGGTTACGAAACCATCTACAATTTCGAACACTTCGCCCATCGCCTGAAAAACACCGCCAAAGCCGACCCGCTCGGCACGCCCGACATCTTGCTGATGCTGTCGCAAGAATTGGCGGTTATCGACAATTTGAGCGGCAAAATCCACCTCATCGTTTATGCCGATCCCTCGCAGCCCGACGGCTACGAACGCGCCCGCGAACGCCTCGAAGACATCCGCACCCAATTGCGCCAAAGCTGCACCATCCCGCTCTCGCTCGGCAGCAAACACACCGAAGCCGTCAGCGAGTTCGGCGAAGAGCCGTTCAAAGCCTGCGTTGATAAAATCAAAGACTACATCTTCGCAGGCGACTGTATGCAGGTTGTCCCCAGCCAGCGCATGAGCATGGAATTTACCGACAATCCGCTTGCCCTCTACCGCGCCCTGCGTACACTCAACCCTTCGCCTTACCTCTTTTACTACGATTTCGGCGATTTCCACATCGTCGGTTCCTCGCCCGAAATCCTCGTCCGCCGCGAACGCGACGACGTCATCGTCCGCCCCATCGCCGGCACGCGCCTGCGCGGCAAAACACCCGCCGAAGACCTTGCCAACGAGCAGGACTTATTAAGTGACGCCAAAGAAATCGCCGAACACGTCATGCTTATCGATTTAGGGCGCAATGACGTCGGCCGCATCAGCAAAACAGGCGAAGTCAAAGTAACCGATAAAATGGTGATTGAAAAATACTCCCATGTGATGCATATCGTCTCCAACGTCGAAGGCCGTCTGAAAAAGGGCATGACCAATATGGACATCCTCGCCGCCACCTTCCCTGCCGGCACACTCTCCGGCGCACCAAAAGTCCGCGCCATGGAAATCATCGAAGAAGTCGAACCAAGCAAACGCGGCATCTACGGCGGCGCCGTCGGCGTATGGGGTTTCAACAACGACATGGACTTGGCGATCGCCATCCGCACCGCCGTAGTGAAAAGCAACACGCTATACGTCCAAAGCGGCGCAGGCGTAGTTGCCGATTCCAATCCTGAATCAGAATGGCAGGAAACGCAAAACAAAGCCCGTGCCGTCATACACGCCGCGCAGATGGTGCAGGAAGGGTTGGATAGGTAGGCTTGGTGTTTTCAGACGGCATTGGTAGAGAAAAGTGAAAACCCAAAAACAAACAGCAATCGTTTGATTAAAACAGCCGCCTTTACCGCGTCATTCCCTCGCAGGTGGGAATCCGGAAATTTGAAATGACGGGAATCTCTAAATATTCCTGAAAGATTGAGATTCGGATTCCCGCCTATGCAAAGTGACGGATTGACAGTTTCAGACAAGCAAAAACAAACATCAAAACACAGACAGATTAAAACGCTATGAACAAATCCCCCATCCTCCCACCCGCTATGCTCGGCATCCTCGGCGGCGGACAATTAGGCAGAATGTTTACCGTTGCCGCCAAAACCATGGGCTACAAAGTAACCGTACTCGACCCCGATCCGAACGCGCCGGCGGCGGAATTTGCCGACCGCCATTTGTGTGCGCCGTTTGACGATCAAGCCGCTTTGGACGAGTTGGCAAAATGCGCAGCGGTTACCACTGAATTTGAAAACGTCAATGCCGACGCGATGCGCTTTCTGACAAAGCACACCAACGTTTCCCCAAGCGGCGACTGTGTGGCCATTGCACAAAACCGCATTCAGGAAAAAGCGTGGATACGCAAAGCGGGATTGCAAACCGCGCCGTATCAAGTGGTTTGTAAAACCGAAGACATTACTGAAGCAAGCGCGCAATTCCTGCCCGGCATCCTGAAAACGGCTACTCTGGGCTACGACGGTAAAGGTCAAATCCGCGTCAAAACGGTGGACGAACTCAAAGCCGCGTTTGCCGAACACGGCGGCGTGGATTGCGTTTTGGAAAAAATGGTGGATTTACGCGGCGAAATTTCCGTTATCGTATGCCGTCTGAACAATGACAACGTGCAAACCTTCGACCCCGCCGAAAATATCCACGAAAACGGCATCTTGGCTTATTCCATCGTCCCCGCGCGGTTGAGTGCCGACGTGCAGCAACAGGCGCGGCAGATGGCGCAACGCTTGGCGGACGAATTAGATTATGTCGGCGTGTTGGCGGTGGAAATGTTCGTCGTCGGCGACACGCATGAATTGGTCGTCAACGAAATCGCGCCGCGCCCGCACAATTCCGGCCACCATACGATAGATGCCTGCGCAACAGACCAGTTCCAGCAACAGGTACGCATTATGTGCAACCTGCCGCCTGCTGATACCAAGTTGCTTTCTTCATGCTGCATGGCGAATATTTTGGGCGACGTTTGGCAGGAAGACGGCGGCGAACCCAAATGGCTGCCGCTGCAAAGCCATCCGAATGCACATTTACACCTTTACGGCAAAAAAGCCGCGCGGAAAGGTCGGAAAATGGGGCATTTTACCGTTTTAACCACCGATTCGGACACCGCATTTCAAGAAGCAAAAAAACTGCATCAGTCCCTATAATCCGACCAACGGCACAAATGCCGTCTGAAGCCGCCGACATACCGCCATGAGCCTGCTGACACTGTTACGCCCCGCCACCGTGCAAGACTGCAAAGACATCTTCAAAGTCCACCTGCACTCCGTCCAATACACCTGCATCCTCAGCTACAACGAACACGCCCTAAAAGTATGGGAAGGCTTGTTAAACACAGAAAGCTACCTACCGACCATTTCAGATCCCGACAAAGCACTTTGGGTTGCCGAATACAAAGGCAACATACAGGGATTTTTCCAAATCGACTGCCAAGAAGCACAACTCGATGCGCTTTACGTCCACCCCCTGTTCCACAACCTCGGGCTGGGCACTGCCCTGCTCCGTCAGGCAGAAACCATCTCCCACAAATCCGGTTTGAGCTTTCTGAAACTCTACGCATCATTCAACTCCGTCCCGTTTTACCTTCTCAACCGCTACGAATCGCTCGGTTCAGCAGTATTGCAGCTTGACCCCAGCATCAAAATCAAATGCGAACTGATGCGCAAACACCTCTGACCCGTCCTTATAACCAAAACTGATAATCTTCAAATCAAACATTATTTCCACAAGCGCAGACAGCCGTATAAAGTTGCCCCATCTACCAACCGACAGGACAAGCATATGAAAACCTACGCACCGGCACTCTATACCGCAGCCCTGCTCACCGCCTGCAGCCCCGCAGCCGATTCAAACCATCCGTCCGGACAAAATGCCCCGGCCAATACCGAATCCGACGGAAAAAACATTACCCTGCTCAATGCCTCATACGATGTAGCACGGGATTTCTATAAAGAATACAACCCCTTATTTATCAAAGCATACCAATCCGAACACCCCGGCACATCCGTCAGCATCCAACAATCCCACGGCGGCTCCAGCAAACAGGCATTATCCGTAGCCAACGGACTTCAAGCCGATGTCGTTACCATGAACCAATCCTCCGACATCGACCTGCTCGAAAAAAAAGGACTGGTAGAGAAAGGCTGGCAACAAGCCCTCCCCGACCACGCCGCGCCCTACACCAGCACTATGGTTTTCCTTGTCCGAAAAAACAACCCCAAACAGATCCGCGATTGGAACGACCTTGCCAAAGACGGCGTTAACATCATCATTGCCAATCCCAAAACCACAGGCAACGGACGCTACGCCTTTCTCGGCGCATACGGTTACGGTCTGAAAGCCACCAACGGCAACGAACAGGAAGCCCAAAAACTCGTCGCATCCATCCTCAAAAACACCCCTGTTTTTGAAAACGGGGGACGAGCTGCCACCACCACTTTTACACAACGCAACATCGGCGACGTACTCATCACTTTTGAAAACGAAGCCAACTACGTCAGCAAAAAACTGACCCAAGGACAGTTTGAAATCGTCTATCCGAGCTACACCATTTCCGCCGAAAGCCCCGTCGCCGTCGTCAACAGCGTCGTCGAGAAAAAAGGCACGCAAAAAGCCGCCCGCGCCTATCTCGAATACCTTTGGAGCGAACCGGCGCAAGAACTCGCCGCCTCACTCTACCTGCGCCCCCGCAACCCCGAAGTATTGGCGCGGCACAAAGCCGACTTCCCCGACTTAGACACCTTCTCTCCCGAAGAAAAATTCGGCGGCTGGGACAACATCATGAAAACCTACTTCGCCGACGGCGGCGTATTCGACCGCCTGACCGCACAAAAATGACCACTATGCCGTCTGAACCGCCTTTCAGACGGCATTTCACACATCAAAACAGAAAAACCGCGCCCAAAATCATCATCACAATACACAACGGCAAACCGGATACAAAACCCAACACCGCCGCCAAAATGCCGTCTGAAGCCGTCGGCGCAACCATCCTTATCTGGGGCGCGCTTCATCAAAGGGGCGTATAACTTTCCTTAACCATCCCTTTTGACAGCCAAATAAACAGTGCTTTTGCCTGTCAGAAACAAAACCAATATTTTGCGGTTCGTATCGGAACATTTATATAGTGGATTAAATTTAAACCAGTACGGCGTTGCCTCGCCTTGCCGTACTATTTGTACTGTCTGCGGCTTCGTCGTCTTGTCCTGATTTAAATTTAATCCACTATAAAACATCAGATTTCCGTGTTTCGCGTTTCCGGCAATTCAAGATTGGCAAAACCATTAACCTGCTTCGCAAGGCAGGTTTTTAAAACTTTATCAGGCGTTCGGGCATGTCGGTTCGACCGGCCCGCATTTCCGGCAATCAACACTGCCGACAGTTGCCGCATTTCTTTTTGATATACAATCACACTTTCACGGCAACAAAATCATCCGCTCCCGCTTGGCAAACATTCCGGCAAATTAAAACCCCGCCCGAAACAGCCATCGGACAAATAACAGGAAAAAATATGAATACCGACTTCCAAAACATCCTCAAACAACTGGGCAAACAGGCCAAAAAAGAAGCGGCAGAAAAACAGGAGAGCGAAAAAAATAAGCAAAAACAAGAACATGATTTCGATTTTTCACAAGCAGTCGGACAAGTCTCCCCGTTAAAAAACCGGCAACAATATTATTCACCGTCCGACAAAACCCCCATCAAAGTCCGTCCCAAAGACAACCGCGCCGACGAAGAAAACTACTTCTACATCGGCAGCACATATAACGACCCGCCCGCCAGCTTCAGCAAAAACGGACAGGGAAAAAACGACATCCAACGCCTGAAAAACGGATACTATCCCGTCGTTACCGATGTCGACCTGCACGGCTACACCCAAGAAGAAGCCCAAAAAGTCCTCAACGAATTCATCGCATTCACCCAAAAACGCGGCGTATGCGGCGAAATCATCCACGGCAGCGGATTAGGTTCCAAAGGCTACAAACCCGTTCTGAAAAACATGACCCGAAACTGGCTGATGCAACACCCCGACGTACTCGCCTACGTCGAACCCCGGGAAGGCAACGACGGCTGCGTCCGCATCCTGCTCAAACGCAAATTAAGGCAGCAAGACTGACAAATTTCTCCGACAGACTTGGCAGCACCACACAATATCCGTATAATTTGCAAACCATTTCTGGGGGCGACCTTGGTTTCGACGGGGGTTGCGAAGCAGATGCGGGCATACCGGGGTCTCAGATTCCCGTAAAACACTGAATTCAAATAGTCGCAAACGACGAAACTTACGCTTTAGCCGCTTAAGGCTAGCCGTTGCAGCAGTCGGTCAATGGGCTGTGTGGCGAAAGCCACCGCAACGTCATCTTACATTGACTGGTTTCCAGCCGGGTTACTTGGCAGGAAATGAGACTTAAGGTAACTGGTTCCCTAAAGGCCTGTCGGTCGGCATGACGGGGATAAGATTCCAAATAGATACGACTAAGTATGTAGAACGCTTTGTAGAGGACTTTCGGACGGGGGTTCGATTCCCCCCGCCTCCACCATACCCTATTTTCAGCAGTATCCTGAAATACGCATAAAGCCTTGAAATTCAACAGTTTCAAGGCTTTTTTTATTGTCTTGGATATGCCGGGGTACGCCTGAATCTTCATCATTTATGGGATGACTTTTTGGGTAACTTTTCAGGAATTACCCTAAAAAAATGCCTTAAAAATGCAAAAGGCATGACCAATTTTTTAAAAAAGTTACCCAAAACTTGAATGAAAGCCTTTATTTATAAGGCTTGCAGCTTTCCAAACAAGTTACCCCAAAACGGACTTAAAAATGCCAAAACCAACCCTTCCCCTAACAGACAGCCAATGCAAAAAACTAGAGCCGCCTAACCAGTTGTCAGACGGCGGCGGCTTATATCTGCAAGCAAGAGATAACGGCAAATATTGGCGTTTCCGTTATTACCGACCAAGCGACAACAAGCGCGATGAGATGCGGCTTGGCGTTTATCCAGCCGTTAGCTTGAAAGAAGCAAGAGAAAAACGCGAAGAATTGCGCGGGCTGATAGCAAAAGGGATAGACCCTAAGCTACACCAGCAAGACGAAGCACAGAGGCAGGCAGAGCAGCTAAAAAACACATTTGAGGCTATTGCGCGTAAATGGCACAGCGACCAAGTGGCAAAGCCGAATAAATGGAAGCCAGACCATGCACAGAGGGTTATACGCAGTCTTGAGCTTCATATTTTCCCTGACCTTGCAACACGCAAAATAGACGAAATCATGCCGCTTGAGGTTTTAGAACTGTTGCAGAGGCTGGAATCGGCGGGGAAATATGACACGGCGCAAAAAATTTATGACGTTGTAAATCAAGTTTTCAAATATGCCGTAAAACTTCGCTTGAGCCTGTTCAATCCCGCCGCCGAATTGCGGGGGGAATTGGCAAAAGTGGAGCAGAAACATTACCGCTTCATTAGAGACCCGCAAAAGCTAGGCGAAGTGTTACGGGCTTTTGACGGTTACACAGGTTTTCCGCAAACACGCGCCCTATTGCAGCTTTCCCCTTATGTGTTTGCCCGCCCCGCCGAATTGCGTTTATTGCGCTGGTGTGAAATTGATTGGGAGGCGCAGCAATACTATAAAGACGGCGTAAACATGAAAAACAAGATAGACCATATTGTCCCCTTGAGCCGCCAAGCCTTAGCAATACTGGACGGCTTGAAACCCGTAACGGGGCATTATGAATATGTGTTTTACAACACCAGCAAAAAACAGCCCTTGAGCGAGGGGGCAATACGGAAAGCATTAGACCGTTTAGGATTCTTGGAAGAAACCACACAGCACGGCTTTAGGCATACAGCTAGCACGATATTGAATGAGATGGGCTATAACGCCGATTGGGTAGAGCAGCAACTAGCCCACAAAGACCCCAACACGACAAGGGCAGCCTACAACCATGCGAAATATTTAGAACAACGCGCCGATATGGTGCAGGTATGGGCGGATTATCTTGATGAATTGAAAACAGAACAAAAGGCATGAGGTTAATAAAATGGCTTGGAGGCTATATTACACGCTTGAGCAGCAGCCAAATCAGACGACTGGAGGCAGCAGGACAATTCCCGCAATCACGCCAAATTACCGGCACGCGCAGCCGCTTTTATGTAGCAGGAGAAGTGAAGAAATGGCTGGCAGAACAGGCAAGCCAATAGGAAGTAAAACAGAGTTTTAGGAGCAATACGCGCGCGCGCGATAGATAAGCAGACAGATTAATTTATCGGGCAAAACAAAGCCGCCAAAACGGACATTCAGGCGGCGGAAAGGGGAAACCAACGATGAAGCATGATTGTACCAACGACAAGCCCAAAACACCAAACCAAAGACAGCGCATTTTAGCCCGATTGAAAAAAGGAAGCGTTACATCATGGGAGCTTACCCAAATGGGCATACTTGGCTACAACACGCGCATTTTGGAGCTACGCCAAGAGGGGCATAACATTGTTACCGTGATGGAAGAAGTAACAAACCAATTCGGCGAAACCGTGAAGCGCGGGCGGTTTTCTTTGCTGGTGTCGGAGGGCAGGCAATCACAGCACGGCAACGCGGTATAACGCGATTTAATAGGCAATGGAATCAGCGGCTTGCAAAAATGCCGTCTGAAAAGTATTTACAAATCGGGATTGAGAAATTAGATTGCGGTTTCTCTCTAAAATCGTATAGCCCAAAATCAGCAGGGTAAACGCTGATTTTTTATCGCCATTTCCCCCTATGCTGTTTGCAGTCTGTTCAAGGCTTCAGACGGCATATCAAGTTATGGCGGTGTGTGGTAGCGGCAACGCCCACGCCTGACTAACTGCAGGAGAGAGCACCGCCCCCTTTTCGGGCATTCTCAAATCTCAAACAGTTAGGAGCATTCCAAATGCAAAGCAATTTTTCTCAAGCAGCACCATCAAACCAAACTCAAGACATTCAAGCCGTTCACACACAAGCGCAAAGCTTTTGCGCCATCGTTCACGAGCCTACCGCCTACCATTACGACGCTGACGCATATTCATGCACCGCCCGCCGTCTGGGGATTTACCCCACACGCGCCGCCGCCGTTTCCGCCTGTCTGTCCTTTATCGCCGCCATTGCGGGCGACGACTTCAAAGCATGGGCAAGCTATCAAGTAGTCCCCGCTGTCTGACCCTTTAAAACCCATCAAAACCTAAACCGCCATGCCGCCTATTTTTAGGCGGTAGGGGCAGACTCAAACCTATGTTTTAGATAACACATTGATTTATCTATATTTGATGTTTCAGGTTTAGGCTTATTCCAAACATTGGCACAGGAGAAAAAGCCATGAGACAAGACAACAGACCGCGCAGAACGCCATATGCAGGGGCGGCGGTTTTCCTGATTTTCGGTTTTGCCTTTGCAGGCATGACGCACCACGCCCCCGAAAACCACGCGGCGGATATTCCGCCCCCTGTTGAGACGCAGCCGCAAACGCCCGCGATATGGGAGACCGACCCGATGGCTGGTGTCGTGTTAGAGCCTGTATCGGAGGAGGCGGAAAAATGAAACCGACTTGCCAAGACATCAAAGCCGCCGCGCGTTACCGCTGGCAGGAGATACACGCCGCCATCGGCATAGACCCGCGATACCTGA
>NZ_CAUJNZ010000007.1:0-117422 GCF_963392925.1 Neisseria polysaccharea
GGTGCGACGGCAGGCAGTGGGGCAAGCCGATGAACCTTGCCAACGCGCAAAAGATGTTGATGCATTTGAGCGGCAGGGAGATTGAGTTTTACAGCGCGGTCGTGCTGTTGAATACGGTTACGGGCACGATGCAGCGGCATATCGATAAGACGGTGGTCGTGATGAGGCAGTTGGACGAGCTGCACATCCTCCGCTATTTGGAGCGCGAGCCTGATGCGGTTTATTGCTCGTGTGCGTTGAAGAGTGAGGATTTGGGTGCATTGTTGATCGAACGGATTGAGAGTACTGATCCGAATGCTTTAATCGGTTTGCCGGTTTTCCGTCTGGTCGATTTCTTGAAAAATGAGGGCGTGGATGTTTTGTAATCGTCCGTTTATGCCGTCTGAAGGGTTCAGACGGCATTTTTAACCGATGAGTGGGGGGAGTGATGGCTGCTGTTTTGTATTTGATTCCTACGCCTTTGGGTACGCCTGACACGCCGTGCCTGTTGCCGCACGAACAACAGGCGGTTGTCGGACTGACGGATTTTGTCGTAGAGGCGGAAAAAACGGCGCGCGCGCATTTGAAACATTTGGGCGTAACTGCACCCATCCGCGAGCTGAATCTGCAAACATTGAATGAACACACGGATTTGAAGGCTTTACCGGAATTGCTGAAACCTTTGCAGGAAGGGCGCAGTATGGGCATTGTCAGTGAGGCGGGTTGCCCGGCTGTGGCTGATCCGGGCGCGAATTTGGTGGCATTGGCGCATAAACACGGTTTTGAAGTGCGTCCGCTGGTCGGGCCGTCCAGCCTGCTGCTGGCGCTGATGGCTTCGGGCGCGAACGGGCAGAACTTTGCGTTTAAGGGTTATCTGCCGTCTGAAAAAAATGAGCGCATTCAGAGTTTGAAGGCTTTGGAGCAACGTTCGCGGCAGTGCGGTGAGACGCAGATTTTTATTGAAACGCCTTACCGCAATGATGCGCTGCTTGCCGATGCGGTGGAAAACCTGCATCCTGAAACGCGCTTGTGTGTAGCTGCGGATTTGACCTTGCCGACACAGGAAATCATCAGCCGGACAATCGCGCAGTGGCGGAAAAGGAAAGAAATGCCGAATTTGAAAAAACGTCCGACGATTTTTGTGATGTATGCGGGTTGAAGATTTCCGCCCTAATAGGGGGTGAACAATAAAAATGCCGTCTGAACAGGTTTCAGACGGCATTTTTCATGCTGCGGCATTTAGGAAACGACTTCGCCTTGGGCGCGTTGTTTTTCGATGCTGCGGTTGATGTGCCATTGCTGGGCGATGGTTAGGAGGTTGTTGACCACCCAGTACAATACCAGACCGGCAGGGAAGAAGAAGAACATAACGGAGAAAATCAAAGGCATGATTTTCATCATTTTCGCCTGCATCGGGTCGGTCGGCGGCGGGTTCAGATAGGTTTGGGCGAACATCGTTGCCGCCATAATGATGGGCAGGATGTAGTAGGGGTCGGAACGGCTGAGGTCGGTAATCCAGCCCAGCCAAGGTGCCTGGCGCAATTCTACGGAGGCGAACAATGCCCAGTACAAGCCGATGAATACGGGGATTTGCAACAGCATAGGCAGACAGCCGCCCAGCGGATTGATTTTTTCGTCTTTGTAAAGCTGCATCATCGCTTGTTGCTGCGCCATACGGTCGTCGCCGTATTTCTCTTTGATGGCTTGCAGCTTGGGTGCGGCGGCGCGCATTTTCGCCATAGAGCGGTAAGAGGCGTTGGTCAATGGGTACAGTACGGCTTTGACGATGATGGTCAAAACGATGATTGCCCAGCCCCAGTTGCCGATGATGTTGTGCAGTTGGTTCAAGAGCCAGAAGAGTGGGGAGGCGAACCAGTGTACTTTGCCGTAGTCTTTTGCCAGTTGCAGTTTGTCGGCGATGCCGGCGATGACGGAAGTGGTTTGCGGGCCGGCATACAGGTTGACGGCGGTTTCGGCTTTCGCGCCGGCCGGGATGGCGGCTAAAGGCACGCCGACGCTTGCGCTGTACAGCTTGTCGTTGCGGCGTTTGATGTCGATGCCGCATTCGCCTGCGGCGCAAACGCTTTGTCCGCCTTTAGGCTGCAAAATCCAAGCGGACATAAAGTGGTGTTCGATCATACCGAGCCAACCGGTCGGGGTTTTGCGGATGTATTCGGCTTCGGATTTGCCGGATTTGGCATCGTCGTCCAAATCGGAGAAGCTGACTTTTTGGAAGCCGCCTTCAGGGGTGTAAACCACCGGGCCGAGGTAGGAACGGGTGAAGTAGCCTTGGCCTTCGGGTTGGCTGCGGTCGCGGACGATGCGGTAGTCCGCGCTCAGGTTGGCGGGCTTGCCGCCGGTGTTGGCAATGTCGAAGCGGACGTTAACCAAGTAGCTGCCTTTGGTAAAAGTATAAACTTTGTCGATTTTCAGTCCGTTTGTTTCGGGCGCACTCAGGCGGACTTCGACTTTGTCGCCGTTGAGGCTGTATTGTTTTTGCGGAGCGGTAAAGCCGATGCCTTTCAGAACGTTGTTGCCTTGTGCGTCCAAAAGCTCGGATTGGGCGACGTAGGTGTATTCTTTGCCGTCGCCAAATAGGACGAAGGGTTTGTGTTCGTCGCCGGTTGCTTTGTATTTGAGCAGGGTCAGCCGGCGCAGGTCGCCGCTTTTTTCATCAATGACGGCTTGAACCGCATCGGTCGTTACGGTAATCGGCGTTGCGGAGGCGAGTGCGGCTTCGGCGGAAGCGGTTGCGACGGTTTGCCGCTGTTGCTGTGCGGCCTGTCCGGGCGCGGGCGCGGTTTGGGGGGCGGGGAACATTTTTTCCCAGCCGATCATAATCGCCAGCGCGATGGCGAAGAACGCGGTGAGTCTTTTAAAATCCATAAGAGTTTCCTGAATGGTCGGAAACGCCGCAGTACGCGGGTTCCGATAGGCGGGGGATTACGGCAGGCTTTATACCCGGCGGTCGTGCCGCCTGCCCGAAGTTTCAGACGGCATTATATAGAAACCGATGGGAAATAAAAGGAAAGCGTGCAGTTCGGGCGGCGGGGCGGTTCAGGGGACGGGGTCGTGTCCGTGTCCGCCGAGGGGGTGGCATCGGGCGATGCGCTTTGCTGCAAGCAGCCCGCCTTTGAATGCGCCGTATTTTTTCACGGCTTCCACCGCGTATTGCGAACAGGTCGGCGTATAGCGGCAGCGGGGCGGAATCAGCGGGCTGATGCAGTATTGGTAGAACCTTATCAGAACCAGCAGCAGTTTGGATAACAGAAAGTTCATGGAGGATGCCTTATGTGTAAACCCGCCGGCGCATGCCGTATCGCCCGATTTATGCCTGTTTTTTGTAGTTTGGATCCGAACCGCCCAGCATGAGCTGCGCCAGCTCTTCCCGTGCCTGTGCCGCAGCGTCCCTGCCGAATTTCTGATGGGCGCGGACAACGAAATCTTGCGGCGGCAGCTTGTTTTTATTTAATCTGAACCAGTCGCGGATAACGCGTTTCATGTAATTCCGTTCGTTGGCCCGTTTGGCTGTTTTTTTACCGACGACCAGCCCGAGGCGGGGGTGCCCCAGTCCGTTGCCGTCTGAACGGGAGACTTGCAGAAGGTCTCGGCTGCGGCGTTTCCTGAATGCAAAAACGGATGAAAAATCATCCGTTTTTAACAAGCGGTACTGCCTTCCGAAGCGGTAGTCCAAAATTATACCGCCAGGCGTTTGCGGCCTTTGGCGCGGCGTGCAGCCAATACTGCGCGGCCGCCGCGTGTTTTGGAGCGCACCAGGAAGCCGTGGGTGCGTTTGCGTTTGGTAACGGAAGGTTGATAAGTGCGTTTCATGATGTTTCCTAAAATAGAATGGGTAGATAATTAAACCGTGAATTACACTCTAATTTGCTGCTTTTGTCAATCAATATAGAAACTTTGCCGGAGGATTGCCCGATTACCTGCGGATTTCTGCCGCCTTTCTGTGGATAAATTTTTGCACGGGTTGTGGATAAAATATCGGCGAGTCGGTATAATCGGTTCGCTGCATTTTGAACCGATGTGTGTTCAACAGATTTGTTTTCTTTTTGAAAATATTATATTTTCTTTGTTTTCGATTTCATTTTTACCGATTCGAGCTTATCTATGACACTAGCAGAGTTTTGGCCGCTGTGCCTCCGCCGTCTTCACGATATGTTGCCTCCGGGGCAGTTTGCGCAATGGATTGCGCCCCTTACCGTCGGTGAGGAGGGTGGCGTATGGGTGGTGTACGGCAAGAATCAGTTTGCCTGCAATATGCTCAAGAGCCAGTTTGCCGGAAAAATAGAAGCGGTGAGGGAAGAGTTGGCTGCCGGCCGTTCCGCCTTCGTATTCAAACCGGGAGAAGGCGTACGTTATGAGATGGCGGCGGTTGAAGGTGCTGTCGAACCTGCCGAGCCGTCCTTGCACGCGGTGTCGGAGGGAATGCCCGTGCAGGAGGTTCTGTTGGACGAGCTGCAGTCTGAAGAGCCTGTCAAACCCGCTGTGTCGAAAACGGCGGCGGATATTTTGGCAGAACGTATGAAAAACCTGCCGCACGAGCCGCGTCAGGCTGCCGGGTCTGCTTCCCGACCGGAATCGGCGGCAGTTGCCAAAGCACGGACGGATGCACAGCGCGATGCGGAAGAGGCGCGTTACGAGCAGACCAATCTGTCGCCGGACTATACGTTCGACACATTGGTCGAAGGCAAGGGCAACCGCCTTGCGGCGGCTGCGGCGCAGGCGATTGCGGAAAGCCCGGGGCAGAGCTACAACCCGTTTTTCCTGTACGGCAGCACGGGTTTGGGCAAAACCCACCTTGTGCAGGCGGTCGGCAACGAGCTTTTGAAAAACCGTCCCGATGCCAAAGTGCGCTATATGCATTCGGACGACTATATCCGCAGCTTTATGAAGGCGGTTCGCAACAATACCTACGACGTGTTCAAGCAGCAATACAAGCAATACGACCTGCTGATTATCGACGACATCCAGTTCATCAAAGGCAAAGACCGTACGATGGAAGAATTTTTCTATCTGTACAACCATTTCCACAACGAGAAAAAACAGCTCATCCTCACTTGCGATGTTTTACCCGCCAAAATCGAAGGTATGGACGACCGCCTCAAATCCCGTTTTTCATGGGGACTGACTTTGGAGCTCGAGCCGCCCGAATTGGAAATGCGTATCGCCATTTTGCAGAAAAAGGCGGAAGCGGCGGGCATCAGTATCGAAGACGAAGCCGCGCTGTTCATTGCCAATCTGATCCGTTCCAACGTGCGTGAGCTTGAAGGCGCGTTCAACCGCGTCGGAGCGAGCAGCCGCTTTATGAATCGTCCCGTCATCGACATCGATTTGGCGCGTACCGCTTTGCAGGACATTATTGCCGAGAAGCACAAAGTCATTACCGCCGACATCATCATCGATGCGGTGGCGAAATATTACCGCATCAAAATCAGCGACGTACTCGGCAAAAAACGCACGCGCAACATTGCCCGTCCGCGTCAGGTTGCCATGAGCCTGACCAAAGAACTGACCACTTTGAGCCTGCCGTCTATCGGCGACTCGTTCGGCGGACGCGACCATACGACCGTCATGCACGGCATCAGGGCGGTGGCGAAACTGCGCGAGGAAGACCCCGAGTTGGCGCAGGATTACGAGAAACTGCTGATTCTGATTCAAAACTGACCGGACACGCCTTTCAGACGGCATGATATTGCCCATGCCGTCCGAAGGGTAAGAAATCCAACCGATTTAAGGAGCGAAAATGTTGATTTTACAAGCCGAGCGCGACAGCCTGCTCAAGCCGCTGCAAGCCGTTACCGGCATCGTCGAACGCCGCCACACCCTGCCCATCCTGTCCAACGTCCTGATTGAGGGAAAAGGCGGTCAGACCAAACTCTTGGCAACCGATTTGGAAATCCAAATCGACACTGCGGGTCCCGAGGGCGGCGCGGGCGACTTCCGCATCACCACCAATGCCAAGAAATTTCAGGATATTTTACGGGCACTGCCTGCCGGTGCGCTGGTGTCGCTGGATTGGGACGACAGCCGTCTGATGCTGAAAGCGGGCAAATCGCGTTTTGCCCTGCAGACCCTGCCTGCCGCCGATTTTCCGATGATGAATGTCGGCGAGGACATCAGCGCGACTTTCTCGCTGGAGCAGGAGCGTTTCAAAACCATGCTGTCGCAAGTGCAGTACAGCATGGCGGTGCAGGACATCCGCTATTATCTCAACGGTCTGCTGATGCAGGTTGAGGGCAGCCAGTTGCGCCTTGTGGCGACCGACGGACACCGCCTTGCCTATGCAGCCTGCGCGATTGATGCGGATTTGCCGCGCGCCGAAGTGATTTTGCCGCGCAAAACGGTGCTGGAACTGTTCAAACTGTTGAACAACCCCGACGATCCGATTCAAATCGAGCTGCTGGACAAACAGGTGCGTTTCCAATGCAACGGCACGACCATCGTCAGCAAGGTCATCGACGGCAAATTCCCCGATTTCAACCGCGTGATTCCTTTGGACAACGACAAGATTTTCGTTTTGTCCCGTGCCGAACTTTTGGGCGCGCTGGAACGTGTGTCCATTCTTGCCAACGAAAAATTCCGTGGCGCGCGCCTGTTCCTGCAACCCGGCCTGTTGAGCGTCGTGTGCAGCAACAACGAGCAGGAAGAAGCGCGCGAAGAAATCGAAATCGCCTATCAGGGCGGGGAATTGGAAGTCGGTTTCAATATCGGCTATCTGATGGACGTGTTGCGCAACATCCATTCCGACGATATGCAGCTTGCCTTCGGCGATGCCAACCGCTCGACGCTGTTTACCGTGCCGAACAATCCGAATTTCAAATATATTGTGATGCCGATGCGGATTTGACGGTTTTCCGGAGCACGATGCCCGTATTGGAGATATGCCCCGAACCGTGCAGACGGATTCGGGGTTTTGTTCGGCTGTCGGAAAGGCAATGTCGTCTGGAATGCGGCGGATTGGGGTTGGGAGTGTATAGGGGAAGTGCTTGTGCGGGAATGGCGAAGGTGTGTTTTTGATTCCAGTTCGCCCTGTTTGGATTGCTGTAAAACCATGCCGTCTGAAACGGAAAGGTTTCAGACGGCATGGTTTTTGATCGGGACGGTGCGGGTCATCTTCCGAGCAGTGCCCACAAATCGTTTTGCAGATCGGCTTCGGACTCGCCTTCGGCAGGCGCGGCGCGGATATAGCCGCCGTCGGGCTGCATCAGCCACGCGTGCGTATTGTCTGCCAGTGCCATCTCCAAACCTTCGCGGATGACGCGTTTTTTGAGTTCGGGCGCAGCAATCGGCGCGGCGGTTTCGATGCGGCGGAAGAAGTTGCGCCCCATCCAATCCGCGCTGGAGATAAAGGTATCGTCCGCGCCGTTGTTGTGGAAGCAATACACGCGCGCATGTTCGAGCTGCCTGCCGACGATGGAGCGGACGCGGATGTTTTCGGACAAGCCTTTTACACCCGGGCGCAAGGTGCACATACCGCGCACAATCAAATCGATTTGCACGCCTGCCGCGCTTGCCCGATACAGGGCTTCGATGACGGTCGGTTCAATGAGCGAATTCATCTTGGCGGTAATCCGCGCCGGTTTGCCGACTTTTGCGTGTTCGGTTTCGCGAGCGATGCGGTCGATAACCATTTTGTGCAGGGTAAACGGACTTTGGTAGAGTTTGTTCAGCCGCCCGGGTTTGCCCAAGCCTGTGATTTCCATAAACAATGTGTTCACATCGGCGGTGATTTGTTCGTCGGCTGTGATGAGGCCGAAGTCGGTGTAGATGCGCGATGTGCCTTGGTGGTAGTTACCCGTGCCGAGGTGGGCGTAACGCTTGAGTACGCCGTCTTCGCGGCGGATGATCAGTGCCATCTTGGCGTGGACTTTGTAGCCGAACACGCCGTACACGACGTGCGCGCCCGCCTCTTCGAGCTGCTTCGCCCAGTTGACGTTGTTGGCTTCGTCAAAACGCGCCATCAGTTCGACGACGACGGTTACTTGTTTGCCGGCGAGTGCCGCCTTCATCAGGGCGCGGACGAGTTCGGAGCGCGTGCCGGTGCGGTAAATCGTCATTTTGACGGCAAGCACGGCGGGGTCGGCGGCGGCTTCGCGCATCATTTCGACAACGGGGTCGAAGGATTGGTAGGGGTGGTGCAGCAGGATGGGCGATTGGCGCACCAAATCGAATATGGACGCGGTTTTGCCCAAGGCTTTCAGACGGCCCGGCGTGTGCGGTGGGAATTTCAAATCGGGGCGGTTGACTAGGTCGGGGACGGCGTTGAGGCGCACGAGGTTGACAGGGCCTTTGACCTGATAGAGTTCGGCGGCGGTCAGTTTGAATTGCGCGAGCAGAAAGTCGCGGATGTAGGCGGGACAGGTGTCGGCAACTTCGAGCCGCACGCCGTCGCCGTATTCGCGGTCGTGCAGTTCGTTTTGAATGGAGGCGCGGAGGTTTTGTACGTCTTCTTCATCGACGTTCAAATCGCTGTCGCGGGTGAGGCGGAATTGGTGGCAGCCTTTGACGTTCATGCCCGGGAAGAGTTTGCCGACGTGGGTGTGCAGGATGGACGACAGGAAGACGAAGCCGTGTCCGCCGCCACACAGTTCGGACGGCAGGGGAACAACGCGCGGCAGGATGCGCGGTGCCTGGACAATCGCCATACCCGAAGGTCTGCCGAATGCGTCTGTGCCGTCGAGTTCTACGGCAAAGTTCAGCGATTTGTTCAGCGGGCGTGGGAACGGGTGGGAGGGGTCAAGGCCGATGGGGGTCAGAATCGGCAGCAGTTCGCGGTCGAAATAGTCTTCGATCCACTTTTTCTGCGTGCCCGTCCAGTTGCGGCGGCGGTAAAAATGGATGCCTTCCCGCGCCAGCTCGGGCTGAAGGACGTTGTTGAACAGGTCGTACTGGTGCCGTATCAGGGAGCGCGCCGCTTCGGTAACGTCGGCGATGGTTTCAGACAGCATTTTGCCGTTGTCCAGCCTGCGCCGGGGGTGCAGCTTGTTTTCACGTTTGAGCCACGCCATGCGGACTTCAAAAAATTCGTCAAGATTGGACGACACGATGCACAGGAAGCGCAGACGTTCCAAAAGGGGGACGTTTCTGTCTTCCGCCTGCGCCAACACGCGGCGGTTGAATGCCAGCAGGCTCAGTTCGCGGCAGAGGATGCGGTTTTGTTCGGGCATAAGGCTCTCCCAAAGATGGTTGTTGTCCGGCCGGAGCGGGCGGACAATGCCGTCTGAAGGCTTGGCGGCATCTGCGCCGGTTTCAGACGGCATGACGTGGCGGACGGTCTGTTTCAGGCATCGGGGCAATGTGAAAACGGATACCGGCGCGTGCGGTATCCGTCTGTTTCAAATCACTTCCAACACAAAATAATGACGCAGTTTTTCGTACACCGCATCGCTGACGTTGATGCAGCCGTTGGTCATAATCCTGTCGGACACGGACGGGGAGGCGATGCGTTCGTTCCGCCTTTCCGACGGTATCTGATTCCAAACGCGGTGCAGGGCGAAAAGAAAATCGCCCTCCTGCTTGAAACCGATGACTTCGCCGCCGTATCCGGGCTTGTCGGTACTGTTCAGCGTCAGCCCGAACGTCCCCTTGGGCGTGGCAACACCGATAAGGACGGGATGGCACTGATGGTCATCGGCAAAACAGAGTTCCGCTTTGGATGTGTCGACGATGACTTTTTTCTTTTGGATATAGGCATTGACCGCATCCGGCTGCCCCTGTGCGAATACGGGGGCAGCCGTCAGCAGGCAGCACAATATCCCTGAAAGCAGGCGGGGCGGCATAGCGGCTTATTGGCGGATACGTTTCGGTTTTGCCGGCACGATTTCGCGGATGATGACTTGCGGCTCGGCTTTGGGTGCTGGCGGCGGGCAGGCGGCATCTTTCGGGAAGACGGGGTTCCAGTAGAAGCTGCGGGCAAATTTGTCTTTATCGAAAATCACTTTGTATTGGCAGGTAGTAACATCTTCCACGCCGGAAGTGTTTTCAGGGTCGATACCTACGCCGGGGGTGTGGAAGTGGAACAGGTAATCCCATTCGCGCACGCCGTACATACCTTCGTCGTAATGCGGGCGGCCCAGGATTTTGTAGATGTCGTCTTTGGTCAGGCCGGGGCGCATCTGATTCAGTTCGTCATAAGTCGGGAATGTGCCGCGCTTGTTGTCGAACGTTACGGAATAGGGTTTAGGGAAGACCGGATTGTCGGTCGTGCCGTCGGCTTTGACGTTGCTTTTGACCGCGCAGGCAGACAGGATGCCCGCCGCCAATACTGCCAGGCCCGGTTTGACGATTTGTTTGATTTTCATATGCAGAATCCTTTTTTACCCGATGCCCGTCTGCCTTTTGTTCGGAAGAGCCGCTTCAGGATGGTTTTAAATATTTGATTTTGATTTTTAATGGTAGCATAAAACAACGGGCGTATCAGCAGGTTCGGCGTATTTGTGCGGCATACGGGGCGAAGGGTTTGCCGTGCCGCCCGCCTCCTGCCGGCAATCTGCCGATTCGCCGCTTCCGGCAACCTGTTATAATTGATGCCGACTTTATTTTTCCAACGTTTTTAAGCGAAAACAGAATGACTATGCAAGAACAATACCGGCCCGCCGCCATTGAGCCTGCGGCGCAGAAAAAATGGGATGATGCCCGTATTTTCAACGTCTCCGAAGACGCTTCCAAACCCAAATACTACTGCCTCTCTATGTTCCCCTATCCCAGCGGCAAGCTGCATATGGGGCACGTGCGCAACTACACCATCGGCGACGTATTGAGCCGCTTCAAACGCTTAAACGGCTTCAACGTCATGCAGCCTATGGGTTGGGACGCGTTCGGTATGCCGGCGGAAAACGCGGCGATGAAACACAACGTCGCCCCCGCCGCTTGGACCTACGACAACATCGAATATATGAAAACCCAGCTCAAAAGCCTAGGTTTTGCGATTGACTGGGAACGCGAAACCGCAACCTGCAAACCCGAATACTACCGCTGGGAACAATGGCTGTTTACCAAGCTGTTTGAAAAAGGCATCGTTTATCGCAAAAACGGCACGGTAAACTGGGATCCGGTCGACCAAACCGTCCTTGCCAACGAGCAAGTCATCGACGGACGCGGCTGGCGTTCCGGCGCATTGATCGAAAAACGCGAAATCCCGATGTATTACTTCAAAATCACCGATTACGCCGAAGAGCTGCTCAACGACTTGGACAAACTGGAACACTGGCCGGAACAAGTCAAAACCATGCAGCGCAACTGGATCGGCAAATCTCGCGGTATGACCGTGCGCTTCGCCGTTTCAGACGACAGCAAACAAGGCTTGGAAGGCGATTACGCGAAATTCCTGCAAGTTTATACCACCCGCCCCGACACGCTGATGGGTGCGACTTATATCGCCGTTGCCGCCGAGCATCCGCTGGCAGCCGCCGCAGCGGCCGACAAACCCGAATTGCAGGCATTTATCGCCGAATGCAAAGCCGGCTCGGTTGCCGAAGCCGATATGGCGACGATGGAGAAAAAAGGTGTGCCGACCGGCCGCTACGTCGTCAACCCGCTCAACGGCGACAAGCTGGAAGTGTGGATTGCCAACTATGTATTGTGGGGCTACGGCGACGGCGCGGTGATGGCGGTTCCGGCGCACGACGAACGCGATTTCGAGTTCGCCACTAAATACAATCTGCCGAAAAAACAAGTCATTGCCGTCGGCGACAACACATTCGACGCAAACCGATGGCAAGAATGGTACGGCGACAAAGAAAACGGCGTATTGGTCAACAGCGGCGACTTGGACGGCTTGGATTTTCAGACGGCATTCGATGCCGTTGCCGCCAAGCTGCAAAGCCAAAGCGCGGGCGAACCGAAAACCCAATACCGCCTGCGCGACTGGGGCATTTCCCGCCAACGCTACTGGGGCTGCCCGATTCCCATCGTCCATTGCGAACAATGCGGCGACGTACCCGTCCCTGCCGACCAACTGCCCGTCGTTCTGCCCGAAAACGTCGTACCTGACGGTATGGGTTCGCCGCTGGCAAAAATGCCCGAGTTTTACGAAACTGCCTGCCCGTGCTGCGGCGGCGCGGCGAAACGCGAAACAGACACCATGGACACCTTCATGGAATCGAGCTGGTATTTCTTCCGCTATATGTCGCCCAAGTTTTCAGACGGCATGGTATCGGCGGAAGCCGCGAAATACTGGGGCGCGGTCGACCAATACATCGGCGGTATCGAACACGCCATTTTGCACCTCCTGTACGCGCGTTTCTTCACCAAACTGATGCGCGACGAAGGTTTGGTCAATGTTGGCGAACCGTTCGAACGCCTGCTGACGCAAGGTATGGTCGTTTGCGAAACCTACTACCGCGAAAACGACAAAGGCGGCAAAGACTGGATCAACCCTGCCGATGTCGAGCTGACTTTTGACGACAAAGGTCGCCCCGTTTCCGCCGTCCTCAAAGCCGACGGACTGCCCGTCGTCATCAGCGGCACGGAAAAAATGTCCAAGTCCAAAAACAACGGCGTCGATCCGCAAGAGCTGATTAACGCCTACGGCGCGGACACCGCCCGCCTGTTCATGATGTTTGCCGCACCGCCCGAGCAATCCCTCGAATGGAGCGACAGCGGTGTCGAAGGCGCGCACCGCTTCCTGCGCCGCCTGTGGCGTACCGTTTACGAATACCTGAAACAAGGCGGCGCGGTCAAAGCGTTTGCAGGCAGCCAAGACGGTTTGTCTAAAGAACTCAAAGACCTGCGCCACAAACTGCATTCCACCATCGCCAAAGTCAGCGACGACTACGGCCGCCGCCAGCAGTTCAACACCGCCATCGCCGCCGTGATGGAATTGCTCAACCAATACGACAAAACCGACACCGGCGGCGAACAAGGCCGCGCCGTCGCCCAAGAAGTATTGGAAGCCGCCGTACGCCTGTTGTGGCCCATCGTGCCGCACATCTGCGAAACCCTGTGGAGCGAATTGAACGGCGCGAAACTGTGGGAAGCAGGCTGGCCGACAGTCGACGAAGCCGCATTGGTCAAATCCGAAATCGAAGTCATGGTTCAAGTCAACGGCAAACTGCGCGGCAAAATCACCGTCGCCGCCGACGCATCCAAAGCCGACCTCGAAGCCGCCGCACTCGCCACCGAAGGCGCGGTGAAATTCATGGAAGGCAGGCCCGCGAAGAAAATCATCGTCGTGCCCGGACGCTTGGTGAATATTGTTGTCTAAACCGCTTTTAAGGTTTAGCCATACGGATAAAGGCCGTCTGAAAACTGGGAAACAGGGTTTTCAGACGGCCTTTTTAAGGCAGATTGGGTTGTCTGCATGACGAACCCCGAATAACTGAAATCTCAAAATCCAAAACATGAATTTATTTTTCGATACTGAATTGGGAAAGCAACAAAATGAAGCAACCCACAAAATCCGTGTAATGAGCGAGGCTTGGTTGGAAAAAAACGGCTACTGCCCCTGTTGCGGAAGCAAGCCGATGCAGAGATTTGCCAATAACAAACCTGTTGCAGACCTCTTTTGCCCAAATTGCCACGAGCAATATGAATTAAAGAGTAAAAATCAAAAAACCATAGGTAACAGTGTGCCTGACGGTGCATATCACACCATGTTGGAGCGCATCCGGTCAGATACCAACCCCAACTTTTTCTTTCTTGCATATAAAAAAGCGGATTACTCCATACGGCAATTGGTGCTTGTACCCAAACATTTCATCACGCCGGATATGATTATTCCCAGAAATAAAGGCATTAAAAACCGGCCGAACCACATTATGTGTTCCATCAATCTCGCCCCTTTGCCTGAAAGCGGCAAAATATTCTTAATAGACAATTCCCGCATTATCGAACCCGAAACCGTTCTGAAAAAATGGCAATCCAATTTGTTTTTACGCAACCAAAATGCGGAGCGCAAAGGCTGGCTTTTGGCTGTTATGAAATGTATCGACCAACTCCCCGAAGAATTCACATTGTCGCAAATGTATGGATTTGGAAACAAACTATCCATCCAATTTCCCCAAAACAACCATATCAGAGACAAAATCCGCCAACAGTTGCAAATTTTGCGCGACCAAAATACGATCGAATTCATTGGTCGCGGACTTTACAAAAAAATCGACAAATTGCGTCCGACTCCCAAGGCGTTTTAATTTCAAATCATGATACTGAATTCACAAGGGATATTTATTCTTTTGCTATTCTGAAAACAGTTGAAGTTCAGCGCAATATTGCCGCAAAAGGCAGCAGCAGCCGTAAAAAAGTTGGAGAATTATTGGCAATTTATGCGTGATTTCGACAAACCGGCTGAAGAAGCTGCCGAATACGCCGCTGAAGGCGCGGTGAAATTCATAGACGGCAAGCCTGCCAAGAAAATCATCGCCGTACCGGGCAGACTGGCGAACATCGTGGTGTAAATCTTTTTAAAAACATTAAACAATGTTAAGATGCCGTCCGAAATCCGTTTTGGATTCAGACGGCATTTTTTGAAATTTAATTTTTTAAGGAGTAAACCTAAATATGAAATTTCCTTCCTTCCTTCCTTCCTTCCTTCCTTCCTTCCTTTAAACGGATACTCTGCCTGTCGGCAGTAATCTCGGTATTGGGGGCTTGTACGGTCGTTGCCGATGTTTACGGTCAGGATTCCGCCACAATGAATGCTGCGGCTGCCGAAGATTATATGAAAACGGTTGAGTTGTACAAGTCTGCCGGCAATGTCGATACTACATCCAAAACAGCCCGTAGGGTGCAGGCAGTATTTCGACGTATGTTGCCTTATGCCGATGCGGCAAATAATACCGGCCATAAGTTTGACTGGAAAATGACGGTTTTCAAAAACGATGAGCTGAACGCGTGGGCAATGCCCGGCGGGAAAATGGCGTTTTATACGGGGATAGTCGATAAACTTAAGCTGACCGATGGCGAAATTGCCGCCATTATGGGGCATGAAATGACGCACGCCCTGCATGAACACGGTAAAAATAAGGTCGGGCAGAAAATCTTGACTAATATGGCGGCGCAGATAGGCACTCAGATTATATTAGACAAAAAACCGGACACTAATCCGGAATTGGTCGGATTGGGTATGGATATTTTGGGGGAGTACGGCATTACCTTGCCTTATAGCCGCAGCTTGGAAGAAGAAGCCGATGAGGGGGGAATGATGTTGATGGCGCAGGCAGGCTATCATCCGGCGGCCGCTGTCAGGGTTTGGGAAAAAATGAATCAGGAAAACGACCAAAACGGCTTTATTTCTGCTATTACCTCTACTCATCCGACAAACAATGCCCGTATAGAAAATCTAAAACGGTTGTTACCGACCGTTATGCCGGTTTATGAGCAAAGTGTCAGAAATAAGGGGCGCGTTAATAAAAACCGTCGGCGTTAAGGGAAGGGGATCGAGAATTTGAGCCGTTGTTCCAAAATGCCGTCTGAATCCGTTTGAGATTCAGACGGCATTTAAACAGTTCTGAGCCCCGCCCGTTTTGCCTTCAAGCCTGCGCCGCTTAAATCCAATCCCCTCTTGCAACGGGCGCAAAAAATCCCCGTGCCTTGCGACCGGGGATGTTTCGGGTTTCGCGCCCCTTTTTAGGCGGTCGTTTCGGCAGTTTTTGCGCGGTATAATAAAAAAGCCGCCATTATCGGCGGCTCTCTGTATCAATCAAATTCTAATTTCTCAATAACCACATAATGCCGTATCGGCTTCTTGTTCACTTTGATTTGGTGCTGATCCCCGTTTTTGGACGGCTTCAAGCGTCCTTTTTCCGTCAGCACCCTACATACGGTATTAAGCGGGAACGATTGGGCGATTTCTTCCTTAAACACTATCGGCAAGATGTAAAACTCGTCATTGCCGCCAACCTGCACTTTATAGCCTGCGTGTCCTTTGCCTTTGCCGCCTGCCGGAATAATGGCGGTGTCTTTGATGCTCCATTCGGTAAAGCGTACGGAATCGGCGTATTGTCCGATAAAGTCGTCCAACCGGCTTCAGACAGATTCTTTAATGATGCGTGTTTCTGCCAGTGAGACGGATTGTTAAACGAAAAAAAACGCCTAGAATTTCTAAGCGTTTTTGTATGTTGGTGCCGACAGCGAGATTTGAACTCGCACAGCCTACGGCCACTACCCCCTCAAGATAGCGTGTCTACCAATTTCACCATGTCGGCATTTGAAAAACTGTTATTTCTGCTGCTGAGGAGCGGGGGCAGCAGGTGCGGGTTGGTTTTCAGCGGGAGCGGCGGGCTTAGGTGCCTGCTTGGTTTGTTGTACGTTACTGAAGTCCAAACCGTGTTTTGTCGTGTGGGTGTGAATATACACCATAGCCATACAGCTTGCAAAGAAAAATGTTGCTGCAACGGCGGTCGAACGGCTGAGGAAGTTGGCGTTGCCGGCAGAGCCGAAAACGCCTTGCGCGCTGCCGCTTCCCGATCCGAAGGTCGCGCCTGCATCCGCGCCTTTGCCGTGTTGGAGCAATACTAACACGATGACGGCCAAGGCGGAAATGATATTAATAATCCAAATAAGGGTTTTGAAGGCTTCCATATTTCTCTACGCATTTTGTGCGGCACTGATGATGGCGGTAAAGGAGTCGTATGACAATGATGCGCCGCCGACGAGTGCGCCGTCCACATAAGGCACTGCGAAGATGTCGGCCGCGTTGTCCGCCTTCACACTTCCGCCGTAAAGGACGCGGATTTTAACATCGCTTCCGCACAAAGACAAGATTTCTTTGTAGATGAATGCGTGCATGTCGGCAATCTGTTCGACGGTGGCGACTTTGCCGGTGCCGATCGCCCAGACGGGTTCGTAGGCGACGGCGATGTTTTTGGTGTCCAGTCCTTGCAGGATGGAAAGCTGATGGGCGATGACTTCGTGTTCTTTGCCGGCTTCGCGCTCTTCGAGGCTTTCGCCGACGCACAATAATGGGATGAGTCCGACGTTAAGGACGTTTTCCATTTTGCGGCGTTGGATTTCGTTTTTTTCGCCGAAATAAAGGCTGCGTTCGGAGTGACCGATGAGGACGATGTCTGTGCCGGTGTCGGCGAGCATTTCGGCGGACACTTCGCCGGTGTACGCGCCGTTGTTGGGGAAGCGGCTCACGTCTTGGGCGCAGGTAAGGATGCGGTTGTTTAAGACGATTTGCATGGCGTTGTGCAGTTGCAGCAGGTAAACGGTCGGGGCGGCGAGTCCGATGAGGACGCGTTCGGCGGTGGGGAGGATGCGGAAGCGGTGCATCAGTGCGTTGTTGTTTTGGAGCCGGCCGTTCATTTTCCAGTTGCCGATGACCCATTTTTGATCCCACATTCCGATTTGGTGATACATCTTTTTTGCTCCGTGTCGTGTTTTTTCTGTCTGCCGCGTGTGGCGCGTTGCAATGTGAAGTTTAGTGGATATGCGGCGGGTTCGCAACTTGGGGCGGGCGGCTGCGGGGGCGGTTTGGAATGTTGTTTCGGGCAGGTTGTTTTATAATGGTCGCCTGATATGTATGCAAATATAGGAGATGTGATGCACGCGCTTCATTTTTCGGCTTCGGACAAGGCCGCGCTTTATCGGGAGGTGTTGCCGCAGATTGAGTCTGTGGTGGCGGACGAGGCGGATTGGGTGGCGAATTTGGCGAACACGGCGGCGGTTTTGAAGGAGGCGTTCGGTTGGTTTTGGGTGGGTTTTTATTTGGTCGATACGCGTTCGGACGAATTGGTTTTGACACCGTTTCAGGGGCCTTTGGCGTGTACGCGGATTCCGTTCGGTCGCGGGGTGTGCGGTCAGGCTTGGGCGAAGGGAGAGACGGTGGTCGTCGGGGATGTCAACGCGCATCCCGACCATATTGCCTGTTCGTCTTTGTCGCGTTCGGAGATTGTCGTGCCGCTGTTTTCAGACGGCCGCTGTATCGGCGTGTTGGACGCGGACAGCGAACATTTGGCGCAGTTTGATGAGACAGATGCTTTGTATTTGGGCGAACTGGCGAAGATTTTGGAGAAGCGGTTTGAGGCTTCGCGTCAGGCGGCTTGAGTGATGGAAAGGGGCGGGCGGCGCGTGCCGAAGTTGGCGCGGCGGGAGTGTGGTTTTATAATGCCTGCTATTGTTGAAACAATTATTTGACGGAGCACTAAATGGATTTTGAAAAAGCGCGGTTCAATATGGTCGAACAGCAAATCCGTCCTTGGGATGTATTGGATTTTGACGTTTTGGACGCTTTGGAGGAGATTCCGCGCGAGCTTTTTGTCGATGAGGACTTGCAGGGTTTGGCGTATGCGGATATGGCGCTGCCGCTTGCCAACGGGCATAAGATGCTCGAGCCGAAAGTTGTGGCGCGGCTGGCGCAGGGCTTGAAGCTGACGAAAAACGATACGGTTTTGGAAATCGGCACGGGTTCGGGCTATGCGACCGCGCTGTTGGCAAAATTGGCGGGCAGGGTAATTTCGGACGATATCGATGCGGAACAGCAAAACCGCGCCAAAGTGGTGTTGGACGGCTTGGGTTTGGACAATATCGATTATGTGCAAAACAACGGGCTGACCGAACTTTCCGCAGGTGCGCCGTTTGATGCGGTTTACGTCGGCGGTGCGGTCAATATTGTACCTGATGTGTTGAAACAACAGTTAAAAGATGGCGGACGCATGGTGGTTATCGTAGGACGCAAGCCTGTTCAACGTGCTCTTTTGATTACGCGCCAAGGCGATGTGTTTGAAGAGAAGGTGCTGTTCGATACCTTGGTGGCGCATTTGGACGATAAGGATGCCGATCCGTTTGGCGGTTTCGATTTTTAAGATGTTGACAGGTCATGCCGTCTGAAAGCGGGTTTGGGGCTTCAGACGGCATTTTGCTTGGTTTTTTGGGATTTTTGCGATGGATATTGTGCAACTTGGGCCGGCGGAATTGAAGGCGTGGATGGACGAAGGGCGGATGTTTTGTTTGTTGGACGTGCGTACGGATGAAGAAACGGCGGTTTGTTCGCTGCCAAATGCGCTGCATATCCCGATGAATCTGATTCCGCTGCGGCAGAACGAGCTGCCGGACGACGGCGTGCCGCTTGTAGTGTATTGCCATCACGGTATCCGCAGCCTGCATACAGCGATGTATTTGGCCGATGCTGGGTTTGAAAACCTGTACAACCTTCAGGGCGGCATCGATGCATGGGCGGTTGAGATTGACGGCAACATGATGCGTTATTGAGGTGGATATTTCAGACGGCATTCCTTATCGGATACGGTACGGAATGCCGTCTTGATTTATGATGCCAAAAATTCTTTGAGAAACAATAAGACGCACGCCATTTCGTCGGCGGATTCGCGTTGCGTGCCGTTACCGGTATGACCGCCGCCGTCAGGCGAGTAGAGCCAAGATTGCGGCGAGGTTTCGCGCAGTTTGGCGTAGAACTTGAGCGCGTGGGCGGGATGGACGCGGTCGTCGCTGAGGCTGGTGGTGATGAGTGCGGGCGGATAATCGATGCCGTCTGAAAGATTATGATACGGCGACAATTCGCCCAACCGGCGTTTGCAGACTTCGTATTTTTGCGGATTGCCGTATTCGTCCGTCCAGCTTGCGCCGGCGGACAGCAGCGGATACCGGATCATATCGGTCAGCGGTACTTCGCACACCAGCGCGCCGATGCTTTGCGGTTCGCGCACGAAGGCGGCGGCGGTAATCAGGCCGCCGTTGCTGCCGCCCTGCAAACCGATGTGTTCGGGCGAACTGATGCCGCGTTCGGACAAATCGCGCACGACGGCAAGCAAATCATCGACGCTTTTGTGTTTGCTGATGCCCTGCGCCGCCTGATGCCAGCGCGGGCCGAACTCGCCGCCGCCGCGTATGTTCGCCAACACAAAGGCGTTGCCCTCTTCCAGCCAATATTTGCCGATGCTGCCCAGATAATGCGGCAGCTCGGGCACGCCGAAACCGCCGTAAGCATAAACCAGCGTCGGCGTATCGGGCGCGGCGTTTTTGCCAACGTGGAAATAAGGGATGCGTTCGCCGTCGGCCGAAGTCGTCCAAAACTGCCGCACGTTGATGCCGTATGAATCGAACTGCTGCGGTTGGCGGCGCATGACGGTCAGTTCCATCACGTTCAAATCCAGCGCAAATAACGTCAGCGGCGTAGTGAAATCGCCGGCGGCAAGGTAAACCACGTCGCCGCCCCAAGGCTGGTCGGTCATTTCCAACGCGCCCGAAGGCAGGCGCGGCAGTTCGGCTTCCTGCCATTTGCCGTCGGCAAAACGCCACGCTTTCAGACGGCCTTGTACGTTTTCCAGCAGGCTCGCCACCACAAAACGCTTGGTCGTTTCCACGCTTTCCAATGCCTGCGTTTCATCAGGCGCAAACAAAAGCTGCGCCGCCCCGAGTTCGCCCCGATTCAGCTTCACCGCCACCAGCGCGCCGCTCGGATAGCTTTGGTTCGCGCGGTTCCAGTCTTTGCGCAGCGTCAGCAAAAGATGTCCCGCCAGATAGCCGACCACATCGCAATCGTTGGGCAGATTTAACGGTTTCGCCTCGCCTTCGGCCGACACCTGCAAATAGGTTTTGGTGTAAAAACCGTCCGATGCTTCAATTAAATCAATGGGCGAACCCTGCGGATCGAGGTAACGCCACGCGTTCACCATCATGCCGTCTTCGGCAATTTGATACACCGGCAGGCTTTCCTCGAAACTTTTGCCGCGTTCAACCAGCCATACTTCGCGCGGATAGCCCGATTCGGTCAACTGGCGTTCGTCCCAAGCCGGACACACCCACACGCTGTTTTCATCGCGCCACGACACTTGGTTTTTGCCTGCCGGAAAGTGAAAACCGCCTTCGACCAACTCCCCTGCTTCCAAATCCACTTCCAGCGTGTACGCCGTATCGCCGCCCGACTTGCTCAGCGTTAACAACGCGCGGTCGGGCTTTTCCACCAAGTGCGACACGCCGCCCAAATATACATCGTCACCGAGCAATTCGTCGAAGTCCGCCACTGAAAATAGGATTTTCCACTCCGGATAGCCGGAACGGTAAGTCGCCGCCGTGCACACGCGGTACACGCCCTTCGGATATTCCGCGTCCTGATGGAAATGGTACATCCGCGCGCGGTGTTCCTGACAAAACGGAATCTGCCGCGTGTCCTGCATTTGATTCAAAATGCCGTCTGAAAGCGCGCGCGCCTTGTCGTTGTTTAAAAAACGCGCGCGCGTTTCGGCATTCGCTTCAGCAGCGAAGTTTTGCGTTTCGGCGGAATCGAGGTTTTCAAAATGGCGGTAGGGGTCGGGGTAGGATTTCATCGGGGTCCTTGATGGTTGGGCAGGTCTTTATAATCGGGGAAATGCCGTCTGAAACGGGGTTCAGACGGCATTTCTGCGGCGGCTTTCCGTTGCGGTCAGCGGTGCAGGCGACGTACCAGAATATGCGAGTTCCGTCCGTTGCTGCGGTAGTCTTTGCGCCGCGTTTCGGGCAACTCGTCTTCCGATGCCGTCTGAAAGCCGCGTTCGGCAAACCATTCGCCGGTATTTGTGGACAGTGCGAACAGCCTGCTTATGCCTATGCCGCGCGCCTTATCGATAATGTGGGCAAGCAGGCGTTCGCCGTAGCCGCCGTCCTGTGCCTGCGGCGAGACGGCAAGGCAGGCGATTTCGCCGCAATCGGCTTCGGTAAAGGTTTTTAGGGCGGCGCAACCGTACAGGTTGCCGTCGTGTTCGAGGATGGAAAATTCGGAAATGTGGTTTTCGAGGTATTCGCGGCTGCGGTGCAGCAGGATGCCCTGTTCTTCCAGCGGGCGGATGAGGGCGGCAATGTGCGGGATGTCGCCGCTGTGCGCCTGCCGGATGGAGACGAAGGCCTCTTTGGCAATGGACGTGCCGATGCCGTTGCGGGTGAAGAGTTCTTGCAGCAGGCTGCCGTCGGCGGCCCCGTTGAGGATTTGGACGCGATGCACGCCGCCTTCGAGCGCGGCAACGGCGGACGAAATCAGCCGTCGCGTTTCGCCGTCGGCGTGTTCCGCCAGCGATTGCGCTTCCTGCGCCGAGAGGGTTTCGGCGAGCGTGCCGTCGGGGCGGGCAATGCCGTCTGAAAGGGTCAGGTAAACGAGTTTTTCGGCCTGAAGCGAGACGGCGGCGGAGGCGGCGGTTTGAAGCATATCGAGATGGAAGGTCTTGCCGCCGTAGGAATGTCCGAGCGGCGGCAGCCAGACGATATTGCCCGCGTCGAGTTGGAAACGGAGGGCGGCGGTGTCGGTTTTGCGGATAACGCCCGCGTATTCCATATCGGTTCCGTCAATCACACCTATCGGACGGGCGGTCAGGAAGTTGCCCGATACGAGCGGGATGGAAGGCGCGCGCGCGAACCCGGAAACGCTGCCGCACAATGCGGCTTCAAAACGGCTGCGGACGGTGCCGGCAAACTGCTGCGCCTGTTCGAGCGAGGTTTCGTCGGTAACGCGCAAGCCCCGGCAATAATGCGGCGTGCGGCCTTGCGCGGCGGCGTGGCGGTCGAGGAAGTGGCGCGTGCCGTGGATGAGGACGAGCCTGATGCCCAGTTGCGACAACAGCCCGATGTCGGCGGCGAGCTTGTTTAAGGTATCGCCTTCGAGCAGGCGGTCGTCTATGCCGGCGACCAGCGTTTTGCCGCGCATTTGGCGGATATAGGGGGCGGCTTCGCGGAAGTGGGCGACAAAGAGGTCGGGCGCGCTCATAGGATGACGAGGTAGGAAAGCTGCATAATGAGGACGATAAGGGCAAACAGGGCGGCAATAGTCCAGTTGAACCCTTCCTGACGGGCGGGCGCGGCGGGCGGTACGGTAACCTGCGGTGCGGCAGCAGGCGCGGCGGCAGGCGCAGGCGGCGTATCGTGCAGGGTTGTACCGCCGTTGAGGATGCCGGCGATTTCGTCACGGGAAATCTGTTTCTTGCCAATGGCGTGCGTGCCGATACGGTGAACGAGTTTGACATCCGAAACAGCCTCGGGCAAATCGTTGAATATAGGTTCTTTCGTGCTTGCCAGATGGTCTTTGGCTTTAAACAGCCCTTCGCATTTTTGGCAGACGACGAAGCCTTGGGCGACATTGAGCTGGGTTTCTTTGACCCAAAGGCGGGTTTTGCAGTGCGGACAGAAACAGGCGGGCATGGTATTTCCTCGTGTGTGTCAGGTTTGATGCCGTCTGAGGCGTAAGGCGGTTCAGACGGCATATGCTTTGTTTTTATTCTACGCCGTACTGCCGACGGTAGGCTCGGACGGGTTCGAGGAACTGTCCGAATTCGGGGTTGTTTTGCAACAGGATAAACAAATCGTTCAGGCTGGCGATGGGGGCGACGGGCAGGCCGTATTGTTTTTCCACTTCCTGAACCGCGCTCAATTCACCCGTGCCTTTTTCCATACGGTCGAGCGCGATGGCGACACCGGCGGGGGTTGCACCCTCCGCTTCAATCAATTTGATCGATTCGCGCACGGATGTGCCGGCGGAAATCACGTCGTCGATAATCAGCACGCGGCCTTTAAGCGGCGCACCGACCAACACGCCGCCTTCGCCGTGGTCTTTGGCTTCTTTGCGGTTGTAGGCAAACGGGACGTTCACGCCTTTTTCCGCCAGCATCATCGCGGTTGCCGCCGCCAAAATAATGCCTTTGTAGGCGGGGCCGAACAGCATATCGAATTGGATGCCGCTTTCAATGATGGATTGTGCATAGAATTTTGCCAGTTGCAGCGTGGACAAGCCGTCGTTAAAGAGACCGGCATTGAAGAAGTAAGGCGACTGCCGTCCTGCCTTGGTGGTAAATTCGCCGAATTTTAAGACGTTTTGGGCGAGGGAGAATTTAAGGAAATCTTGGCGGAAATCGGTCATTTTTTGCTTTCTGTCAGGTATTGCGATGCAGTTGTGATTCTACCGCCCCGTGCGGCCTGCTTCAACTGCCGCCTGCCTGCAAGGCGTGTTTCAACTGTTTCAACACCTGCCAGTTTCGGGCTTTAAGTTCGGGTTGGCGTAAAAGTCGGGCGGGATGGTCGATGATGAAGAAGGGACGGCTGTCGCACAAAGTTTCAATCATCGTTTGCCGTTCAGGCTGGACAAAAGCCTGCCCGAGGAAAAGGACGGCCGGGGCGCGGCAGCCGTCGAGTTCCCTGGCGATTTGACCCAGCGCATTCGCGATGGCCTGTTCAGACGGCATCGGGCTGCCGACGGCGGCGGTTTTCACCCAGCTGGTCTTGTGTACATAAGCGGCATCCAGTCCTACGGCTTTGAGTATGTTGTCAAGCAGGACACCCGCTTTGCCGTGGAACAGTTGCCCGTAAACCATATCCTCGGTCGGCGGACACAAGCTGACGACGGCAAGTCTGGTGATGCCCGAAGCGGCGGAAACGGGGGCGATGCCGTCTGAAACGCCGGACAGAGGCGTTTCGGTTTCAGGCGCGGGTTTGCGCGTATGTACGGCGGTTGTTTCCAACGCTTTCATCGTTTCGAGCCGTGCCTGACCGGTATGCTGTTCGGACGGACGCTGCGGAATGCTGAGGACGGTTTGCTTTTGCGGGCGGATTTGTGTCGGGCTTTCCGGCAATGTTGCGGACGGCAGGACGACGGCTCCCCGCTTCAACCACATCGGGCCCAAACCCAAGGCTTCGTGCAGGTGGAGGTAGCGCGCGCTTAACATATTTTCTCCATTAAGACGGCATCTTCGGTTTTACCGTCGGCTGTACGGTAATAGTTTTTCCGCCTGCCCACATCGGTAAAGCCGTGTGCCGCGTACAGCGCCTGCGCGCCGATATTGCCCGCGCGGACTTCGAGCAGCAGGCGTTGCGTGCCTTCGGGCAGGTTGGCGAACCAATATTCGAGCAGGGCGGACGCGACACCCCGGCGGCGGTATTCCAAAGCGGTGGCAATCAGGTGCAGTTCGGATTCGTCGGGCAGGTTCTGCCAAACGATAAAGGCGGCCAACCTGCCGTCTTTTTCCGCAAGGAAAACCTGTTCGGACGGCGAAACCAGTGCGGACTCAAATTGGCGTTGCGTCCACGCGGACGGGTTGCAGACGGCATCGAGTGCGGCCAGCTCCTCGCAATCGGCATAAACGGCGCGGCGGATGTTCACGGACGCGCCCTCCGTTCCGCCTGTTCTTTGGCGGTCAGGGCGATTTTGTTGCGGACGTAGAGCAGCTCGGCGTGTGCCGCAGCGACGGCGGGAAAACCGCCATCCGCCGCCAGATTGAGGAAGTCGGCAGCGGTCGGCATATCGGGTTTGCCTGAGAAGGGCGGACGGTTTTCCAGCGCGAACGCATTGCCGATGCCGTCTGAAAAGGCGCATCCTTCCGGCAGCCGGATGTCTGCCGCCCGCCCGACCTGATAATCGCTCAAACGGCGGCAGTTCAGCGTATCGAACCATGCATAAAACACTTCGCCCATACGAGCGTCCATAGCGGCAAGGATGCAGCTTTGCGGCGGCGGCAGCGAGGCGGCGGCAGCGAGCGAGGGTACGCCGATTAAAGGGGTATCAAACGGCGTTGCCAAACCTTGCGCCACGCCAATGCCGATACGCAGTCCCGTAAACGCGCCAGGGCCTTTCGCATAAACAATCGCCCCCAAATCAGCGGCGGTAATGCCTGCATCACGGAACAGGGTGCGGATTTCCGGCAGAATCAGTGCGGACTGGCGGCTGCCGGCCTCCTGATGGAACAGACGGGTTTCGCCGTCGGCGCGCAGCGCGAGCGACAAATAGGAAGTTCCGGTATCGACGGCGAGGACGGGGCGGTTAAAATCAGCTTGCATGGCATTCTCTCGTTGGTTCAGACGGCATTATATAGTGAAACCGGCTTGCCTGCCGTGCCGTCGTGTCCTAGGGCGGTATGGCGCAAAAATGCCGTCCGAACGGTAAATTATCGTGTTCGGACGGCATTTTCACAATGGTTACTGCTTGGCGGCAAGGCCGATATGGTGTATGCCGTTTGCGGTTTCCACTTCCGCGCTGCCAGCAACTTCCTGGGCTTGCCCGCCAAAGATACCGAGGGAGTAACTGCCTTTCTCGTCTTGGTTGTAAAGGACGGAACCGCTGATAACGGCATGGCGTTTTTCATCCGGCTTGATATAGGCGGTGGCAAGCTCGACATTGAGTTCGGGCGATTTCAAATGTTCGATTTTGCCGTGTCCCTGTTTGGCGGCGAAACCTATGATATAGGTCAGTTTTCCGCCAGCATCGTCTGAACCGAACGCCGTCCCGCGATATGTCGCACTGCCGCTTTCGGGAAGCTTGTCAAAAGATGTATGTTCGCCCGCTATGTCGCCGATTCTGAACTGGCGTTTCGCAACCATCTTCCCGGAATCCTCCGAGTCTTGTACTTGCTCAGTCTGAAGGGCGGTTAAGGCGGAATGGCTTTGTTTGTACACTTGGAACTCTCCGCTCTCCAAGGTAATGAGCTGCCCGTCCACTTCGATTTGACGGATAAAGTCGAAGCGGCTGATTTTGTCGTTCTTCAGTTTGCCTGTGTTGAGGCTGTCGCCGTTTCCATAAGTTTTTTCCGCACCTTGTGCCGCCAGCTTCAGTTTCTCGTTTTTCCTGACGGACTGATCCAGCGTCAAAGACTGCAAACCTTTGTCTTTATGGTCGAGCGGTGCGGTTAGTGCATCGGCAAGCCCCGCGCCGATGTCGGCGGCGACACCGCCGCCTCCGCTTCCGCCGCCTCCGCTACTGCAGGCGGTCAGAATCAGGGCGGCGGTCAGAGAAAGGCAGAAAAAGGTAGTTCGGTTCACAGGTTTGCTCCTAGTCATACGCAGAATAGATAATATATAAACATTTTGGTTATGGTATCTTTTTTGCATACTGCATCAATGAGGCAGGTTAAAGAAGCAAAAATCAAATGCCGTCCGAACGGCGGTTCAGACGGCATTTTGTTTACAAGCAACCTGTTATTTGACGATTTGGTTCAATTCGCCCTTGGCATAACGGCTTGCCATTTTTTCCAAGGAAACCGGTTTGATTTTGCCTGCCTGACCTTCGCAGCCGAACGCAAGATAACGGTCGAGGCAGATTTGTTTCATCGCTTCAATGGTTTTGCTCAGGTATTTGCGCGGGTCAAAGTCGGACGGGTTTTCGGCAAGGTAGCGACGTACCGCGCCGGTGGAAGCAAGGCGCAGGTCGGTGTCGATGTTGACTTTGCGCACGCCGTGTTTGATGCCTTCGACGATTTCTTCAACCGGCACGCCGTAGGTTTCGCCGATATTGCCGCCGTATTCGTTGATGACTTTCAGCCATTCTTGCGGAACGGAGCTGGAGCCGTGCATCACGATGTGTGTATTGGGCAGGGCTTGGTGGATTTCTTTGATGCGGTCGATACGCAATACGTCGCCTGTGGGCGGACGGGTGAATTTGTACGCGCCGTGGCTGGTACCGACGGCAATAGCCAATGCGTCAACGCCGGTATCTTTAACGAAACGTACGGCATCTTCAACGCTGGTCAGCATTTGGTCGTGTGAGAGTTTTCCTGCCGCACCCACGCCGTCTTCTTCGCCTGCTTCGCCGGTTTCGAGGTTGCCCAATACGCCGATTTCGCCTTCAACGGATACGCCGCAAGCGTGGGAGAAGTTAACCACGGTACGGGTGGCGTTGACGTTGTATTCGTAAGAAGAAGGGGTTTTGCCGTCTTCCATCAGCGAGCCGTCCATCATCACGGAGGAGAAGCCCAGTTGGATGGAGCGTTGGCACACGTCGGGCGATGCGCCGTGGTCTTGGTGCATGACGACGGGGATGTGCGGAAATTCTTCGACAGCCGCCAGAATCAGGTGGCGTAAAAACGGCGCACCCGCATATTTGCGCGCACCGGCACTCGCCTGTACGATGACGGGGGCGTCGACTTGGTCTGCAGCCTCCATGATGGCGCGCATCTGTTCGAGGTTGTTGACGTTGAACGCGGGCAGACCGTAGCTGTTTTCGGCAGCATGATCAAGCAGTTGGCGCATGGATACGAGTGCCATTTATGTCTCCTTGGGCAATAGGTAAATAAGGCGGATTATAATGTTTTTTACGGCAAAAAACCATAAACGGCCTATTGATTTTATATTAACGATGCCAGTATGCAGGTTTGTCGGGTTTTGACGTTTCGGGATTCGGATATTCCGATTTATGATAATGTTTCTAATGTTATTTTAGGTGTGGGAATGGGTTTGGACGGACTTGCGGCATACTTGGACGCTTATTTGGAAAATATCGTGCGCGAGGGTAAATCGGAGCATACGGTTGCCGCATACCGGCGCGATTTGGAAGAACTGTTTGCGTTGTTGGCACAAATGCCGTCTGAAGCTGAAGGCGGCGTGCCGCAGGACTTGTCGCGGCGCGATTTTACGGCGGCGTTGCGGCGGCTGTCGCAGCGCGGTTTGAATGCGCGGACGCTGGCGCGCAAGCTGTCGTCTTGGCGGCAGTATTGCGCCTGGCTGGTCAAACGCGGGCTGATGCGCACCGATCCGACCGCCGGCATCAGTCCGCCGAAGCAGCCGCAACGCATCCCTAAGGCGCTGCCCCAGGAATGGTTGAACCGGATGCTGGATTTGCCCGTGGACGGCGGCGACCCTCTGGCGGTGCGCGACCACGCGCTGTTCGAGCTGATGTACGGCAGCGGTTTGCGCCTGAGCGAGATACACGGCCTGGATACAGGCGATGTGTGGTTGGACGAAGGCTGGGTGCGCGTAACCGGCAAAGGAAGAAAACAACGCCAGGTTCCGCTGACCGGCAAAAGCGTGGAAGCCTTGAAAAACTATTTGTCGCTGCGTCAGACGGCATCGGACGGCAAAGCCCTGTTTACCGGCAGGAACGGTACGCGCCTGAGCCAACGCCAAATCCAAAAACGCCTCGAATCATGGGCGGCGCAAAACGGCGACGGCAGGCACATTTCTCCGCACATGATGAGGCACAGCTACGCCAGCCATCTGTTGCAGTCCTCGCGCGACATCAGGGCGGTACAGGAGCTGCTCGGGCACAGCAGCCTTTCAACCACGCAGATTTACACCAAACTCGATTTCGACCACATCGCCCGCCTGTATGACGAAGCTCATCCGCGCGCCAAACGGCAGGAAAAATAATCCCAGACAAAATCAGCCGTCAGCCCCGCGTGCTTGATATATAATTAGCCGTTGCACTCGGACGATATAAAAAAGACACATCATGAACCCAAGCCCCCTACTCGACCTGATTGACAGCCCGCAAGATTTGCGCCGCCTGGATAAAAAACAGTTGCCCCAAGTCGCCGCCGAGTTGCGAGAGTTTCTGCTGGAATCCGTCGGGCAGACCGGCGGTCATTTCGCCAGCAATCTGGGCGCGGTCGAGCTGACCATCGCCCTGCACTATGTATACGACACGCCCGAAGACAAGCTGGTGTGGGATGTCGGACACCAAAGCTATCCGCACAAAATCCTCACCGGCCGCAAAAACCAAATGCACACGATGCGCCAATACGGCGGCTTGGCGGGTTTTCCGAAACGTTGCGAGTCGGAATACGACGCGTTCGGCGTGGGGCATTCGTCCACCTCCATCGGCGCGGCGTTGGGCATGGCGGCGGCGGACAAACTCTTGGGCAGCGACCGCCGCAGCGTCGCCATCATCGGCGACGGCGCGATGACGGCGGGTCAGGCATTTGAAGCCTTGAACTGCGCAGGCGACATGGATGTGAACCTGCTGGTCATCCTTAACGACAACGAAATGTCGATTTCCCCCAATGTCGGCGCACTGCCGAAATACCTTGCCAGCAACGTCGTGCGCGATATGCACGGCCTGTTGAGCACCATCAAAGCCCAATCGAGCAAAGTATTGGACAAATTGCCCGGCGCGATGGAGTTTGCCCAAAAAGTCGAACACAAAATCAAAACGCTGGCGGGTGAAGCCGAACATGCAAGGCAGTCTCTATCTTTGTTTGAAAACTTCGGCTTCCGCTACACCGGCCCCGTGGACGGTCATAACGTCGAACATCTGGTTGACGTATTGAAAGACTTGCGCAGCCGCAAAGGCCCGCAACTGCTGCACGTCATCACCAAAAAAGGCAACGGCTACAAACTCGCCGAAAACGACCCCGTCAAATACCACGCCGTTGCCAACCTGCCCAAAGACAGTACTGCGGAAACCCCTATGCCGTCTGAAAACAAACCCGCAGCCAAACCTACCTATACGCAAGTGTTCGGCAAATGGCTGTGCGACCAGGCGGCGGCAGATTCCCGATTGGCGGCGATTACCCCCGCCATGCGCGAAGGCAGCGGACTGGTTGAATTCGAACAACGATTCCCCGACCGCTATTTCGACGTCGGCATTGCCGAGCAGCACGCCGTTACCTTTGCCGGCGGTTTGGCTTGCGAAGGGATGAAGCCCGTCGTCGCCATTTATTCCACCTTCCTCCAGCGCGCCTACGACCAACTGGTGCACGACATCGCCCTGCAAAACCTGCCCGTTTTATTTGCCGTTGACCGTGCGGGCATCGTCGGCGCGGATGGCCCGACCCATGCCGGTTTGTACGATTTGAGCTTCTTGCGCTGCGTGCCAAACATGATTGTTGCCGCGCCGAGCGATGAAAACGAATGTCGCCTGCTGCTTTCGACCTGCTATCAGGCAAATTCACCATCCGCCGTCCGTTATCCGCGCGGCACGGGTACGGGCGCGCCGGTTTCAGACGGCATGGAAACCGTAGAAATCGGCAAGGGCATTATCCGCCGCAAAGGTGAGAAAACCGCCTTCATTGCCTTTGGCAGCATGGTCGCCCCCGCATTGGCGGTTGCCGAAAAACTGAACGCCACCGTCGCCGATATGCGCTTTGTCAAACCGATAGACGAAGAGTTGATTGTCCGCCTTGCCCGAAGCCACGACCGCATCGCTACCCTTGAAGAAAACGCCGAACAGGGCGGCGCAGGCAGTGCGGTGCTGGAAGTATTGGCGAAACACGGCATCTGCAAACCCGTCTTGCTTTTGGGCGTTGCCGATACCGTAACCGAACACGGCGACCCGAAAAAACTTTTAGACGATTTGGGTTTGAGTGCCGAAGCGGTGGAACGGCGTGTGAATGGTTGGTCGGCACGTCAGGTCTGAACGGATACGGAAATGCCGTCTGAAACCCGATTCGGGCTTCAGACGGCATTGTCGCGGTTGCGGCAGGCGGGTTCACCAGATTCCGTCAAAGGTTTTCGCGCCGCGCCAAAATTTCCACCTGTCGGCGGGTTTGAAGGTCAGCGTACCGCCGTGTTGTCCGTCCGTGGTGATGTCCAGCCGTTTGATTTTGCCGGTACGGACGGCTTCGTAGATCGGTGCGAACCAGTGTTCTTCCCACTGCTGTAAAACCGATGCATACCGCTCCCTGTCTCCCGTCAGGGCGGTCAGGCGCAAATCGTCCATAAACAGGATATGGTGCGTGTCGGGCAGGTGTGCCGCCGTTTCTTCATAGGCGCGGAAGTTGTCGGGCAATGCGCGGCGGTCGGGGTGGAAACGGCTCCAAACCGTATCGGCGAAAAGCGTGCCGCCTTGACTGCTTCCGTGCAGACTGTCCCAAAGCCATAAGCCGTTCAACTCGGGCAGCCCGCGTTTCTTGCGGTTATGGTTGACGGGGTGCGCCGCCAGCCACATTTGGATTTCGGTTTGGACGCGCAGCCATTCCAACGCGTCTTCCCCGTCCGGTTGATCGTCCGCACCCAACAGTCCGCCCAAGTCCAAAACGGGCTTCGCGCCCCAGCGGTACGCGCGGGGAAGGGAAACCAGCCATAATTCGGGCAGGACGGGAACGAAACGCCACGGAATATCGCCGTAAAACGCCGACAGATCGCGGCAGAGCCGTTCCGCTTCATCCGTACCGACGTTCAGATATTCCGCCGTTAGCACATTTGCCTGATGCATCCCCATCTTTTGCCAGACGGGCGTGGCGAGCGCGACGGCTTCAGACGGCATATTCAGGCTTTGTGCCGCGCGTTCCGCCAGTCTGCCGCACCACAAATAACGCGCGTAAAATGCCGAAGCCGTGCAGCTTTGGCGGTGCAGCGAGCCGTATTGCAGGATTTTGTTGAAAGCGTGCAGGCATAGAGGTATTCGGATTTCGTCTTCATCCAAATTGAGCGAGGGAATGGCGAGGGTGAGTTTCATCGTTTGGCGTTTCAGAAATGCAGGTCAGGCGCAACATTATAGAGGATTCGGCGCAAACGCCGTCAAAAAGGAACAATATGGCTGTCTTCCCACTTTCGGCAAAACATCGGAAATACGCGCTGCGTGCGCTTGCCGTTTCGATTATTTTGGTGTCGGCGGCATACATTGCTTCGACAGAGAGGACGGAGCGCGTCAGACCGCAGCGCGTGGAACAAAATCTGCCGCCGCTGTCTTGGGGCGGCAGCGGTGTTCAGACGGCATATTGGGTGCAGGAGGCGGTGCAGCCGGGCGACTCGCTGGCGGACGTGCTGGCGCGTTCGGGTATGGCGCGGGACGAGATTGCCCGAATCACGGAAAAATATGGCGGCGAAGCCGATTTGCGGCATTTGCGTGCCGACCAGTCGGTTCATGTTTTGGTCGGCGGCGACGGCGGCGCGCGCGAAGTGCAGTTTTTTACCGACGAAGACGGCGAGCGCAATTTGGTCGCTTTGGAAAAGAAAGGCGGCATATGGCGGCGGTCGGCTTCTGAGGCGGATATGAAGGTTTTGCCGACGCTGCGTTCGGTCGTGGTTAAGACGTCGGCGCGCGGTTCGCTGGCGCGGGCGGAAGTGCCCGTCGAAATCCGCGAATCCTTAAGTGGGATTTTCGCCGGCCGCTTCAGCCTTGACGGTTTGAAGGAAGGCGATGCCGTGCGCCTGCTTTACGACAGCCTGTATTTCCACGGGCAGCAGGTGGCGGCGGGCGATATTCTGGCGGCGGAAGTCGTCAAGGGCGGCACAAGCTATCGGGCGTTCTATTACCGTTCGGACAAGGAAGGCGGAGGGGGCGGCAATTATTATGATGAAGACGGCAGGGTGTTGCAGGAAAAAGGCGGCTTCAACATCGAGCCGCTGGTCTATACGCGCATTTCTTCGCCGTTCGGCTACCGTATGCACCCCATCCTGCACACTTGGCGGCTGCACACGGGCATCGATTATGCCGCACCGCAGGGAACGCCGGTCAGGGCTTCCGCCGACGGCGTGATTACCTTTAAAGGCCGGAAGGGCGGATACGGCAACGCGGTGATGATACGCCACGCCAACGGTGTGGAAACGCTGTATGCGCACTTGAGCGCGTTTTCTCAGGCAGAAGGCAATGTGCGCGGCGGCGAGGTCATTGGTTTTGTCGGTTCGACCGGGCGTTCGACCGGGCCGCACCTGCATTACGAGGCGCGCATCAACGGGCAGCCCGTCAATCCTGTTTCGGTCGCATTGCCGACACCGGAATTGACGCAGGCGGACAAGGCGGCGTTTGCCGCGCAGAAACAGAAGGCGGACGCGCTGCTTGCGCGCTTGCGCGGCATACCGGTTACCGTGTCGCAATCGGATTGAAGTTTGAACCGGCGACGAAAACAATGCCGTCTGAAAATCTGCAAACAGGTTTTCAGACGGCATTTATAGTGGCTTAAAATAAAACTAAGCCAAGGAAGCGCTGCCGTCATTCCCGTACCGGCGGGAATCCGGACACCACGGCACGGAAACCCATCCGCCGTCATTCCCGCGAAAGCGGGAATCTGGAAATACAACACGGCAGGAGTTTATCGGGAATGACGGAAACCCAACGCACCGGATTCCCACTTTCGCGGGAATGACGAAGTGGGCAGGAAAGCGGCGTGCGCGTCGGGAATGACGAAGTGGGTGGGAATCCGGATTTATCCGTTCCGGCAGTGTTTGCAAATATAGTGGATTAAATTTAAACCAGTACGGCGTTGCCTCGCCTTAGCTCAAAGAGAACGACTCTCTAAGGTGCTGAAGCACCAAGTGAATCGGTTCCGTACTATTTGTACTGTCTGCGGCTTCGTCGCCTTGTCCTGATTTAAATTTAATCCACTATAAAAGAAAACCCAACCGTCCCGATTCCCGGCAGGGCTGTTTACGGATTTTGCAGCGAGGGCGCGGGGCGGTCTTGCGCCTGTTTGGTTTGCAGGGTTGTCAGTTTTTTCGTCAGCAGATTCAGAATCACGCCGTAGGCGGGCAGGAAGAAGAGGGTGCAGACGGTAAGTTTGAACAGGTAATCGACAAAAGCGATGCCCTGCCAGTTTGCCGCCATAAATCCATCGCTGCTTGCGTAGAAGGCAACGGCGAAAAATACCAGCGTATCCAAGGCGTTGCCGATGACGGTTGATGCGGTCGGTGCAATCCACCACGCTTTCAGACGACGTAATTTGTTGAACACAAAAATATCAAGGATTTGTCCGAGCGCGTAGGCGGCAAAGCTGGCCAAGGCGATGCGTCCGACAAAGGTGTTGAATTCGGACAGTGTGCCCAAGCCTGTCCAACTGCCGTTGTGGAACAAAACGGAAAAGACGTAGGAAAGCAAAAGGGCGGGGAACATCACCCAAAAGATAATCCGCCGTGCCAAGTGCGAACCGAAAATGCGGACGGTCAGGTCGGTGGCGAGGAAGATGAAGGGGAAGGAAAACGCACCCCAAGTGGTGTGGATGCCGAAAATTTGGAAGGGGAACTGCACCAGATAGTTGCTGGCGGCGATGATGAGGATATGGAAAAGCACCAGCCAGAAGAGTGCCTTCTGTTGCTGTGCGGCAGTAAATGCGTACATAAAAATCTTTCGGAAAGGCGTTCAGACGGCATATCGTATCGAAGGAATGCCGTCTGAAATATGGGAAGGATGGTTTATTGTGCGTCGTGCTCAAACAGGCGTTTACGCGCCAATGTTTCGAACTCGGTGCCTGCTTTGCCGTAATTGGCGAAAGGATGAATGGCGATGCCGCCGCGCGGTGTGAACTCGCCGAATACTTCGATGTATTTCGGATCCATCAGGGCAATGAGGTCTTTCATGATGATGTTGACGCAGTCTTCATGAAAATCGCCGTGGTTGCGGAAGCTGAAGAGGTAGAGTTTCAGGGATTTGCTTTCCACCATTTTGATGTGCGGAATGTAGCGGATGTAGATAGTGGCGAAGTCGGGCTGCCCGGTCATGGGGCAGAGGCTGGTGAACTCGGGGCAGACGAATTTGACGAAATAGTCGTTGTCGGGATGTTTGTTGTCGAATGCTTCGAGAATTTCAGGCGCGTAGCCAGTCGGATATTGGGTTTTTTGATTGCCCAAAAGCGAGATGCCTTGCAGTTCTTCGTTGTTGCGGGACATAGGGTTTCCTTAGTTTTTTAGTGTGGGAGGTTTTCGAACCACGGGCGGCGATTGTAATATAAGCGGCGGTATCTGTGTAGCTTCCCTGTCCGGCAGGGGTGGCGCGCTTATCCGATTATTTTTGAACATAAATTAATTTTGCGGAACACGGATGCGGCGGTTTATTTGAATATTCATTCTAAATCATTAACTTGATTGGGTTATTGCCAGGGTATAGAATCCGAGCTGCCTTTAATCGGCTTTATTTATATCGTATTAAAAATATTCGGAATTTGAATAATGGCAACACACGGAGACGAAGTGAAAATTCAAAACAGACAAGAAGCCGATAGCGCAAAAACCAAACGCAAACGCCGCCTGACGGCATTGACGCTGCTGTTCGCGCTTGCCGCCGTAGCCGCCGGGTCGGCGTTTTTTTTATGGTGGCAGCACGAAGAGGAAACGGAAGACGCTTATGTTGTCGGACGCGTGGTTCAGATTACGCCGCAAACGGGCGGTATGGTGCGGAAGGTGTTGCATGATGATACGGATGTTGTGAAGAAAGGCGATGTGTTGGCCGTATTGGACGACGGCAATTATGTGTTGGCGTATGAACGGGCAAAAAACGAGCTGATTCAGGCGGTGCGGCAAAACCGCCAGCAAAATGCCGCCACTTCTCAGGCGGGGGCGCAGGTTGCTTTGCACCGAGCGGATTTGGCACGTGCGCAGGATGATTTACGCCGCCGGTCTGCTTTGGCGGAATCGGGAGCCGTGTCCGCCGAAGAGCTGGCACATGCCCGTGCGGCAGTGTCTCAGGCTCAGGCGGCAGTTAAGGCGGCTTTGGCGGAAGAATCTTCGGCGCGTGCGGCTTTGGGTGGTCAGGTCGCTTTGCGCGAACAGCCGGCGGTTCAGACGGCAGTCAGCAGGTTGAAAGATGCGTGGTTGAACCTTCAGCGGACGCAAATCCGCGCGCCGGTGGACGGTCAGGTGGCAAAGCGTTCGGTACAGGTTGGACAGCAGGTGGCGGCCGGTGCGCCGCTGATGGCGGTGGTGCCGTTGTCGGATGTGTGGGTTGATGCCAATTTTAAAGAGACGCAGTTGCGGCATATGAAAATCGGACAGCCTGCCGAGCTGGTGTCCGATTTATACGGTAAACAAATTGTTTATCGCGGCAGGGTGGCAGGGTTTTCGGCAGGTACGGGCAGCGCGTTTTCGCTGATTCCGGCGCAAAATGCCACGGGTAACTGGATTAAAGTGGTGCAGCGTGTCCCTGTCCGTATCGAATTGAACCGTGAAGATGTAGACAGGCATCCGTTGCGTATTGGTTTGTCGATGACGGTAAAAGTGGATATTTCCGCCGCAGGCGCGCCTGTTTCAAAAACGCCGGATGCCGTGTTACCGGAAACCGAAGGCACGGATTGGTCGGAAGCCGACAGACTGGTGGACGAAATTCTTGAGCAATACGCGCATTGATGCCGTCTGAAACGGAGAACACAATGGATTATCCACCGCTTAAAGGTGCGGCATTGGTATGGATTACGCTGTCTTTGGGGCTTGCCGTATTTATGGAAGTTTTAGATACGACTATCGCCAATGTCGCCGTTCCCGTTATCGCCGGCAACCTCGGTGCGGCAACCACTCAGGGGACGTGGGTCATTACTTCTTTTGCTGTGGCAAACGCCGTTTCCGTGCCGTTAACGGGATTTTTGGCAAAACGTATCGGCGAGGTCAAATTGTTTACCGCCGCCGCCGTCGGTTTCGTCGTCACATCGTGGCTGTGCGGCATTGCGCCCAACCTTCAGTCGCTGGTTGTTTTCCGCATTTTGCAGGGCTTTATCGCCGGGCCGCTGATTCCCCTGTCGCAAAGTTTGTTAATGGCATCCTATCCGCCCGCAAAACGGACGCTGGCACTGGCATTGTGGGCAATGACCGTCGTTGTCGCCCCTGTTCTCGGGCCGATACTCGGCGGCTGGATTTCCGGAAACTGGCATTGGGGTTGGATTTTCTTCATTAATATCCCTATCGGTATCATATCGGCATGGATTACATGGAAACATTTGAAATGTCGGGAAACGGAAACCGTTAAAATGCCGACCGACTATGTCGGGCTTACATTGATGGTAGTCGGTATCGGCGCGTTACAGATGATGCTGGACAGGGGTAAGGAACTCGACTGGTTCGCCTCTGGAGAAATCATTACCTTGGGCGTAACCGCACTGGTGTGTTTGTCGTATTTTATTGTTTGGGAATTGGGAGAAAAATATCCGATTGTCGATTTGTCGCTGTTTAAAGATCGGAATTTTACCGTCGGCGTAATTGCCACCTCGTTGGGTTTTATGGTGTATATGGGGACGCTGACCCTGCTGCCGTTAGTGTTGCAGACCAACCTGGGCTATACCTCCACGTGGGCGGGGCTTGCCGCCGCGCCCGTCGGCATCCTCCCAGTTTTCCTGTCTCCGTTAATCGGCAGGTTCGGCAATAAAATCGATATGCGCCTGCTCGTAACCGCCAGCTTCCTGACCTTTGCCTTCACTTTTTATTGGCGCACCGATTTTTATGCCGACATGGATATCGGCAACGTCATCTGGCCTCAGTTTTGGCAGGGGGTAGGCGTTGCCATGTTCTTCCTGCCGCTGACCACCATCACACTGTCGCACATGAAGGGCGGGCAGATTGCCGCCGCCGGCAGCCTGTCGAATTTCCTGCGCGTGCTGATGGGCGGTGTCGGCGTATCCGTCGTCAGCACCCTGTGGGAACGGCGCGAAGCGTTGCACCACACGCGTTTTGCCGAACACATCACGCCCTATTCCACAACATTGCACGAAACGGCGGCGCATTTGTCTCAACAAGGCATTTCCGACAGTCAAACCCTAGGCATCATCAACAACACCATCACGCAACAGGGCTTCATCATCGGATCGAATGAAATCTTTATGGCAGGCAGCCTGCTGTTCATCATCATGATTCCTGTCATATGGCTGGCAAAACCGCCGTTCCACAGCAGTGGCGGTGGTGGACATTGAGAGATTTGAAAACTTGAAATACCGTATGAAAATACTGGAAATATGTTCGGACGGCATTTTGAATGCAGCAGTTCCCGAAATCCGCTATAATCGCGCCCCATCTGTTTCGCACCTGCAAACGTTCCGCAGATGCGACACTCGGGCGGCTTACCCGCGCAAAACATCTGTTTTTCTTTAAAACACTTGAAACGGTATTGTTTTTCGTGGTATAAATCGCGTTTTACTATTTTAGAAGTTTGGAGACTGATTATGGCACGAGTTTGCAAAGTGACCGGCAAACGCCCGATGTCCGGCAACAACGTATCGCACGCCAACAACAAAACCAAACGCCGTTTTTTGCCCAACTTGCAATCACGTCGTTTTTGGGTAGAAAGTGAAAACCGCTGGGTCCGCCTGCGCGTTTCCAACGCTGCATTGCGTACCATCGACAAAGTAGGCATTGATGTCGTATTGGCTGATTTGCGTGCTCGCGGCGAAGCTTAATTTAAACACTATTTAATTAAGGATTACTGCAATGCGCGATAAAATCAAACTGGAATCCAGTGCAGGTACTGGTCACTTCTACACCACTACCAAAAACAAACGCACTATGCCCGGCAAACTGGAAATTAAAAAATTTGACCCAGTTGCCCGCAAACACGTAGTGTACAAAGAAACCAAACTGAAATAATTTCAGTTTGAAAGCAAAGCCTCCGATTGTTCGGAGGCTTTTTTATTTTTATCGTGTTTCCTTTCTGCTTGAAACATCTGCCGTATGCGAATCTGCTGCAAACCGTCTGCCAGGGATATGGAAACCGCAAAACGGTTCATATAGTGGATTAACTTTAAACCAGTACGGCGTTGCCTCGCCTTAGTTCAAAGAGAACGATTCTCTAAGGTGCTGAAGCACCAAGTGAATCGGTTCCGTACTATTTGTACTGTCTGCGGCTTCGTTGCCTTGTCCTGATTTAAATTTAATCCACTATAATACAAAAATGCCGTCTGAACATGTTTCAGACGGCATTTTTTATATATATGATTTTAACCGGTCAGTTGTTTGGTAATCAGCTTTTTCAGCGGCGGGAAGTTGTTGCCGGCTCGCAATACCAAACCGCGCAGCAGTTTTGCAGGTGCGGTTTCGTTGGTAAACAGCTTCAGCATCATGTTGGTGCCGTGATAAAGCGGATGGGCGTGCAACATATGTTTGCTGCTGTATTTTTTCAACAAGGAAGCCGCGCCGATGTCCTGACCGCGCTGTTCGGCTTCGAGTATCAGTTTTGCCAGAATATCCGCGCTGGAAAGCCCGAGGTTGAAGCCGTGTGCCGTTACGGGGTGCATACCGACGGCGGCATCGCCGATCAGCGCGCTGCGTTTGCCGTAGAAACGTTTGGCAATCATACCGACAAGGGGGTAATGGTGGATGCTGCTGACCAGTTCCATATCGCCGAGCCTGCCCTTGAGCTGTTCTTTTACGCTTGCAGCCAATTCTTCGGGCGAAAGGTTTTGAACGCTGTTGATTTTATCGGTATCGACGGTAATGACGGTATTGGTCAGGTGCTCTTCCAGCGGCAGCAGTGCGATGGTGCGTCCGTAATGGAAGCATTCGTAAGCGGTATGTTGGTTGGAAAGGGTATGTTTCATACGGCAGACGAACATGGTTCGGCTGTAATCGTGCATATCGGAGGAGATACCGAGTTGTCGACGGGTTTGCGAGAAGCGGCTGTCTGCCGCCAAAAGCAGGCGTGCAGTCAGGATTTTGCCGTTTTCCAAAATGACTTGTGCTTCGTTGTCAGATGTTTTGACTTCTTTGACAACCGTATCGGTCAGAATGCTGACATTGTCGAGTTGTGATACGACTTCATAGGCGGCGCGGCGGATATTGTGGTTGGAAATCAGATAGCCCAAACAGTCGGCAGGTTCGCCGCGCGCTTCAGTCGGTTGGGGAAAGTGGAGCTGGTAGTCGGAACGTCCGTTCAGCACTTTGGCATCGCGCAAAGGGTAGATTTCGTTTTCGGGAATTTTGTCCCACATACCCAAACGCTGCATGATTTCGCGGGAAAAATGGGTCAGGGCGATTTCGCGTCCGTCATATGGAGGATTTTGCAGAACAGTCAGTGGGCTGCGTTCGATCAGGGTAACTTTCAAACCGCTGCCGGCAAGTTCGGCTGCAAAACTTAAACCCGCCGGGCCTGCGCCGACGACGAGGATGTCGCTGTGTAAACTCATAAAATATCCTTTGCATAGGCGGATGCCGATGATTTCAGACGGCATTTGTAAGGGGTTGAATGCCGTTTGAACTATCTGTAATAGATAGGCGATTATATCAAAACCCGCTGTTGAAGAAATATGCAGGGGAGGGTGTATGCGGATTTTTACTTTCAGCTTAATGTGTATCAAATCGGGTGTGGGGTATGTAAAAAGCCGCATCGTGAAAAGATGCGGCTTCAGGTATCGGTTGGATTATTCTTCAGAACCGGTGTAAGGACGGATGCTGACAGTTTTACGGTTCAGCGCGCCTTTGGTTTTGAATTCGACATAACCGTCAATTTTGGCGAACAAAGTGTGATCTTTGCCCATGCCTACGTTGTCGCCTGCGTGGAATTTGGTACCGCGTTGGCGTACGATGATGGAACCTGCGGGAATCAGCTCGTTGCCGTAGGCTTTAACGCCCAAGCGTTTGGCTTCTGAATCGCGACCGTTGCGGGTGCTGCCGCCTGCTTTTTTACTTGCCATTTGTAATGCTCCTAAGTTTTAAGGTTAGGCGATTGCCACGATTTCGATTTGGGTGAAATTTTGGCGGTGGCCTTGGCGTTTTTGGTAGTGTTTGCGGCGGCGCATTTTGAAGATGCGGACTTTCTCGCCACGACCGTGTGCCACTACTTTAGCCGTTACTTTCGCACCTTCGATAAAAGGTGCGCCAACTTTTACAGATTCGCCGTCAGCAATCATCAAAACTTCGGTCAGTTCGATTTGGCTGTCGAGTTCGGCTGGTATCTGTTCTACTTTCAATTTTTCGCCGACGGAAACTTTATACTGTTTGCCGCCGGTTTTTACGACCGCGTACATACTCAACTCCATAAGGGTTATGGTTAATATCCGCACACCATTGTGCGAAATTTGGCATTGTATTGTTATTTGCCTGTTTTGTCAAAGTTTGCGCGGTTCGGATAACCATATGCCGTCTGAAAAGATGTACCCTGATGGCTTTGCTGATATAATTGCCCGCTATTTGAATCAGCTTTCAAGCGGTATCTGCCGTTTGACGGAAACGTAAACCTGAGAGTCTGCCATGCTCGAGAATCTGCCCTATTTCCAGCGACATCTGCCTGAAGACCTTGCCAAAGTCAATGAAGTCATCAACCGTGCGGTGCAATCCGATGTCGCACTGATTTCGCAAATCGGTACATATATCATCAGCGCGGGCGGCAAACGCCTGCGTCCGATTATGACGATTTTGGCGGGTAAGGCGGTCGGTTATGATGACGGGAAACTGTATTCGCTGGCGGCGATGGTCGAATTTATCCACACTTCGACGCTGCTGCATGATGATGTGGTCGATGAAAGCGATTTGCGCCGTGGACGGGCAACGGCAAACAATCTGTTCGGCAATGCGGCGGCAGTGTTGGTTGGCGACTTTTTATACACGCGCGCCTTTCAACTGATGGTTGACTCGGACAGTATGCGCGTTTTGGAAGTGATGGCGGATGCAACCAACATTATTGCCGAGGGCGAAGTCATGCAGCTGATGAACATCGGCAATACGGACATTACCGAAGAACAATATATCCAAGTCATCCAATATAAAACGGCAAAATTGTTTGAAGCTGCCGCTCAAGTCGGCGCAATTTTGGGCAAGGCTTCCCCCGAACACGAACAGGCGTTGAAAGACTACGGTATGTACGTCGGCACGGCATTCCAAATTATTGACGATGTGCTGGACTATTCTGGCGAAACCGAAGAAACCGGCAAAAACGTCGGCGACGATTTGGCGGAAGGAAAACCGACTTTGCCTTTGATTTATCTGATGCGTCAGGGTTCCGAACAGGTTGCGAACGATGTGCGTACTGCTTTGGAGAATGCAGATCGCAGCTATTTTGAGAAAATCCACAATTATGTCGTCCGTTCGGATGCTTTGGCATATTCGATAGGTGAGGCGCGCAAAGCAGTCGATTGTGCCGTTGCCGCGTTGGATGCCCTGCCCGACAGCGAAGTGAAGGATGCCATGATTCAGCTGGCGAAGGAATCTTTGGTCAGGGTGTCGTAACCGATGAATTTCAGTTTTGTTCCCCTGTTTTTGGTTACGCTGATTCTGTTGGGGGTGGTCAGCAACAACAATTCGATTACCGTCTCGGCAACCATATTGCTGCTGATGCAGCAGACGGCATTGGTACAGTTTGTCCCGTTGGTCGAGAAGCATGGGTTGAATCTCGGTATCATTCTTTTGACCATAGGGGTTTTGAGTCCGTTGGTTTCAGGAAAGGCGCAGGTGCCTTCTGTTGCCGAATTTTTGAATTTTAAAATGATATCCGCCGTTTTTATCGGTATTTTCGTGGCTTGGCTGGCGGGACGCGGCGTGCCTTTGATGGGACAGCAGCCGGTATTGGTAACGGGCTTGCTGATCGGTACGGTCATCGGGGTGGCATTTATGGGCGGTATCCCTGTCGGTCCGCTGATTGCGGCCGGCATCTTGTCTTTTGTCGTCGGAAAGGGTTAAAATCCCCACTTTCATTTCGGCTCGCCATAGTTCAACGGATAGAACGTATGCCTCCTAAGCGTAAAATACAGGTTCGATTCCTGTTGGCGAGGTTTGACGATTTGCATTTGTCTGTTTCTCGTGTTGCGGGAAGTTTCCGATATAAGGCCTTTCAGTGTTGGAAGGCTTTTTTGCCATCTGAAAACTTTTTCTTCCTGCTTGAAAAACCGACCTTTAGGACGGTAGAATCATGAAATGATTTTCAGGTTCCGTATAAAGATGTTCCGGTTTGGAAATCTGTTGTTTTATGATAAAAGCTGTACAGGTATAACAATGAATAAATTTGGGGATAAGGTCGTATGAGCGTAGGTTTGCTGAGGATTCTGGTTCAAAACCAGGTGGTTACTGTTGAGCAGGCCGAGCATTACTACAAGGAGTCGCAGGCGGGTAAGGAAGTGTTGCCGATACTGTTTTCAGACGGCGTCATTTCGCCCAAGTCGCTTGCGGCATTGATTGCAAGGGTGTTCAGTTATTCGGTTTTCGATTTGCGCTACTATCCGCGCCACAGGGTGCTGATGGGGGTGTTGACGGAGGAGCAGATGGTGGAGTTCCACTGTGTGCCGGTTTTCCGTCGGGGCAACAAAGTATTTTTTGCGGTTTCCGACCCGACACAGATGCCGCAAATTCAGAAAACCGTTTCTGCCGCAGGGATTGAGGTTGAGTTGGTCATTGTCGAGGATGACCAGTTGGCGGGTTTGCTCGATTGGGTGGGTTCGCGTTCGACATCGCTGCTTCAGGAGCTTGGGGAGGAGCAGGAGGAAGAGGAAAGCCACACCCTGTATATCGACAATGAGGAGGCTGAGGACGGCCCTGTTCCGAGGTTTATACATAAAACTTTGTCTGATGCCTTGCGCAGCGGGGCATCAGACATCCATTTTGAGTTTTACGAACACAATGCCCGTATCCGTTTCCGTGTGGACGGGCAGCTCCGCGAGGTGGTTCAGCCGCCCATTGCGGTAAGGGGGCAGCTTGCTTCCCGGATTAAGGTAATGTCGCGTTTGGACATTTCCGAAAAACGGATACCGCAGGACGGCAGGATGCAGCTGACCTTTCAAAAGGGCGGCAAGCCTGTCGATTTCCGTGTCAGCACATTGCCAACGCTGTTTGGCGAAAAGGTTGTGATGCGGATTTTGAATTCCGATGCCGCGTCTTTGAACATCGACCAGCTCGGTTTTGAGCCGTTTCAGAAAAAATTGTTGTTGGAGGCGATTCACCGTCCTTACGGGATGGTGCTGGTAACCGGTCCGACGGGTTCGGGTAAGACGGTGTCGCTCTATACCTGTTTGAATATTTTGAATACGGAGTCGGTAAATATTGCAACGGCGGAAGACCCTGCCGAGATTAACCTGCCAGGCATCAATCAGGTCAACGTCAATGAGAAGCAGGGTCTGACTTTTGCCGCTGCTTTAAAGTCTTTCCTGCGTCAGGATCCGGACATCATTATGGTCGGTGAGATTCGTGATTTGGAAACTGCCGATATTGCGATTAAGGCGGCACAAACAGGGCATATGGTGTTTTCCACCCTGCACACCAATAATGCGCCGGCGACGTTGTCGCGTATGCTGAATATGGGTGTCGCGCCGTTTAATATTGCCAGTTCGGTCAGCCTGATTATGGCGCAGCGTCTTTTACGCAGGTTGTGTTCGAGCTGCAAACAGGAAGTGGAACGCCCGTCTGCTTCTGCTCTGAAGGAAATCGGCTTCACCGATGAGGATCTTGCAAAAGATTGGAAACTTTACCATGCCGTCGGTTGCGACCGTTGCCGGGGTCAGGGTTACAAGGGGCGTGCGGGCGTGTATGAGGTTATGCCCATCAGCGAAGAAATGCAGCGTGTGATTATGAACAACGGTACGGAAGTGGATATTTTGGACGTTGCCTATAAGGAGGGTATGGTGGATTTGCGCCGGGCCGGTATTTTGAAAGTTATGCAGGGCATTACTTCATTGGAAGAGGTAACGGCAAATACCAACGATTAGGTTTGAGAATGAAAATGCCGTCTGAAGCGTATTTGTTTCAGACGGCATTTGACTTTCAGGGTGTTTGCCGGGAAGGCGGGGCGGTCAGCGGTATGCTCCGTCGGGTTCGGATATTTCCGGCAAACTTTCCGTTTGGTCGGAAACCGTATATTTCCCGTCTGCCCATCCGCCCAAGTCGATCAGTTTGCAGCGTTGCGAACAGAAGGGGCGGAATGCGTTTTCGGGTTCCCATACTACTGCTGTTTGACAGGTCGGACATTTGACTTGAAGGCGTGTTTGCCGCGATTCAGTCATTGTGTTTTCCTTGTGTTGGTTTTGAGGCGAAAATCCCTGAATAAAACGCGTGCAGGCGCATTGTTTTCTCACGCAGGCTTTTGAGGCTGCCGTCATTGAGCAGCACATCGTCTGCAAGCAGCAGGCGTTCGGATTCGGATGCCTGATGGCTGATGATGGTTTCCACCTCGCCGCGCGTCAGCCCGCTGCGGGCCATCACCCTGCGGATACGTTTTTCCAAAGGTGCGCTTATGGTCAGGACACGCCGTATCAGGCTGATAAATTGACGCTTTTCCGTCAGCAGCGGAATTTCGACAATGCCGTAGGCCGCATCGGTAAAGGTTTCTTGCTGCTTTTTGATTTCTAAGAAAATCAGCGGCAACATCACGGATTCGAGCAAGGCTTTTCGCGATGGGGAGGCAAAGACTTCTTTACGCAATATGTCGCGCCGCAACAAACCCTGTGTGTCGAAAACGGTATCGCCGAACAGCCGCCTGATTTCCGGCAGGGCGATGCCGTCTGAAGCCGTCAGCGAGTGCGCCGCCGCGTCCGCATCGATGCGCGGCACGCCCAAATCGGCAAAACATTGCGCGGCTGCCGATTTGCCGCTGCCGATTCCGCCGGTCAGTCCGACCCATACCGTCATCTTACAGCACCGGATGGGTCAGCCACCAGTTGACCGCCCGCCATACGGAATCGTTTGCCGTAAAAATTATCCAGCCTGAAACTGTCAGTGCGGGGCCGAAGGCAAAATGCTGCCCCTTGGCGACGCGCATAACGATTGCCGCGACCAAACCGATCAGCGAGGAAACAAAAATCAGCACGGGCAATGCGGATATGCCGAGCCACGCGCCCAATGCGGCAATCAGTTTGAAATCTCCGTTGCCCATACCGATTTCGCCTTTAATCAGTTTATATGCCGCGCATAAAAGCCATATCGAACCATAGCCGGCAACCGCACCTAAAACGGCAGACTGCAAAGGCACGAAGCCGCCGTCCAAATTAAATATCAGCCCCAGCCAAATCAAGGGCAGTGTCATCGAGTCGGGCAGGTATTGGGTGTCCGCATCGATAAAGGTCAGGGAAATCAGAAACGCGGTCAGTACCAATCCGCCCAGCGTAATCCAAGACCAGCCGTATTGCCAGGCGACCAGCCCGAACAATACGCCGGTCAGCAGCTCGATAGAGGGGTAGCGTATGCTGATTTTGGTTTGGCAGGAGGCGCATTTGCCGCGCAGGAGCAGGTAGCTGACAATCGGGATGTTCTGCCACGCGCGTATCGGCACACGGCATTTCGGACAGCAGGAATCCGGCTTCATCAGGTTGAAGGTACGGCTTTCCTCTTCGGTCAGCGGCAGGTTTAAATGTTCTTTGGCAAATACCGTCCAACCGCGCTCCATCATCACGGGTACGCGGTAAATGACGACATTCAGGAAACTGCCGACCAGCAGTCCCAACACCGCTGCCAAAGGTACGGCAAACGGAGGCAGTATAGACAAAGCAAACATATTTTGCCCTCGATATATTCAAAGCAAAAACAAACCGGCGCAGAACCAATCCGCGCCGGATCCGTATGACGGGTCAGCCGACCACGTTGCCCAAATTAAACAGCGGCAGATACATAGCGACCAGAAGCGTACCGATGACCAAGCCCAAAATCACAATAATAATCGGCTCCATCATAGCGGACAGTCGGCCGACCGCATTATCCACCTCGTCTTCGTAAAATTCGGCGGCTTTGTTGAGCATATCGTCCAAAGAACCCGATTCCTCGCCGATGGAGGACATTTGCACCATCATATTGGGGAACAGTTCCGTCGCACGCATCCCCGAAGTCATAGACAGGCCTTGGATGACGCGCGTACGGATTTCCCGGGTGGCTTCTTCATAGATTAAATTGCCCGCCGCGCCTGCGGTGGAGTCCAATACATCGACCAAAGGCACGCCTGCCGCAATCAGTGTCGCCGTCGTCCTGCCCCAGCGGGCAATCGTCCCTTTGCGGACAATGTCTCCGAAAATCGGCATACGCAGCAGTATGGCATCCATACGCCGTTGGATTTTAATCGAACGCGCCTTCAATTTGAGGAAGCCGTATATGGCAAAGCCCAGTGCGATCAGCACCATCCAGCCGTATGAGACGAAAAAGTCGGACATATCCATCACTGTTTGGGTCAGTGCGGGAAGCTCCGCGCCCATATTGGCGTAAACCTCTTTAAAGGCGGGCAGCACGAAAATCATCATCACGAATACCAAACCGATGGCGACGGCGATGACGGATACCGGATAGGTCAGCGCGGTTTTTACCTTTTTGCGGATGGCCTGGGTTTTTTCCTTGTAAACCGCCAATTTGTCCAACAGGCTTTCCAACACGCCGCCCGTTTCGCCCGCCGCAACCAGGTTGCAGTAGAAGCGGTCGAAATATTTAGGGTGGTTCGAGAATGCGCGGCTCAACGTGCTGCCCTGTTCCACATTGCTGCGGATTTCCATCAGCATTTCCGTCATAGACGGGTTGCCGTGTCCGCGCGCCACGATTTCAAATGCCTGCATCAGCGGCAGGCCCGCCTTGATCATAGTGGACAGCTGGCGGGTGAAGACGGTGATGTCTTCTTGTGTGATTTTGCGCTTGGAGCTTGTTTTCACACGGGTAACCTGCAGCGGGCGGATGCCGCGTTTTGCCAGTTTTTTGCGCGCCTCTTCTTCGGTAAACGCGGATACTTCGCCGTTGACCAGTTTGTCGGAGGCGGAATGCCTGCCTTCAAAGATAAAGCGTTTTTCTTTCTTTGCGAACAAAGAAAATCCCCCATTTTTAGCCATATTCTAGCCCCGTAAAGTAATTGGAATTAAGATGTAAGAAATATCGTTAAAAAACAGTATCGGCGTGTTCCCGGCAAGGCGGAGGCCGCCGACATCCCGCCTGCGGGCGGCAAACGGGACGGAATCGGGTGCGATTATACCTTATTAGGCGGCTGTCCGGCATTTATTCGCCTGTAATTAATCCGGCCGGCTGCCGTTTGCAGGGCGGCTGCCTTCAGACGGCACGGCAGGGGCGGGATTCGTCAGGATTCGGACAGTTTGCCTTTGATTTTGATGCCCAGCGTCAGGACGGCGGCGACGGCGAGGAAAATGCCGGCAAAGGTCATGGCGTTGGCGGGATCCGCGCCGAGAAAGGTGTTGTAAACCCAACCGAAGGTTACGGTTTCGATCAGCATGGGGATGACGATCATCATGTTGACGATGCCCATGTACACGCCGTAACGCGCTTTGGGGATGGAGTTGACGACAATCATGAACGGCACGCCCATCATGCTTGCCCAACCTACACCGAAACCGATCATGGGTGCGAACATGAGGTATTTGTCGGAAATATGGGGAATTGCCAATAGTGCGGCGGCAGCAAGGGAAACGGCGAAGGCGTGGACGTATTTGGCGGCGTATTTGCGTGCGAGCCACATCAGTCCAAACGCGGAAACGAAGGTTACGATGTTGTAGAAACCGTTGACCAGACCCGTCCAGGCGACTGCCTGTTCGTAGGCGGCTTTGTTGGCGGCGGTCGAGTGCCAGACGGATTGGACGATGCTGTGGGAGATGTATTGCCAGTAGATGAAGAGGGCGTACCACTGGAAGAGGTACACAAGGGCGAGCTGCCACAGGGTTTTGGGCATTTCTTTGATGGCGGCGAAGATGTCTTTGACTGCCCCCAAGGGATTGCCCGTTTTGGCTTTCAACTCGGCGGCTTCTTTGCCTGTAGGCATTTTTTCCTGCGTGGAGAGGATGGTAATGAGCACCGAGCCGATGGAACAGGCCGCGCCGATGTAGAAGGAACCGAATACCCAGTAGGGGATGCCTGCTTCGGAGGTTTGTTTGAGCCAGCCGATTTGTTGGAAGATGTAGAGGGAGACGTTTGCCAGCGTGATGCCCAATCCGGTAAACACGGACTGCATCAGAAAGCCGGTAGGCTGCTGTTTCTCGGGAACGGTGTCGGCAACGAAGGCGCGGAAGGGTTCCATGGCGGTGTTGTTGCTGATGTCGAGCAGCCAGAGCAGCATGACGGCGACCCACAGGGCGGTAACGTGCGGATAGATGAAGAGGCAGAGGCTGCACCCGATTGCGCCGATGAGGAAATACGGACGGCGGCGACCCAGGCCGGGTATCCAAGTGCGGTCGGACATTGCGCCGATGATGGGCTGCACGAGCAGTCCGGTAATCGGGCCGGCCATATTGAGGACGGGCAGTTGTGCGGGGTCGGCCTGAAGAAAGCTGAAGATGGGGTTGATGGCGGTCTGCTGCAAACCGAAGCTGTATTGGATGCCGAAGAATCCGAAGTTCATCAGCATGATTTGGCGAAGCGTCATTGCCGTTTGTGGGGAAACCTTCATATCGACCTGCTCCTGAGGAAAATGGGAAGAAACAACAATTTGCGAAGCGGTGTGCCGCTTTCTTTTGCCAACCGTGCCGTCGTGCGGCATCTTGTAGGTATCTTACAGACGATAACCCCCGTCTTTCATTCGATTACAAAGAATAGCACAAGTCTTTTGCATCCTGCACCTTCATCGGTATCCTGCTTGATAAAAATCAATTCTGCTGCCGTCTGAAAGCGGGGAGTAGTGTTTCCGTAATTCGCCAAAGCCGCTGCCGTTTGTTAAACTACATTCTGCTACATTTTAATCCGGTTCTGAAAAATCAAGGAAAACAGATGGATGCTTTTACCCGTGCATGGCATGCTCTTGAACGCCACAATCAGGATACGCGTTATGTCCTTTTGCGCGACCGCTTTGCCTGCGAACCGGACCGCTTTGACCGTATGCACGAACGGCTGGGCGGCATGTTGTTCGATTACAGCAAGAACCGGCTTGGGGAAGATACGCTGCAACTGCTCTGTAACCTTGCAGATGCGGCAGGGCTCGGACGGAAAATGCATGATTTGCGGACGGGTGCGAAAGTCAACGGCAGCGAGGGGCGTGCCGCGCTGCATACGGCTTTGCGCCTGCCCGACGGTGCGGATGCCGTTTATGCGGACGGCAGGGACGTGTTGCCCGAAATCCGCCGCGAGTTAAATCGTGCGTTGAAGTTTGCACACAGTTTGGACGACGGTTCGTATCAGGGGATAACCGGAAAACGGATTACGGATTTTGTCCACATCGGCATAGGCGGATCCGACCTCGGGCCGGCAATGTGCGTGCAGGCACTTGAGCCGTTCAGACGGCATATCGCCGTCCATTTTGCCGCCAACGCCGACCCTGCCTGCCTGGATGCGGTTTTATGCCGTCTGAACCCCGAAACGACGGTGTTTTGCGTTGCCAGCAAGTCCTTTAAAACACCGGAAACCCTGCTCAATGCACAGGCGGTCAAGGCGTGGTATCGCGGTGCGGGGTTTTCGGAATCCGAAACGGCGCGCCATTTTTGCGCGGTGTCTGCCGATACGGAAGCGGCGCAAAGTTTCGGCATTGCGGCGGAACGTGTGTTTGCGATGTACGACTGGGTGGGCGGACGCTATTCCGTCTGGTCGCCCGTCGGTCTGCCCGTGATGGTTGCGGTCGGCGGGGCGCGTTTCCGCGAGTTGTTGGCGGGGGCGCACGCGATGGACAGGCATTTTTTCCACACGCCGCTGCGCCGCAACATTCCCGTTCTGATGGCGCTGATTGCCGTGTGGTACAACAATTTCCAACACGCGGACGGGCAGACCGCCGTTCCGTACAGCCACAACCTGCGCCTGCTGCCGGCGTGGCTGAACCAGCTCGATATGGAGAGTTTGGGCAAGAGCCACGCTTCAGACGGCAGCCCCGCCGCGTGCAAAACGGGCGGCATCGTGTTCGGCGGGGAAGGGGTCAACTGCCAGCACGCCTATTTCCAACTGCTCCACCAAGGCACACGCCTGATTCCCTGCGACTTTATCGTCCCGATGACGGCGCAGGGTGTGGAGGACGGACGCAGCCGTTTTACCGTTGCCAACGCCTTTGCCCAAGCGGAAGCTCTGATGAAGGGCAAAACCTTGGACGAAGCACGCGCCGAACTGGCAGATTTGCCTGAAACGGAACGTGAACGCCTCGCGCCGCACAAAGAGTTCCCCGGCAACCGCCCCAGCAACAGCATCCTGCTCGACCGCCTCACGCCCTACAATCTGGGTATGCTGATGGCGGCTTACGAACACAAAACCTTTGTGCAGGGTGTAATTTGGGACATCAACCCCTTCGATCAGTGGGGTGTGGAATACGGTAAACAGTTGGCGAAAACCATCATCGGCGAACTGGAAGGCGGCACGTCCGTACACGATGCCTCGACCGAAGGGCTGATGGCGTTTTACCGCGAATGCCGTCTGAAAGGCGGCGGCGCGGCATAAAAGTGCCGCCGCCGTTCTGTATTGATTCGGGTGCGGAAAAGGCAATACCTGCCGCCCGCCCGATTCCGAAACGCCAATGTTCGGCAACCGCCCGCGTATTGCTGACGAATATGCGTTTGCGTGGCACAATAGCGCATTCATTTCAAATGAACATACTGCCCGAAAATACCGGCAAACGTCCCACGAAACATCTCACATAAGGAAACTTTATGTCTTTGCAAAACATCATCGAAACCGCCTTTGAAAACCGCGCGGACATCACCCCGACCACCGTTACTCCCGAAGTTAAAGAAGCCGTGTTGGAAACCATCCGCCAACTCGATTCCGGCAAACTGCGCGTTGCCGAGCGTTTGGGCGTGGGCGAGTGGAAAGTCAACGAATGGGCGAAAAAAGCCGTGTTGCTGTCCTTCCGCATCCAAGACAACGAAGTCCTCAACGACGGCGTGAATAAATACTTCGACAAAGTGCCGACCAAGTTTGCCGATTGGTCTGAAGACGAGTTCAAAAACGCAGGCTTCCGCGCAGTTCCGGGTGCGGTTGCCCGACGCGGCAGCTTTGTGGCGAAAAATGTCGTGCTGATGCCGTCTTACGTCAACATCGGCGCATACGTTGACGAAGGTGCGATGGTCGATACTTGGGCGACCGTCGGCTCTTGCGCGCAAATCGGTAAAAACGTCCACTTGAGCGGCGGCGTCGGCATCGGCGGCGTACTCGAACCCCTGCAAGCCGCCCCCACCATCATTGAAGACAACTGCTTCATCGGTGCGCGTTCTGAAATCGTTGAGGGCGTGATTGTCGAAGAAGGCAGCGTGATTTCGATGGGCGTGTTCATCGGTCAATCCACCAAAATCTTCGACCGCACTACCGGCGAAATTTATCAAGGACGCGTACCTGCAGGTTCGGTCGTCGTGTCCGGCAGTATGCCTTCCAAAGACGGCAGCCACAGCCTTTACTGCGCCGTCATCGTCAAACGCGTGGACGCGCAAACACGCGCCAAAACCAGCGTGAACGAATTGTTGCGCGGCATCTGATGCCTTAAACCGTATTTGAAACGTCCAATGCCGTCTGAAATCCGCTTCAGACGGCATTGCCGTTTGCACGCTGCAATGTGAAAACACAGAAACAGGGACAATTTGCTATAATCAACGGTTTAGAACGAACCGAACACTATTTGAAGGATACAAAATGGGTTTTCTGCAAGGCAAAAAAATTCTGATTACCGGCATGATTTCCGAGCGTTCCATCGCTTACGGCATCGCCAAAGCCTGCCGCGAACAAGGTGCGGAACTGGCGTTTACCTACGTTGTGGACAAACTGGAAGAGCGCGTCCGCAAAATGGCGGCGGAATTGGATTCCGAACTCGTATTCCGCTGCGATGTCGCCAGCGATGACGAAATCAACCAAGTGTTCGCCGACTTGGGCAAGCATTGGGACGGCTTGGACGGTTTGGTGCATTCCATCGGCTTCGCACCGAAAGAAGCCTTGAGCGGCGACTTCCTCGACAGCATCAGCCGCGAAGCGTTCAACACCGCACACGAAATTTCCGCATACAGCCTGCCCGCATTGGCAAAAGCCGCCCGTCCGATGATGCGCGGCAGAAATTCCGCCATCGTCGCCCTGAGCTACTTGGGCGCGGTACGCGCGATTCCGAATTACAACGTGATGGGTATGGCAAAAGCCAGCCTTGAGGCGGGCATCCGTTTTACCGCCGCCTGTTTGGGCAAAGAAGGCATCCGCTGCAACGGCATTTCCGCCGGTCCGATCAAAACACTCGCCGCCTCCGGCATCGCCGATTTCGGCAAACTCTTGGGACACGTCGCCGCCCACAACCCGCTCCGCCGCAACGTTACCATCGAAGAAGTCGGCAATACCGCCGCCTTCCTGCTGTCCGACCTGTCGTCCGGCATTACCGGCGAAATCACTTACGTTGACGGCGGTTACAGCATCAATGCCTTGAGCACCGAGGGATAATCCGCCGTTTTCAAATTCGTGCGCCGTCCGTACCGCGTATCGGTTTCGGGCGGCGTTTTGCCGTCTGAAGCGTATTTCCAGGGAAATGCCCGACTTGCGGCAGGCGGGATGGGAAATGCGGACGCTTGTTTTAACCGATTGCCTTTGTGCCGACTTGCTGCAGGTGCGGCGGAAATGGTCCGAACGCGAAAATGCCGTCTGAAACGCCAAACGGGTTTCAGACGGCATTTTTTATTTAAAGCATCAGCACACTTCGACCAGCCAGCCGTATTTGTCTTCCGCCAAACCATACTGGATGTCGGTAATCGCCTTACGGATGGCATAGCCGCGTTCTTGGCTTTTCACTTCGATTTCTTTGCCATCAATCACGAAAGAAGTTACCGGGGAAATGACCGCGGCCGTACCGGTCAAAATGGCTTCCGCACCGTTTTCCACCGCAGCTTTCAGTTCATCAACCGTGAAATTGCGTTCGCTGACGGTATAGCCCAAATCTTTGGCGACCGTCAGTACGGAATCGCGGGTAACGCCGTGCAAAAACTCGTCAGTCAGCGGTTTGGTAATGATTTCATCGCCGTTAATCAAGATAAAGTTGGACGCGCCGGTTTCTTGTACGTCGCCGTTCGGGCAGAACAGAACCTGATTTGCGCCGTATTCGGCTTTCGCCTTCAGCACCCAGTGCATGGCGGAAGCGTAGTTACCGCCGCATTTGACGCGGCCCATATGCGGGGCGCAGCGGATGTGTTCGGTTTCCACCAAGATTTTAACGGGCGAGCCGACTTTGAAATAGTCGCCGACGGGGGAAGCCAAAATATACAGCAGGGCGGTTTCGGAAGGAGAACCGGCCTTGCCGATAATGGGATCGATACCGATTAAGGTCGGACGCAGGTACAGGGCGGCAGGCGCATCGGGAATCTCGTCTGCCGCACGTTTGACTAATTCGATTAGTGCGTCGAGATAAGCTTGGGTTTCGGGGCGCGGCAGGTGCAAAATGTCCGCACTTTGCTGCATGCGCGCGATATTGGCAGTCGGACGGAACAGCACGATTTTGTCGTCTGCCTGACGGAAGGCCTTCAAACCTTCAAAGCATTCGCTGCCGTAGTGCAGGGCGTGCGCGCCGGGTGCGAGGGTGAGGTCTTGCGAGGATTGCCATTCGGCAGCCTGCCATTTGCCTTCGCGGTAGGCGAGAACGGGCATTTGACTGTGAAAAACGCTGCCGAATACGGCGGGTACGGGTCTGCTCATGATGTAAAGCCTTTCTTGTTCGGATATGTACTCGGACATTTTAATCCGTATCGGGGACGGATGACAATCTGCCCGCCGCCCGCGCTCATTCGGACAACAGGTATGCTTCGGACGTATGGTGCGGTTTCCGTTCTTCTTCGGGCGGCAGCCGCATATAGTCGCCGTAATATTGCGTCAGGTGTTCGTGGTAGCCGTTCATCACTTGAAACTGCCTGCCCTCGAATGTTTTATAGACGACGTTGTCGAAATATTTTTTGGGCATATAGGATTTCCGCCAGCCGCCGTAATCGGACAAAACCAAGCCGATGAAACCGCATTCCCGAATGGGATAGGCGGCTCGAAATTGCTGAAGGTTTTTTGTCATTTTGTCAAACAGGAAACGACTTAAAACGGCAAAAATTTTGTGTTTCAGGCTGCCTTCTTTTGCCCTCAGCCACCTTTTTTTGCAGGAAGAAAAACGCAGCTTGATGCGGCGGTGTCTTTTCATCATACGGAAAATGGTTTTTGGTTCGTCAGGTACGCCGTCATAAATGAAAATGTCGATAAATAAAGGGCTTTTTTTGCCGTATGCGTCGATGAGTTCCGCACGGGGATCGAAGATTTTTGCCATTTCGCCGCTGTGCCGGGCGCGTATGTCTTCGATGGTTTCCAAAAAATAGTGCGGGTGCGCGGTTTTTTGCCAAGCATCGACAAATTTTTGGTATTCGTCGAAGTGCATATAAACGTCGATGTCGTCGTCCCAAGGGATGAAGCCTTGGTGGCGTATCGCGCCGATCAGTGTGCCGCCGCCGAGCGAATAGCGGATGCCGTGCCGTTCGCACAGGGCGTGGAAATCGTCCAAAATGTCGAGGCAGACAAGCTGTTGTTCTCTGAGTGTCAGTTTGTTCATCTAAATTCCTTTCCGGTTGAAACGCCGCCGGCCTCAGCGGCAAACCCGTCGGGCAATACGGCAGGGGCGCGTTTTATGCACCGCCTTGCGCGTCGGGGCATTGCCGCTCTTTAAGGGGGGGCGAGCTGCCGCAAGATGGCGCGGTAGTCTTCTTGGTCATCCATTTCAAATATGTCGCCGCTGCCGAGCAGCTCGGTGCGGATGTCCAGTTTGCCGAGGTGTTCCATCGGGATGTTGTCCCAATAGAGTTTGGGGTTTTCCAAGCGTTCCGCGCCGGCGTATGCCCCGAGCAGGTTTAAGACGGTGCGGCAGTCTTCCGCCGTCCAGTAAGACACGCCCGACAGGCTGGGGCGGGATTGGGAACCGATGTCGATGCGGACGACCCGTCCGATGTCGTCTGAAACGGGCAGCCATTCGTTGTGCGTGCGGGCGCGGACGACGGTGAAATAGGTGCTGTGCCGCGGACGGTTTAAAAAAATATTGCGTCCGAGCACCACGTCGGCATCGATGACGTAGCAGCCGTTGAAAAAATCACGCGCCAGCGAAAAGGAATAGATGCTGTTGTATTCCCGATATTTTTCGTTGTGAATCAAAATACAGCCGTATTTTTCTTGAAGATAATCGAATTGCCGGTGCAAATGGCCAGTCACGACGGCGATATTGCTTATGCCGGCTTCGCGCAGGAAGGACAGCGTCCTTTCGAGGTTGGGTGTGCCGCAGATGTCCAAAAGGGCTTTGTGGACGGTTTGCGTCATTTCTTTAAAGCGGCTGCCCAGCCCCGCCGCCAAAATAATGGCATTCATATTTCACCTTTCCGCCCGCACAGGCTCAATGCCGCGCCGGTTCCCAACAAAACCGCCCACATTATGGCGGACGGCGGAACCGGGTGGCGGTAAACGAAAAACCCCAAAACCATAGCCCAAACAGGGTAAGTGATGTTCAAAGCCATCGCCTTGAGGGGTTTCAACAGATAAATCGCCTGATAATAACAGGCATAAGACAACGCGCCGAAGGCAATGATGCCGATGATGCGCACGTCGTACAAATCGGAGGGGTTTAAAGAAAACCCCCGGGCAGACAGGCAGACAAGGATCAGCAGGTAGCCGCATACCGATCCGCACAGGCGCAAACAATAAACCTGAAGGCCGGAGAGCGTACGCATCGTCCGGGCAGACAAAACAACCTCGAGCGACCAGCCCGAAACGCACACCGCGATACAAACCAACCCCAAGGCGTTCAGTCCGCCCCGTCCGCCCGCATCCGCAGCCAAGCCCGCCGAAGAGAGTACCGCCAGCGCGAAACCGGCACGCGCCGCCGTCCCTGTGCGTTCCTTTAAAAACCAAGCCGACAAAGCCGCCGCCAATACGGGGAACAGGGACGATAAAGGCGCGGCGTAATATACCGTCAGGTAATGGATGCCCAAAAGGTATGCCGACATACCGACCGGCCCGCCGAGCAGCCCCGACAACACGGGCCGCCAAAAAACGCCGCGAAACCCCGGCCGCCCGCCGCTCCCCAAGCCCGCCCACACTGCCGACAAAGAACACAAATCAATCAAAAACAGCAAAAAAACCATCTGTCCGAATGCCGCGCCGCGCGCAAACGGCAAACGGTCAAACAACAGGCCGGAAGCCGCCCAAAATACCGCCGAAGCCGCTCCGAACAGATAGCCGCGCATCACGGCAGCACCTCCGACAGTTCAAACGCCGCCGCCAGCCGCCGTGCCGCATAACCGCCGAAATCTTCGCCCTGTTCCTCTTTAACCTTCGTCCACAAAAACCACAGCACGTTTTGGCAGAACCGGTGGATGTTCAGGCGCGCCGCCGCGTCCCGCGCCGAAATGCCGTCTGAAGCCCCGCCGGCAAAATAGGCTTCCAGCAGGCAGTCTGCCGCTTCAGACGGCATCCGCCCCTCCTCGATAACGGCGGCAAGGTCGAACAAGGGGTCGTTCATACCCGAATACTCCCAATCGATAAAAAACAGCCCCTCCCCCTGCAACAGCATATTTTCCGGTACCAAATCATTGTGGCACGGGCGCAGGGGCAGTTTCCGGCATACGCCTTCCAGCCGCCAAAAAGCATCCGCAAGCCTGTCTATACGCGCGTCCGCCTTCAGGAACAAATCCTTGTCCTGCAATAAGGAAAAATACCGGCGGAATGCGTCAAAGGCATTGAATGTGTTGCGGAAGGCAAAGTTTCCGCCGTGCAGCCGGCGCAGGTTGCCCGCAACCAGGCGCAGGCAGCGTTCGTCTTGCAGTTGCGTTTGATTTAAGGGCGCGGAGTTTTCCAGATAACGCGTCAGCTTCACACCGCTTTGCACATCCAAAACAGGCGTTTCCACATTCAAACCGGCGCGGTACGCCACATCATTGTTGAACGCCTCGTGCCCCCGGTCGATTAAGGCGGCGCGGGCAGAATGAGGCAGGCGCAGGACGAATTTCCCGCCGGGCAGATCCAGCAGGATATTTTGGTTGGTCATCCCCCCGATGGGGGAGAAGGGGACGGCGTGGCGCGTGAGAAAATCAAATACTTCGTCAGGCTTGCGGCAGGTTCGGGCAAAGCCTACAATTTTGTCGATTGATTGATTGATTGATTGGTTGCTTGGCATTTTGGTATCGGCGCGAGGAGTTTGTCTTTGCATATTTTAGCATTGCGGACTGCCCGTGTCAGCGGCTTCCCTATCCGGAAACGTCCAAATCGTTTAAACTTGCACAATCCGGCTGCCGCACCGTTTGGGCGCGCCGCCCGTCTGTCTTACCTGCGGAACGCATATGAAACTTATTTATACCGTCGTCAAAATCATCATCCTGCTGTTCTTCCTGCTGCTTGCCGTCATTAATACGGATGCCGTTACCTTTTCCTACCTGCCGGGGCAGAGTGTCGATTTGCCGCTGATTGTCGTCTTGTTCGGCGCGTTTGTCGTCGGCATCGTGTGCGGAATGTTTGCCCTGTTCGGGCGGCTGCTGTCCTTGCGCGGCGAAAACAGCCGCCTGCGTGCCGAAGTGAAGAAAAGTGCGCGCTTGAGCGGACAGGAATTGACTGCACCGCCGGCACAAAATGCTGCCGAATCTGCCAAACAGCCTTGAGAAAGCCGATATGGACAATGAATTGTGGATTATCCTGCTGCCGATTATCCTTTTGCCCGTTTTCTTCGCGATGGGCTGGTTTGCCGCCCGCGTGGATATGAAGACTGTATTAAAGCAGGCAAAAAGCATACCGTCGGGATTTTATAAAAGTCTGGATGCCTTGGTTGACCGCAACAGTGGACGTGCCGCCAGGGAATTGGCAGAGGTCATCGATCAGCAGCCTCAGTCATACGACCTGAACCTCACCCTAGGCAAGCTTTACCGTCAGCGTGGCGAAAACGACAAAGCCATCAATATGCACCAAACATTGCTTGACTCTCCCGATACAACCGGAGCCAAGCGTGCGCGCGTATTGTTTGAATTGGCGCAAAACTATCAAAGTGCGGGGTTGGTTGACCGTGCCGAACAGATTTTCCTCAGTCTGCAAGACGGTGAAATGGCGCGTGAAGCCAGACAGCACCTGCTCAATATCTACCAGCAGGACAGGGATTGGGAAAAAGCGATTGAAACCGCCCAACTTCTCAGTCACGACGAACAGACATATCAGTTTGAAATCGCACAGTTTTATTGCGAACTTGCACAGGCTTCATTGTTTAAGTCCAATTTTGATGTTGCACGTTTTAATGTCGGTAAAGCCCTTGAGGCCAACAAAAGATGTACCCGTGCCAATATGATTTTAGGCGACATTGAATACAGGCAGGGCAATTTTCCTGCATCGGTTGAAGCGTATGCCGCCATCGAGCAGCAAAATCATGCCTATTTGAGCATGGTCGGAGAGAAACTTTATGACGCTTATGCGGAGCAAGGAAAGCCTGAAGAAGGATTAAATCGCCTGATAGGGTATATGCAGACCTTCCCGGAACTTGATTTGATTAACGTCGTGTACGAGAAATCCTTATTGCTCAGGGGGGAGAAAGAGGCTGCACAAACTGCTATCGAGCTTGTTCGGCGCAAACCGGACTTGAACGGTGTTTACCGCCTGCTCGGTTTAAGAATCAGCGATATGGATCCGACTTGGAAAGCCGATGCCGATATGATGCGTTCGGTTATCGGACGGCAGCTACAGCGAAGCGTGATGTACCGGTGCCGAAACTGCCACTTCAAATCACAAGTCTTTTTCTGGCACTGTCCTGCCTGCAATAAATGGCAGACGTTTACGCCAAACAAAATCGAGGTTTAACCACTACTGAGAGGAACACAAAAATGCGCTTACTCCATACTATGCTCCGCGTGGGCAATCTCGAAAAATCCCTCGATTTCTACCAAAACGTTTTGGGCATGAAATTGCTCCGCCGAAAAGACTATCCTGAAGGCAGATTTACCCTTGCCTTCGTCGGTTACGGCGACGAAACCGACAGCACGGTTTTGGAACTGACGCACAACTGGGATACGGAACGATACGACTTGGGCAACGCCTACGGACACATCGCGATTGAAGTGGACGATGCCTACGAAGCCTGCGAACGTGTGAAGCGGCAGGGCGGAAACGTCGTCCGCGAAGCCGGTCCGATGAAACACGGCACAACTGTGATAGCCTTCGTCGAAGACCCCGACGGATACAAAATCGAGTTCATTCAAAAGAAAAGCGGCGACGATTCGGTTGCCTATCAAACTGCCTGATACCGCCGCCGCCAATGCCGTCTGAAGCCTTTAGGGGGTTCAGACGGCATTTTGTTGCCGGCGGCCTGCTGTTTGAGCCTGTGCCGGTTCAAACTTTATCCGTTACACCGATAAGGCAAAAAAAGATGCCGTCTGAAACGGCATCCTTGATTTGCGAAAGGGCAGTTGGGAATCAAATACCCAATTCCTGCGCCAATGCTTGGGCACGTTTGAGTACGTCGCCTTCCGCTTCTTCCAGCAATTCCTGCACTGTCTCGGCAGCGGCATCGCGGTCGCCGATTTCGAGATACATTTTGGCAAGGTCGTATTTCGCTTCGGACGGTGCGTCAGAACCCACAGATTCCGAAGTGAAACCGGTATCTGCATTATTTGGGATATTTTCTTCCGAGAGGGAGATGCTCCAATCTACCGTTTCCTTCTCGCCGTCTTTCAGGAAGTCGGGCAAAGCGTCTGCCTCAGAGGTGTTGGAATCAGGCGTTTCCAAAGTGATTTCCGCTGCATTTTCCTCAACGGCCGGTGCTTCAGCAGGTTGCAGCAGTGCGGACAAATCGTCAGCAACGGTGTGGAAGTCGGGCGTTTTATCAACGGTTTCCTCTGCTTTTTCCTCAACAGCCGGTGCTTCAAATTTCTCAACGGCAGGTGTTTCAAAAGGTTGCAGCAGCGCGGACAAATCGTCTGCGGTGGCGTTGAAATCAGCTATTTCGGCAACGGTTTCTGCTGCGGTTTCCCCAACGTCAGGCGTTTCAAACGGTTGCAGCAGCGCGGACAAATCATCGGCAACGGTTTCCGTTACATTTTCCTCAACAGCCGGTGCTTCAGCAGGCTGAAGCAATGCGGACAAATCGTCTGCAACGGTATGGAAGTCGGACGTTTCGGCAACGGTTTCCGCCGCTTTTTCCTCAACGACTGGTGCTTCGGTAGGTTGAAGTAATGCGGACAAATCGTCTGCGGTGGCGTTGAAATCGGGCGTTTCGGCAACGGTTTCCGTTACATTTTCCTCAACAGCCGGTGCTTCAGCAGGTTGCAGCAGTGCGGACAAATCGTCTGCGGTGGCGTTGAAATCGGGCGTTTCAGGCGCAGTTTCCGCGACGGCATCGGTTTCGTACACTTTCAGGAAATCGTGCAACTCTTCCGGTGTTTGGACTTCGGCAACTGTTTTTTCCAAGATGGTTTCGGGCGAGGAAGCCTTCAGGAAGCCTGCCAGTCCGGAGGGTGCGGCAGGTTTTGCGGAAGCTGTTTCTTCTGTGCCGATATGGTTGTTTGAGAACAGGTTGTTGTAGAAATCGGTATCGACGGTTTCCGGTTTGTTTTCGGCAGTTTGGGCGACAGATTCCGGTTTGGGCGTGTCGATGACGATTTTGACAGGGTTGTACGGGTTGAAGGTCTCGGGCTCGTACACGCTGTCTGTGGATTCGATTTTGTTCCAATCGGCATCCGCGCGTTTTTGGGTTTCTTCATCCTGCGTAAGTGCGCCGGACAAAATGCCGTTTTGCGCGGCTGCCAGGCTGTCGAAATCCAAGTCGATGCGGTTGGAAGGCGTATCGGTTTCGACATCGAACGTTTGTTTTGCCGATAACTCTTCTTCAGATTCCCCACCTAAGGCAAGTGTGTCGTTTACATCGTTTTTCGGAGCGGGTTCGGGCGTTGCCGGAGTTTCGACTTCGGCAAAGGTGATTTCTATGCCGTCGTCTGCCGCGTCGTCAAGGTCAAGCTCTTCTTCAGGGACGGATTCTTCGGTACGGCGCGCGCGTTTGGATTGGGCAAGGCGCAAAAGCAGCAGCAGGGCAATCAATGCCGCGCCTCCGCCGGCAAGCAGCAAGGTGTACGAACCGTCGAACAGACCGTCAAACAGTCCGCTTTCGGTTTCTTCTTCGGCAGGAACCTGTTCGACAGGTTCGGCAACGGGTTCGGCGGCAACTTCACTGGCTGTTTCCGCAATAGGTTCGGAAACGGCGTTGCCGATTTCGTCGGTCGGCGTGTCGATGGCAGAAGCGGCGGCTTCTTGAGGGGCGGATTCGGCAGCAGTTTCCGATGCGGCAGTATTTGCAGCGGGTACAGGTTCGGGTTGGTGTTCTGTCGCCGAAGCCGGAGTTTCTGACACTGCGGGTTTGGGTTCGGGTCGAACGGCCGGTTTTTCCGCTTTTGCTTCGAGCGCGGCAACTTTTGCTTCAGGTTTTTCAACCGGTTTTTCGACAGGTTTCTCTATCGGTTTCTCTACCGTTGCCTGTTTGGACGGTTCAGATGGCATGGATACGGTTTCGGCTTTGGGTTTCGCCGTTTGCGGTTTGGGTTGTTCCGCTTTGATTTTTTTGGGTGCTGCCGCTTTGATTCTGTTCAGATTCGGAATGTGAAGCACGCTGCCCGCACGCAGTCTGCCGTGTGCGGAAACATTTGGGTTTGCCTTCAGTAGCGCATCGGCAACCTGTTCGAGCGTCAGGTGTTTCGGACGGATGGCGGCGGCAATCTGTTTGAGCGTTTCGCCTTTGCGGACGGTATGGGTTTTGCCGTTATGCGCCGGTTTGACGGCTGCGTTCGCGCTGTCTTTTTTATCGGTTTTGCGGAGGGCTTTGGCGTTTTGATTTTCTTGGGACTCTGCTGTCGGAGCGGTTTTGCGGTGTGTCTTGCCGTCTGAAAGTGCAGATTTGGTTTTGGGCGAGTAGCCGACAGGATCGAGGATGGCGGTGTATTCGCGTACCTGCGCGCCTGCACCGATGCGGAACACCAGGACGGGATCGCGGACTGCCTGCGCGGAAGAAACGGCAATGACGGCTTTGTCGCCCAACTTGTGGACTTTGGCGGTCAGGCCTTTTTCGGAAACGGTAACGCTGCCGCCGCCTAGCAGGGCTTTGGCTTCTTCGCCGGTTACGGTAATGCTGCCGGAAAAGGGTTCGTCAAGGTTGGACTGGATATTCAGCCCGCCCAGTCCCGCATGTGCTTGAAAGGATGCGGCAAGTGCGACGGAGGCGGCAATCAGTTTGATTTGTCTGTTGTTTTTCAAGATGTATCCCCTGTGGGTTGGCGGCTGAATACGGTTTGACCGCGTACAGTCTGTAAATTTCGTCATCAGGCATCGGCAATACGGACGATAGGGTGCGGATAGGCAGAGGTCCCAGCCGAAGCTGTATTTTAAAGCCAATTTTACAAATTATGACATATCTCCATCTTTTTTCAAAAACATCTGTGCATATTTTCATTAATCAAAACAAAATTTGTTGGCTTTGCAGGTGCAAAAATAGGGTTCTGCCTGTATGATTAGCGTTTATTTGATTTGCTTTCTCATTTGGATATGAAATTTGTCAGCGACCTTTTATCCGTCATCCTGTTTTTCGCCACTTATACCGTTACCAAAAACATGATTACCGCAACGGCGGTTGCCTTGGTTGCCGGTGTGGTTCAGGCGACTTTTCTGTATTGGAAATATAAAAAGCTGGATACGATGCAGTGGGTCGGACTGGTGCTGATTGTCGTATTCGGCGGCGCAACCATTGTTTTGGGCGACAGCCGCTTCATCATGTGGAAGCCGACAGTATTGTTCTGGTGCGGGGCCTTATTCCTGCTGGGCAGCCACCTTGCGGGTAAAAACGGTTTAAAGGCGAGTATCGGCAGGGAGATTCAGCTTCCGGATGCCGTATGGGCGAAATTGACTTATATGTGGGTCGGTTTTCTGATTTTTATGGGTATTGCCAACTGGTTTGTGTTTACTAGGTTTGAAGCGCAATGGGTTAACTATAAGATGTTCGGTTCGACTGCGCTGATGCTTGTTTTCTTTATTATTCAGGGTATTTATCTGAGTACCTATCTGAAAAAGGAGGATTGACTGTGGAATATTTTATGTTGCTGGCAACAGACGGGGAGAATGTGCATGAAGCGCGTATGGCGGCACGTCCCGAACACCTCAAACGCTTGGAGGTGCTGAAATCGGAAGGGCGGTTGCTGACCGCAGGTCCGAATCCTTTGCCGGAGGATCCGAACCGCGTTTCGGGTAGTTTGATTGTGGCGCAGTTCGAGTCTTTGGATGCGGCGCAGGCTTGGGCGGAAGACGATCCCTATGTTCACGCCGGCGTGTATAGCGAAGTGCTGATTAAACCGTTTAAAGCGGTGTTCAAATAATGCCGGCCGTCGATTTGATCCGCGAACGCCTGCAGACGCTCGATCCTCTGGTGTTGGAAATCGGCGATGAGAGTCATCTGCACAAAGGACACGCGGGCAATACCGGCGGCGGACATTATGCTGTTTTGGTCGTCAGCGGCCGTTTTGAAGGCGTAAGCCGCCTGAACCGTCAGAAAACGGTCAAATCGCTGCTCAAAGATTTGTTTTCAGACGGCATCATCCACGCGCTCGGCATCCGGGCGGCTGCCCCTGACGAGTATTTCCATACGGCGGACTGAATGAAGTCTGCCCGAACATTTCAATTTAAAATTTAAAGAGAGAAGATTATGAAAGCAAAAATCCTGACTTCCGTTGCACTGCTTGCCTGTTCAGGCAGCCTGTTTGCCCAAACACTGGCAACCGTCAACGGTCAAAAAATCGACAGTTCCGTCATCGATGCGCAGGTTGCCGCATTCCGTGCGGAAAACAGCCGTGCCGAAGACACGCCGCAACTGCGCCAATCCCTGCTGGAAAACGAAGTGGTCAACACCGTGGTCGCGCAGGAAGTCAAACGCCTGAAACTCGACCAGTCGGCAGAGTTTAAAGACACGTTGGCCAAATTGCGTGCCGAGGCGAAGAAGTCGGGCGATGATAAAAAACCGTCTTTTAAAACCGTCTGGTCAGCAGTGGAATATGAATTGAACGGCAGGGCATACGCGCTGCATATCGCCAAAACCCAACCGGTTTCCGAGCAGGAAGTAAAAGCCGTTTACGACAATATCAGCGGTTTTTATAAAGGTACGCAGGAAGTCCAGTTAGGCGAAATCCTGACCGACAAGGAAGAAAATGCGAAAAAAGCCGTTGCCGATCTGAAGGCGAAAAAAGGTTTTGATGCCGTTTTGAAACAATATTCCCTCAACGACCGCACCAAACAGACCGGCGCGCCGGACGGATATGTGCCGCTGAAAGATTTGGAACAGGGTGTTCCGCCGCTTTATCAAGCAATTAAGGACTTGAAAAAAGGCGAATTTACGGCAACGCCGCTGAAAAACGGCGATTTCTACGGCGTTTATTATGTCAACGACCGCCGCGAGGTGAAAGTGCCTTCTTTTGACGAAATGAAAGGACAGATTGCCGGCGATTTGCAGGCGGAACAAATCGACCGTGCCGTCGGCGCGCTGTTGGGCAAGGCAGACATCAAACCTGCAAAATAATCTGAAAACGGGATACGGCGGCAAGACGTTCAGACAAGCGTTTTGCCGCCGCACAGGACAGGGAATACCATGAAACAGAAAAAAACCGCTGCCGCAGTTATTGCTGCAATATTGGCAGGTTTTGCGGCAGCCAAAGCACCCGAAATCGACCCGGCTTTGGTGGATACGCTGGTGGCGCAGATTATGCAGCAGGCAGACCGACATACGGAGCAGACCCAAAAACCGGACGGACAGGCTGTCCGAAACGATGCCGTCCGCCGGCTGCAAACTTTGGAAGTTTTGAAAAACAGGGCGTTGAAGGAAGGTTTGGATAAAGATAAGGATGTCCAAAACCGCTTTAAAATCGCCGAAGCGTCTTTTTATGCCGAGGAGTACGTCCGTTTTCTGGAGCGTTCGGAAACGGTTTCCGAAGACGAGCTGCACAAGTTTTACGAACAGCAAATCCGTATGATCAAATTGCAGCAGGTCAGCTTTGCAACCGAAGGGGAGGCACGTCAGGCGCAGCAGCTCCTGCTCAAAGGGCTGTCTTTTGAGGGGCTGATGAAGCGTTATCCGAACGACGAACAGGCGTTCGATGATTTCATTATGGCGCAGCAGCTTCCTGAGCCGCTGTCTTCCCGATTGGCCGACATGAATCGGGGCGACGTTACCCGCAATCCGGTCAAATTGGGCGAACGCTATTATCTGTTCAAACTCAGCGAGGTCGGGAAAAACCCCGACGCGCAACCTTTCGAGTTGGTCAGAAACCAATTGGAGCAGGGTTTGAAACAAGAAAAAGTCCGCTTGAAAATCGATGCTCTTTTGGAAGAAAACGGTGTCAAACCGTAATGGCATTTCCGATACCGATGCCGTCTGAATCCTTTTCAGACGGCATTATCCGCTTTTAGACAAGGAGGACGGCTTATGCGTGCGGTGATACAGAAAACGACGGGCGCGAAGGTAGATGTCGTGTCTGAAAACGGCACGGAAACCTGCGGCAAAATCGACGGCGGATTCGTCGTGCTGCTCGGTGTAACGCATAGCGACACAGAAAAAGACGCACGCTATATCGCCGACAAAATCGCCCATTTACGCGTGTTTGAAGACGAAGCGGGCAAGTTGAACCTGTCTTTGAAAGATGTCGGCGGCGCGGTGCTGTTGGTGTCGCAGTTTACGCTTTATGCCGATGCGGCAAGCGGGCGGCGGCCTTCGTTTTCCCAAGCCGCACCTGCAGAACAGGCGCAGCAGCTTTACCTGCGAACGGCGGAACTGTTGCGCGGACACGGAATTCATGTCGAAACAGGGCGTTTCCGCACGCATATGCAGGTGTCGCTCTGCAACGACGGGCCGGTAACCATATTGCTGGACTCTTTCATGACGCGGATTTCCCCAAAAATGAAGGTTGTTCCGGATTGAAATTGAATCCGCAATGATGAAATATCGACAATGAACGACAATACACACACCCTTCCCCCGCGCCGCCTTTCCGTCGCCCCGATGCTCGACTGGACGGACAGGCACTACCGTTATATGGCGCGCCAGATTACCCGCAATACTTGGCTGTATAGCGAAATGGTCAACGCCGGCGCGATTGTTTACGGCGACAAAGACCGCTTTTTGATGTTTAACGAAGGCGAGCAGCCCGTCGCCCTGCAACTGGGCGGCAGCGACCCGTCCGATTTGGCGAAAGCCGCCAAAGCTGCCGAAGAATACGGTTACAACGAGGTCAACCTCAACTGCGGCTGCCCCAGTCCGCGCGTGCAGAAAGGCGCGTTCGGCGCGTGCCTGATGAACGAAGTCGGGTTGGTTGCCGACTGCCTTAACGCCATGCAGGACGCGGTCGGCATCCCCGTTACCGTCAAACACCGCATCGGCGTGGACAGGCAGACCGAATATCAAACCGTTGCCGATTTCGTCGGCACGCTGCGCGACAAAACCGCCTGCAAAACCTTTATCGTCCACGCCCGCAACGCCTGGCTGGACGGTCTTTCCCCCAAAGAAAACCGCGACGTTCCGCCCTTGAAATACGATTATGTTTACCGCCTGAAGCAGGAGTTTCCCGAGCTGGAAATCATCATCAACGGCGGCATTACCACCAACGAAGCAATCGCCGGACACCTGCAACACGTTGACGGCGTAATGGTCGGGCGCGAGGCGTACCACAATCCGATGGTGATGCGCGAATGGGACAGGCTGTTTTACGGCGATACCCGCAGCCCGATTGAATACGCCGATTTGGTGCAGCGTCTCTACACATACAGTCAAGCCCAAATCCAAGCCGGACGCGGCACAATCCTGCGCCACATCGTCCGTCACAGCCTCGGGCTGATGCACGGTCTGAAAAACGCCCGCACTTGGCGGCGTATGCTTTCCGACGCGGCGTTGTTGAAAGGCAACGACGGCGGCCTGATTCTCGAAGCGTGGAAAGAAGTCGAACGGGCAAATACGCGCGAATAGGGCGGGGCTGTATGTGTGAAATGCCGTCTGAAGGCTTCAGACGGCATTTGTGCGTTTGTCGGGCGGTGTTCAGGGGGCGGTAACGGCGTGTTTCGGCACTTTGTCCATATCCCAGTGTGCCACAGCCCAGTCGAGCAGTTCGGCAGGGCGGTCGGTTTCCGGCGCATCGGGCAGCTTGAGGTAACGGAACACTTGGCGGAGGAGTTGTTCGCGGCGGTTTAAATCCAATGCGGGGGCGAGCGTCTGCTTCGACCATTTCTGCCCTTGCGCGTTGGTCAGCAGCGGCAGGTGGGCATATTGCGGTGTCGGAACGCCCAAACACTGCTGCAAATAGATTTGGCGCGGCGTGGAAACGAGCAGGTCTTGCCCGCGGACGATGTGGGTAACGCCCTGTTCGGCATCGTCGGCAACGACGGCGAGCTGGTATGCCCAGTAACCGTCTGCACGAAGCAGGACGAAATCGCCGATGTCGCGGGCGAGGTTTTGGGCGTAACCGCCGACGATGCCGTCTGAAAAGCCGATGTCGCGGTCGGGGACGCGGATGCGCCACGCCGGCTGTTTGCCTTGCAGTGCAGGGCGTTGTTGCGGATTGCGGCAACGTCCGTTATAGACGAATCCGTCTGCGCCGTGGACTGCCGCAGCCTGCCAGTCTTTGCGGCTGCAATGGCAGGGATAGACCAGTCCGGCGGTTTTCAGACGGCATAGGGTTTCTTCATACAGGGCGTAACGGCGGCTCTGATAGGCGACTTCTCCGTCCCACTCGAATCCGAATGCCTCAAGCGTGTGCAGGATATGGCTTGCCGCCCCCGGCATTTCGCGCGGCGGATCGAGGTCTTCCATGCGGACCAGCCATTTGCCGCCGTTTGAGCGTGCATCGGCATAGGAAGCGACGGCGGTCAGCAGCGAGCCGATGTGGAGCAGCCCGGTCGGGCTGGGGGCGAAACGTCCTGTGTACATATCCGGTACAGCCCCTTTATTTAAGACTATGAATCAAAGCCATTATCTCATCTTTATTCAGTTCCATCCCGGGCTCTTCAAGCAAGGTTAAATCATATAGGGCATTATATTGCTCTTCGGTAGCCGAATCATCCATAAGGCCGGACGAGAAAAAATCGAAGGCTCTATCTGCAATTCTCTCACTTACTTGCATTTCTACTAACCAGTTTCGTCAATTCTGTATATTTTGAAAAGTTTATGGAAAAATAAAACAGCGAAAAAGTTTTGGTTTCGCTGTTTTTGATTTAATTAGCACTGATAATCTTCAAATTCCCACGAAAAAAAACGAAGTAAATAAGTCAATGACTTTTCCCAAGTTTCTTTTGAACATTCTTTAAGAATTTTCTCAATTTCCGATTTAATAACAGAATGATTAAATTCATTCATAATCATCATACCCGCTCCCCATTTAACCCTTTGATTTTGGAAACAATTATGCAAAATCCATTTAGGAGAGCATATGCGAACAGAAAATATATCTGCAGCATCACTATCATCAGTTCCTATGTCTAAATCAATTCCCACACAAAAATTGTCTTTGATTTCGGGAACGAAATCTTCAAAGGCACAATCGTAAAGATTGATGGCTTTCAATTCTAGGTTAATCATTTTATATTCAATAGTATGGGGAGATACCGGATCCTTAAAAATCAGATCTGAATAAATTTCATTGGGTGAAATGATTTCGAGTGCTTTTGCCATGATTCTATTTCCTTTTGTGTTGGTGGGTAATGTCGTGCATTAACTTCTTGTTGATTAATATTTTTAGGGTGAATCCTTGATATGCCGCACTGTGTCCGGTCAAACGGGCGATGCCGTCTGAAAGCCTTTCAGACGGCATCGGGGATGAAAAGTTTAAACCAACGGTGCGAGCAGTTTTTCAAACGCTTCTTCAAATTGTTTCAAACCATCTTCCTGCAAACGCGCCGCCAAGGTTTCGACATCGATGCCGAGCGCGGCAATTTCGGCGAGCCGCGCCCGTGCTTCTTCCGCGCCTTCGGTCAGCGTGGCTTTGGCTGTGCCGTGGTCGATAAAGGCTTTGAGGGTGGCATCGGGAACGGTGTTGACGGTGTGCGCGCCGATCAGGCTGTCAACGTAGAGCGTGTCGGGATAGGCCGGGTTTTTCACGCCGGTAGATGCCCATAAAAGCTGCACGCGGTTTGCGCCTTGGGCTTCCAGTGCGGCAAATTCGGGGGCGGTGAAATATTGTTCCCAATCTTGATAGGCGGCTTTGGCAAGGGCGATGGCGATTTTGCCTTTGAGGTGGTCGGGCAGTGTTGTGTCCAGCGCGCCGTCCACACGGGAGATGAAGAAGCTGGCGACGACGTGGATATGGGCAACGCTTTGTCTGGCTGCCAAGCGTTTGGCAATGCCGCGCGCGTAGGCGGCGTAGGCTTTGAGGGTTTGGGCGCGTGAGAACAGCAGGGTCAGGTTCACGCTGATGCCGTCTGAAACGAGGGTTTCGAGCGCATCGATGCCTGCGTCGGTGGCAGGAATTTTAATCATGGCGTTTTTACGCGCGATGGCGGCATGGAGGCGGCGGGCTTCCTTTACCGTGCCTTGAGCGTCTTTGGCAAGTTCGGGAGAAACTTCGAGGCTGACGAAACCGGTTTTACCGCCGGTGGATTCGTGTTCGGCAAGGCAAACGTCGCAGGCGGCACGCACATCGGCAACCGCCATAGTTTCGTAGCGTTGTTTGGGGCTGAGGTTTTGCTGCTTGAGGGCGGCGATTTCATCGGCGTAAAGCGCGTCGCCGGCGAAGGCTTTTTGGAAGATGGCGGGATTGGAAGTTACGCCGCACACGCCTTGTTTCAGCATTTGCGCCAATTCACCGCTTTGTACGAGCGAACGGGAAAGGTTGTCCAGCCAGATTTGTTGTCCTAATGCTTTAACGTCCGATAAAATAGTCATTTCTGATTCCTTTGGATGGATGGGCGGGGTTTGAAGGCTTATGCTACCCCGATTCGGAAATTTTGGGTAGTTTTGTTACAGCAAAGGCGGATGGCAATGGCAGAAAACGGAAAATATCTCGACTGGGCACGCGAAGTGTTGCACGCCGAAGCGGAAGGCTTGCGCGAAATTGCAGCGGAATTGGACAAAAACTTCGTCCTTGCGGCAGACGCGTTGTTGCACTGCAAGGGCAGGGTCGTCATCACGGGCATGGGCAAGTCGGGACACGTCGGGCGCAAAATAGCGGCGACCATGGCTTCAACCGGCACACCCGCGTTTTTCGTCCACCCTGCGGAAGCGGCGCACGGCGACTTGGGGATGATTGTGGACAACGACGTAGTCGTCGCCATTTCCAATTCCGGCGAAAGCGACGAAATCGCCGCCATCATCCCCGCGCTCAAACGCAAAAACATCACGCTTGTCTGCATCACCGCCCGCCCCGGTTCGACGATGGCGCGTTATGCCGACATCCACATCACTGCATCGGTTTCTCAAGAAGCCTGCCCGCTGGGGCTTGCCCCGACCAGCAGCACCACCGCTGTGATGGCTTTGGGCGACGCGTTGGCGGTCGTCCTGCTGCGCGCACGCGCGTTCACGCCCGACGATTTCGCCTTGAGCCATCCTGCCGGCAGCCTCGGCAAACGCCTGCTTTTACGCGTTGCCGACATTATGCACAAAGGCGGCGGCCTACCTGCCGTCCGACTCGGCACGCCCTTGAAAGAAGCCATCGTCAGCATGAGCGAGAAAGGTTTGGGCATGTTGGCGGTAACGGACGGGCAATGCCGTCTGAAAGGCGTATTCACCGACGGCGATTTGCGCCGCCTGTTTCAAGAATGCGACAATTTTACCGGTCTTTCGATAGACGAAGTCATGCATACGCAGCCCAAAACCATCTCCGCCGAACGCCTCGCCACCGAAGCCCTGAAAGTCATGCAGGCAAACCATGTGAACGGGCTTCTGGTTACCGATGCAGACGGCGTGCTGACAGGTGCGCTGAATATGCACGACCTGTTGGCGGCACGGATTGTATAAGGCGTTGCAGCCGTTTCAGACGGCATTTGTGGTAAGATGTGCCGTCTGAAAACAAGGAAATCCCATGCAGGCAATTTCTCCCGAATTACAGGCGCGCGCCGCCAAAATCAAACTGCTGATCCTGGATGTGGACGGTGTTTTGACCGATGGGCGCATCTTTATCCGCGATAACGGCGAAGAAATCAAATCGTTTCACACACTGGATGGACACGGTCTGAAAATGCTTCAGGCAAGTGGCGTGCAGACTGCGATTATCACAGGTCGGGACGCGCCCTCCGTCGGCATCCGCGTCAAACAGTTGGGCATAAATTACTACTTCAAAGGCATTTCGGACAAACGCGCCGCGTATGAAGAGCTGCGCGTGCAGGCAGGCGTGGAAGAAGCCGAGTGCGCCTTTGTCGGCGACGACGTGGTCGATTTGCCGGTGATGGTGCGCTGCGGATTGCCGGTTGCCGTGCCCGATGCGCATTGGTTTACGCTGCAACACGCCGCCTATATTGCCAAACGCCCCGGCGGTGCGGGCGCGGTGCGCGAAGTGTGCGACCTGATTATGCGCGCGAAAGGTACGCTGGGCGCGGCTTTGAACGAGTACATCAAATGAAAGTAAGATGGCGGTACGGAATCGCATTCCCATTGATATTGGCGGTTGCCTTGGGCGGTCTGTCGGCATGGTTGGGTCGTATCAGCGAAGTCGAAATCGAGGAAGTCAGGCTCAATCCCAACGAACCCCAATACACAATGGACGGCTTGGACGGCAGGCGGTTTGACGAACAGGGATACTTGAAAGAACATTTGAGCGCGAAAGGTGCGAAACAGTTTCCCGAAAGCAGCGACATCCATTTTGATTCGCCGCATCTCGTGTTCTTCCAAGAAGGCAGGTTGTTGTACGAAGTTGGCAGCGATGAAGCCGTTTACCATACCGAAAACAAACAGGTTCTTTTTAAAAACAACGTTGTGCTGACCAAAACTGCCGACGGCAAACGGCAGGCGGGTAAAGTTGAAACCGAAAAGCTGCACGTTGATACCGAATCTCAATATGCCCAAACCGATACGCCTGTCAGCTTTCAATACGGCGCGTCGCACGGGCAGGCGGGCGGCATGACTTACGACCACAAAACAGGCCTGTTGAATTTCTCATCTAAAGTGAAAGCCACGATTTATGATACAAAAAATATGTAAAATTTTTGTTTTAATAGCATTTTTTTCGGCATCTCCCGCTTTTGCCCTTCAGAGCGACAGCAGGCAGCCTATTCAGATTGAGGCCGACCAAGGTTCACTCGATCAAGCCAACCAAAGCACCACATTCAGCGGCAATGTCGTCATCAGGCAAGGTACGCTCAATATTTCCGCCGCCCGCGTCAACGTAACGCGTAATGACAAAGGCGAACAGTTTATGAAGGCCGACGGCTCGCCCGTACGCTTCAGCCAAACGTTGGACGGGGGCAAAGGGACGGTGCGCGGTCAGGCAAACAACGTTGCTTATTCGTCTGCAGGCAGCACCGTAGTCTTAACCGGTAATGCCAAAGTACAGCGCGGCGGCGATGTCGCCGAAGGCGCGGTGATTACCTACAACACCAAAACCGAAGTCTATACCATCAGCGGCAGCACAAAATCTGGCGCAAAATCCGCTTCCAAATCCGGCAGGGTCAGCGTCATCATCCAGCCTTCGAGTACGCAAAAATCCGAATAATCCCAAAATGCCGTCTGAAACATAAACCCGGTTCGGACGGCATATGCCGACCGAAGATATTGAAGAGATATTTATGAGCGCAAACGTCAGCCGCCTTGTTGTTCAAAACCTACAAAAAAGTTTTAAAAAACGCCAAGTCGTTAAAAGTTTCTCCCTCGAAATCGAAAGCGGTGAAGTCGTCGGCCTGCTCGGGCCCAACGGCGCGGGTAAAACCACCAGCTTCTACATGATAGTCGGACTCATTGCCGCCGATGCGGGCAGCGTGATGCTGGACGGGCAGGAATTGCGCCACCTACCTATACACGAACGCGCCCGCCTGGGTGTCGGCTACCTGCCGCAGGAAGCCTCGATTTTCCGCAAAATGACCGTCGAACAAAACATCCGCGCCATTTTAGAAATCAGTACCAAAGACAAAAGCCGCATTGACGGCGAAGTCGAAAAACTGCTTGCCGACCTGAATATCGAGCGTTTGCGCAATAATCCTGCCCCATCTTTGTCGGGCGGCGAACGCCGACGCGTCGAAATCGCCCGCGTACTCGCCATGAAACCGCATTTTATTTTGTTGGACGAGCCTTTTGCCGGCGTCGATCCTATCGCTGTCATCGACATCCAGAAAATCATCGGATTTCTCAAGTCGCGCGGTATCGGCGTATTGATTACCGACCACAATGTACGCGAAACCCTCAGCATCTGCGATCGGGCCTACATTATTTCAGACGGCACGGTGTTGGCATCGGGAAAACCTGATGATTTGGTCGGAAACGAACAGGTTCGTTCTGTTTATCTGGGTGAGAACTTCAAATATTGAAGCGTTTTGCCGTCTGAAAAGCAGAACATCGCCGAACAAACGGCAAAAAACCGATTTGCACTATTTTTCTGTGAAATTAATTTAAACTTAAAACATCGACTTAGTCGGTTGGGTAAAAAATATCGACAAATCCGCTTGCGTGTCGTCCCGAAGTTTGGTTTAATACGCATCTCTTAACGAGACAGACAAAGGCCAGATAGCTCAGTTGGTAGAGCAACGGATTGAAAATCCGTGTGTCGGCGGTTCGATTCCGCCTCTGGCCACCAAAAAACCGCTGATAAGCGGTTATTTTTTTGCCTGCCGTTTTTGGGAAGTTGTCCGTGTCGGACACGTTTTGTGTCTGACCATTATGTAGAAGGACAAAAGCGATAATGACCGCCCCGTTGCGTTTTGGAGAAGAGGGTAGGGTAAAGGCAGAAAGCATATGCCGTCTGAATGATATTTCAGACGGCATTTTATATTGCGGCGGCACTCAGTCCGTGTCGTCTTCAGGCAATTCTGCCGAACCCATGCGTTTGAGCACGATATTGGTTTTGTTGCGCAGCCGTTTGCTTTTCGGATGGTCGGCGTAGTAGAGCGGGGCGGGGACGCGGGCAGTCAGTTTCGCCGCCTGCTGTTTGGTCAGGTCTGCGGCCGGTTTTTTATAAAAATATCGGGACGCGGCTTCCGCGCCAAACACCCCGTAGTGCCACTCGATTGAATTCAGATACAGTTCGAAAATCCTGTCTTTGTCGGTAACAGCTTCCATCATCGCGGTAATCGCCGCTTCTTCGCCTTTGCGGATATAGCTGCGGCTTTCGTTTAAAAACAGGTTTTTGGCAAGCTGCTGGCTGATGGTCGATCCGCCCGCCTTCACTTCGCCGCTGTTCCGGTTGCGCCTGATGGCGTTTTGAATGCCGCCCCAATCGAAGCCGCCGTGTCCGGCAAAATGGGCATCTTCGGAAGCAATCAGGGCTTTTTTCAGGTTGGTGGAAATGCGGTCGTAGGGAACCCAGCGGTAATCCAGGGCGACATTGCGTCCTTCTTGTTCAAATTGCTTCATCCGCATCGACATAAAGGCGGTTTGATGCGGCGCGACGGCGCGGTAGGTGATGATGTTGCCGTACACATAGGCATTGAAAAAGATAAAGATGCCGATGGGCAGGGCAATCAGCCATTTGATGATGCGGAACATGGTTACAGGGCTTTCATGTATTCGATGACGGGGCGGATATCAGGCGTAAACCCGCGCCAAATATGGTAGGAGGCGGCAGCCTGACCGACCAGCATGCCCAGGCCGTCTGAAACTTCGGCAGCACCGTTGCTTTGGGCAAAGTTTAAAAACGTCTGCGCTGCGTCGCCGTAAACCATATCGTAGGCAAGGCGGCAGCTGCGGAAAATTTCAGGATTGACGGCAGGAAGCTGACCACTCAAGCCGCCGGACGTGCCGTTGATGATGATATCGAAACCGCCGTTCAAATCTGCCATCGGGACGGCTTCAATGCCGAAAAGCCGCGCCAATTCCTCGGCTTTGGCGTGGGTACGGTTGGCAATGACGATACGGGCAGGGCGGTGTTCTTTCAATACCGGAATCACGCCGCGCACCGCGCCGCCCGCGCCCAAAAGCAAAATGGTTTTGCCCTCAATGGCAATGTTTTTGACCTGCGTGATGTCGTTGACCAAACCGATACCGTCGGTGTTGTCGCCACGCAGCTTGCCGTTTTTCAACAGAATCAGCGTATTGACCGCACCTGCTGCCAAAGCGCGGTCGGAATGCTCGTCCGCCAGCGCAAAAGCTTCTTGTTTGAACGGCACGGTTACGTTTGCACCGCAGCCGCCTGTTTCAAAAAATGTCGAAACCGCCTGTGCAAAACCGTCGATGTCGGCGCAAATGCGTCCGTATTCGATGTCAACGCCTTCCTGAAGGGTAAATTGCTGATGAATCTGCGGCGACTTGCTGTGTGCGACGGGATTGCCGAAAACGGCGTAGCGGGGGAGGGCGGTCATGGTCGTGTTCCAAAAGACGGGAAGGCTATTTTATAACGGCGGCGTACAGATGGAAACGATGCCGTCTGAAACGGTTGTCAGGCGGTACGGTTTTTCCCTGTATAAGCTGGGGAGAAATCCGGACATGATATGCAATTTTATCCATATTGTTGACAATCTTGCCGTCTGAAACTATATTTTTCAGCTTGAAATTTGACGCAGGGCGAGTTTCAGACGGCATGGACGTGGTAGAATCGTGCCGACTTTGCGTCAAGCCGCCGCGTTCCGCATATTTTGCTATTTCCCTTTTCCAGGAGCTGAAAAATGTCTATTAAAAACGTCGTAAAATTGATTGAAGAAAGCGAAGCCCGCTTTGTCGATTTGCGCTTTACCGATACCAAAGGCAAGCAGCACCACTTTACCGTGCCTGCACGCATCGTGTTGGAAGACCCCGAAGAGTGGTTTGAAAACGGTCAGGCGTTTGACGGTTCGTCTATCGGCGGCTGGAAAGGCATTCAGGCTTCCGATATGCAGCTGCGTCCCGATGCATCTACAGCCTTCGTCGATCCTTTCTACGACGATACCACCGTTGTCTTTACCTGCGACGTCATCGATCCTGCCGACGGTCAAGGCTACGACCGCGACCCGCGCTCTATCGCCCGCCGCGCCGAAGCCTATTTGAAATCTTCCGGTATCGGCGACACCGCCTACTTCGGTCCTGAGCCTGAATTCTTCGTTTTTGACGGCGTAGAATTTGAAACCGACATGCACAAAACCCGTTACGAAATCACTTCCGAAAGCGGCGCATGGTCAAGTGGCCTGCATTTAGACGGTCAAAACACCGGCCACCGCCCGGCCGTCAAAGGCGGTTATGCACCAGTTGCGCCGATTGATTGCGGCCAAGACCTGCGTTCTGCCATGGTCAATATTTTGGAAGAACTTGGCATCGAAGTGGAAGTGCACCACAGTGAAGTCGGTACCGGCAGCCAAATGGAAATCGGCACGCGTTTTGCCACTTTGGTTAAACGCGCTGACCAAACCCAAGACATGAAATACGTGATTCAAAACGTTGCCCACAACTTCGGCAAAACCGCCACTTTCATGCCCAAACCCATCATGGGCGACAACGGCAGCGGCATGCACGTCCACCAATCCATCTGGAAAGACGGTCAAAACCTGTTTTCAGGCGACGGCTATGCCGGTTTGTCCGATACCGCTCTTTATTACATCGGCGGCATCATCAAACACGCCAAAGCCCTGAACGCGATTACCAATCCGTCCACCAACTCCTACAAACGCCTTGTGCCGCACTTTGAAGCGCCGACCAAACTGGCATATTCCGCCAAAAACCGTTCCGCTTCCATCCGTATTCCGTCTGTGAACAGCAGCAAGGCGCGCCGTATCGAAGCGCGTTTCCCCGATCCGACCGCCAACCCATACTTGGCATTTGCCGCTTTGTTGATGGCCGGTTTGGACGGTATTCAAAACAAAATCCATCCGGGCGACCCAGCCGATAAAAACCTGTACGACCTGCCGCCGGAAGAAGATGCATTGGTGCCGACCGTCTGCGCTTCTTTGGAAGAAGCTCTCGCCGCCCTCAAAGCCGACCACGAATTCCTCCTGCGCGGCGGCGTGTTCAGCAAAGACTGGATCGACAGCTACATCGCCTTCAAAGAGGAAGATGTCCGCCGTATCCGTATGGCACCGCATCCGCTGGAATTTGAAATGTATTACAGCCTGTAAACTCTCAGGTTTCAGTAGAAATGCCGTCTGAACAAAGTTTCAGACGGCATTTTGCATTTGAACGGCAAAACGGCGGAGCAGGGGCGGTGTTTTTCAGCGGTTGGGCGATATTTGCTACAATAGGCTTTTATTTCTTGGCTGTTTGAACCATGACTGTATCGAAATCAGGTTTTATCGGGCAAATCTTTTCCCGAAATATGCTTGTCTGTATTTTTACGGGGTTTACCTCGGGGCTGCCGCTGTACTTTCTGATTAACCTGATTCCGGCATGGTTGCGCAGCGAGCAGGTGGATTTGAAGAGCATCGGGCTGATGGCGTTAATCGGTCTGCCGTTTACTTGGAAATTTTTGTGGTCGCCGCTGATGGATGCGGTCAGGGTTCCCATTTTGGGGCGGCGGCGCGGGTGGATGCTGCTGACGCAGGCAGGGTTGCTGGCGGCTTTGGCGGCATATGCCTTTTTAAACCCCCGGAATCATTTGCCGCTGATTGCCGGCTTGTCGGTGCTTGTCGCGTTTTTTGCCGCCAGTCAGGACATTGTGTTGGATGCGTTCAGGCGCGAGATTTTGTCGGACGAAGAATTGGGTTTGGGCAACTCGGTTCATGTGAACGCCTACCGGATTGCCGCTTTGGTTCCAGGTTCATTGAGTTTGGTGCTGGCAGACAGAATGCCGTGGCTGGAAGTATTTGTTATCACTTCATTATTTATGCTGCCCGGCCTTCTGATGACGCTGTTTCTCGCGCGCGAACCCGTGTTGCCGCCTGCCGTTCCTAAAACGTTGAAGCAGACCGTGGTAGAGCCGTTTAAAGAATTTTTTACGCGCAAGGGCATCGCTTCGGCGGTGTGCGTGCTGCTGTTTATCTTCCTTTACAAACTCGGCGACAGTATGGCAACCGCGTTGGCAACGCCGTTTTATCTGGATATGGGTTTCAGCAAGACCGACATCGGTTTGATTGCGAAAAATGCAGGACTGTGGCCGGCAGTGGCGGCAGGTATCTTGGGCGGCGTGTGGATGCTGAAAATCGGCGTAAACAAAGCCTTGTGGATATTCGGCGCGGTGCAGGCTGTAACCGTTTTGGGGTTTGTATGGCTGGCAGGGTTCGGACATTTCGACACGGTCGGCACAGGCGAGAGGCTGATGCTGGCGGCGGTTATTGGCGCGGAAGCGGTCGGCGTGGGGTTGGGGACGGCGGCGTTCGTATCGTATATGGCGCGCGAGACCAATCCCGCATTTACCGCAACGCAGCTTGCGCTGTTTACCAGCCTGTCCGCTGTTCCCCGTACGGTCATCAATTCCTTTGCCGGTTATCTGATCGAATGGCTCGGTTATGTGCCGTTTTTCCAGCTGTGTTTCATACTTGCCCTGCCGGGTATGCTGCTGTTGCTGAAAGTTGCGCCTTGGAACGGGGAAAAAACTCAGGATGCAGGCAGATGAACGCGTCAAACTGGAGCGTTTACCTGATATTGTGTGAAAACAGCGCGTTCTATTGCGGCATCAGCACGAATCCGCAACAGCGGCTTGCCGCCCACACAACCGGTAAAGGCGCGAAATATACCCGCGTATTCAAACCGGTAGCGATGCGTATCGTTGCAGGCGGGATGGATAAAGGCACTGCGCTCAAACAAGAAATCGCCGTCAAAAAACTGACCGCCGCACAAAAACGGAAATTGTGGGAACAGGCAGAAAAAATGCCGTCTGAAACCTGACGGTTCAGGTTCGGACGGCATGGTTACAGCAGTTGGCAACAATCAGGACAAAGCAGGGCAGGCGACGCTGTCGTTTTTGATAAAGACAATAGGTTTGTAACGGCAATGAAGATAAGTGGAAAACAGCGCGAGCATTATTTGAATACGGATTATCTGCAATGAAAAGAACGGTTTTTTCCAAGATGGCGCAAGATTTCTTCGACGGGAAAACGGATGCCGAAACGTTTTACAACCGGTTTATGGACGATTGGATTGCCAACAGTAGCAAGCCGGATGACGTGCGTGTGCCTGTTCCCTATATCGAACAGTCTTTGAGTTTGGCTGTCGACAGTTATTGTCCTGTGGAGTTTCGGGATGATATGCAGCCGTATGATTATGATGAAGAGCAGTTGAAGCGGGTTGTCGGTATTTATCTGCAAACCGATGATGTGGATGAGGCTTATCGGATGATGAGGAGGCAGGGTTTGATTTGATGGCTTGATACCGTCTGAACTTGGTTTCAGACGGCATTTTTATTGCCCTTTGTTTGGAAAAACGGGGCGTTTTGCGGCGGATACCGCTTTTTTTACGGAGTTTTGAAAAAGGAAAACCGATGTTTCAACACACAGGACGGCACATAAAGCGTCGCCCTATGAAAGTGAAGGCATATATCAGTATTTTTTATACGCCAACAGAAAAGAATACGATGAACTGTTTGTTGGATTTGTATTGATTAATCAGTATATTTTTTATGCCGAGGTATTTTTCCTTATCGGTATCCCTTCTTTTATGAGGATGCCTGCCGCTCATATAAAGAACGGGGAAGACCCGATGGGAAAATATGGTACAGCCCTCGATATCGCACAATATGTCAACTTAAAGAGTTAGTATCTACCATGAATATATTCTTTAACTAATTTCTAAGCTTGAAATTATGAGACCATATGCTACTACTATTTATCAACTTTTTATTTTGTTTATTGGGAGTGTTTTTACTATGACCTCATGTGAACCTGTTAATGAACAAACCAGTTTCAACAATCCCGAGCCAATGACAGGATTTGAACATACGGTTACATTTGATTTTCAGGGCACCAAAATGGTTATCCCCTATGGCTATCTTGCACGGTATACGCAAAACAATGCCACAAAATGGCTTTCCGACACGCCAGGGCAGGATGCTTACTCCATTAATTTGATAGAGATTAGTGTCTATTACAAAAAAACCGACCAAGGCTGGGTTCTTGAGCCATACAACCAGCAGAACAAAGCGCACTTTATCCAATTTCTACGCGATGGTTTGGATAGCGTGGACGATATTGTTATCCGAAAAGATGCGTGTAGTTTAAGCACGACTATGGGAGAAAGATTGCTTACTTACGGGGTTAAAAAAATGCCATCTGCCTATCCTGAATATGAAGCTTATGAAGATAAAAGACATATTCCTGAAAATCCATATTTTCATGAATTTTACTATATTAAAAAAGGAGAAAATCCGGCGATTATTACTCATTGGAATAATCGAGTAAACCAGGCTGAAGAAGATAATTATAGCACTAGCGTAGGTTCCTGTATTAACGGTTTCACGGTACGGTATTACCCGTTTATTCGGGAAAAGCAGCAGCTCACACAGCAGGAGTTGGTAGGTTATCACCAACAAGTAGAGCAATTGGTACAGAGTTTCGTAAACAATTCAAGTAAAAAATAATTTAAAGGATCTTATTATGAATGAGGGTGAAGTTGTTTTAACACCAGAACAAATCCAAACCTTGCGTGGTTATGCTTCCCGTGGCGATACCTATGACGGTTGGCGTTATTTGGCTAATTTGGGTGACCGTTATGCGGATAATGCTGCTGCAATTGTCGGTAAGGATGCAAACTTAAATGGTTTGAATTTATGGATGAAAAAAGGTGTGGAAAACCTATGGGATGATACGGTCGGTAAAAAAATCCGTTTAATGTGTATTTCTGTTTTTTGGATTGTGGTTTTCAATTTGTAGCGAATTGGATTTGGAATATACGGCATTGCAAAAAGCGTTTAACTCTCCAATGCCGTCTGAAAACCGGTTTCAGACGGCATTTGCGTTCAGTGAGAAAGGTCGCGCCTGCCGCCCGAACGTCTCGCCGCAGCCTCTGCATAACGGCTCACCTCTTTTTCCAAGTCTTCCAAGTTCAAAGGAAAATCAGGCAGTCTGTCTCCCTGTTTCTCTTCGCGGATAATCCGCCCACCATCCAAATACCACGTCTGTTGCGCATGATAGGTCTGTATATCCGCCGTTACTCCATCCGCTTTCAATGCTACCGTCGAAGATTGTGCAATAAAAAGATTTCCGTTTTTCAAATAATATTCGAAACTCTGGCGTTTTTTCCCATTGTCGAAACTCCAATAGACTTTTTGCGGCAGACCGTCCGCATCATAGCCGACCACAAGACTGTTTGCCTTCATCCCCCGTGGCATCAATTCCCGCATATTCTGATAAAACACATAATCGCGCGAGTCCGACGCAATCCGGTTGCTCTCTTCGCGGAAGCCCCAAACCTTCTGCTCGTCATTCGCGACATCCCGGTATTTCGCCAAATATACCTGGGCCATCTGATAACACCCGAGGCAATGCTCATAAACATCTTCCCCGATTTTCCCGCGCCCCGACGCATCAAATACCGAACCGTCCGGTTGCCAAATAACCCGATATTCTCCTGTCGTTTCATAATTTTCCCCGTGAACCGTTCCGCCGTACACATTTACAGAAAACGGACGATCGTTCCGATACAGATATTCGGCATTAACAAACGCTTCCGGCGAGCGTTGCAAAAGCGAAACCGCAACCAAACCGCCCTCGCCGATATAGTAATCCAGCCAAACCTCTTCCCCATGTTCCTGCTCCGTTACGTGAAACCATTTCGCCTTTTCTTTCAAACGACTGAGCCGGATAGCGAGCGCGAGATAATCCTTCTCCGACTGCAACGGACCGTCATCCACAGTTTCGGCAAGACTTTCCTCCGTCCTCATCGATTCCTTCACGATGACGACCGCCCTGTCGGCATTTCGGAACAGGCGGGCAAGTTTCGCCACAAAAGCATTCGGATTTTCAGGTATTTCAGTTGCCGTATCGCTCAAAAACCAACGCGGATTAATCTCATAGGCAATACCCTTCCCCAGCCAAAAGGCAAATACAAGTGCAAAAAATGACAACAATACCGGTTTGAATTTTTTAAACATATTTATTTTCCGTTTAACAGGATATATCGATTATATCAGACGAGCTTTAATTGTTTGATTTTTAATCTAATCTACGGTTGCTGCCGTACTTTTTCGGAAACAAATTGGGTAAAACTAAAAATATCCTTAACGATTTATTTTTCATAGGTTGTCGCCCCCTCCAAATTGCGTGCCAACAACTTCGGCAAAATCAAGCCGGCAAGCCCCTGCATCCTGTACTAATCGGAGAAAATGCCGTCTGAAAGCCGAATACCGCTTCAGACGGCATTTTGATTGTTGGGTTTTTAATCAGAGCTTTGTTTGATAATTTGTTATTTTGAATAAAATACAGGTTCTGTCGAGCTGATAACCTCTATTACAGAATCGCTAAAAAAGAAAATATAAGCCTTATAATATTTCTTTTCAAAAAAATCAAAACTTTCTTCTTTCAACCAGTCCATATAACCGTCGTCTATTATCTCGAAAAAATAATTTATAGCAGGATTTCTATCCCAGTTATTTTCTTCTTTATTTTCAAACAAATATTCTGAAAATTTCACTTTGTAAGATTCATCTGTTATTTGAAAGTGAATTATATTGTCAATAAATATTTCAATATTTAATTCATGATTTCGGTCGGATGCCAAAATGTTCACATCTTGTTCGGTAACACAAATTTTGTCTACGTAAAATCTGCGATTATTGTTAGAAAATTGTAATGGTTTAATCTTCATCATCGTTTTCCATATCTAATTTTTGTTTTCTTATTGCCCTGCCGGATTTCTAAAGCAGGTCTGCCATCGGCTTTTATCTCCCCGGTTTTACCATTTTTGCCAACTTCGCGGCTTTGGCGGAGGCGGCGGCATTGGGGTTTTCCCGTATCCACTGGTCAACGGCTTCGCGTATGGAATTTTCTCTATCAGAGAGATAACTCAATTTCCCGATAGCTGTAAATTCATAATCCGCCGATATGAGGAAAGGTTGTCTGAAAACCAAATTGAGTTTCAGACAGTTTTTAGGTTTGGATGTCCAATCTAACTTATATTTGTCCATTTAATCAGTTGTTTGTATTAAATTGCCATTATTTATTTTCCAATTTACTTTATAACTATCTTCATAATAATCTAATTCAAAAAAACCTGATATTTCAATATCCAATTCCATTATTGTTTTAATACATTTTTCAAAATAAATAATGAAATAAGATTTTACGCATGCGCCAAAAAAAATATAGCTGCTCCAATTAAAACTATTTGTCGGGAAAACCCACCCGCTTTTATATATTTTTGCAGATTCTTTTTCTTCGATATTGAAGGGGCAATTATTCCAAAAATTATTAATGTTTTCTTGGATGATTTTTATATCATCGTCAGAGCATTCAATCCATCCTTTGATGGAAACATATGATGCCATGTTTAATCTCCTAAACCTGTTTTAACAATGCCGCCTTTTGATTCAATATATGACTTAACTTGTGAATGAACACCGTGCCTGTTCCGTGCAGCAAGCACAGGTTGGATTAAGATTCGACAATCTGTTTGGATTGACAGAAAGGTCGTCTGAAAAATCGATTACGGTTTCAGACGACCTTTTGTTGTTGAGTTTTCAACCCAACCTATGCCTGCCATTAATGTTATTCATCGTAGTAAGGTTCTGTCGAATAATTGTCTTTGCCCCCGGTAATGATAGTAACAATTTTCCCTTTTGCTTCCCAAGCTTGTACTCCTATTTCATCAAACTCATAGACATATGTCGGATAAGATTCATTTGATAAATAATATTTATCAACACCGTATGATTTAGGGTGATGGAAAAGCTGTTTAAAATCTTCAAAATTCAGACCTATTATATTAACGCCCATAAAATATAGCTCCTGATAACAAAATATCGAAATAATTTTGTTTTTTTTGACGGAAATGAGTAAATTTGAGTCGGGAGATTCATAATATTCTGTTCTAAACTCATCAGGAGGTTCATACATAAAAGTTTCCAGTATGTTTTTGTACTGTGTTATATCCGCACCAAAACGGAATATTCCTACAGAAGTAAAAGGTAAAAATTCGGGAGTTTTAACGACCGCGTCGACCATGCTCTTCTCCTTTTGTTTTTCGATTGGCATTTTTTGCAATATTTCTGATTGTTTTCTCAATCTTTAAGCGTTCATTTTTGTGCATTCCGGGAATAATTTTATTTTTTAATTCAGCAATTCTTGATTCCGCTGATATTTGACTTCGACCGCCGTCTCCATGTTTTTCATTCTTGGAGCTTCCTGTTCTTTTAGGCGGACAAGAATTATGAACCCAAACCCCTTCCGTCTCCGCCTGATTGCCCTTGACGAAGTAAGTATGCCAGTCGGCAACGGTCAGATTGTAGGCTTTGAGCGGTGTTGGTTTGACAATGATGTTGCGGACAGTTTGGGTTCTGCCGCTTTCGGATAACAGCCTGCTTCCCGCCTTTAAGTCTTCCGCCTTAATCCATTTGCCGTCCGAATAAAACGGGTGGATTCGGTTGGAAATCAGGGTTTGGCTGTTGCCGATGCCGTCTGAAACTTCAATGTAAACGGTTTCCCGATACGGATTGCCGTATCGGGTGGTAACGGGTTTGTATCCCGTTTTTCCACTGGTTTCATCTTTGGCAAAGACGTGCTTTCCAGTTTGGATATGTGCGATGGCTTTGTAGCCGTCTGCCGTTTTGACCAAGGTGCTGCCGTGAAAGGAGCAGGTGTAGGATTTTTGAAGAACTCAGTTCTTAATATCCTATTTCAAATGAAGGAAATGCCGTCTGAAAATTAAACACGGTTTCAGACGGCATTTTGATTGCCGGGTTTTGCTATTTTTTGTTGTAATAATCAAATCGCACGTTGACTATGTCTATCTCGGTAAAAATATAACGGAGCATTACTCTGAACCTTTCATAACGCTCATCAATTTTGACACTTTTAGGCAACCAAGGGGAAGATTTAATTGTAAAAAGTTTCCAATTTGGAACCATTAAAAACTCAATAATGGTACCGATTCCAATCACGATATCCCTTGGTATATCCATCGGATAAGGATATTTTCTCCTAACCTCGATTAAAGCATTCTCCAATTTCCAATATTCTTCATCATCCCACACCCCGTCATCATACCATTTGCCAATAAATGAATTTTCGTCATACTCTTCAAAACAAGGGATGTTTCTTCTAAAATCCTTGAACTCACACATAATAATTAATCTCCAATACGATTTAGGTTTTTATCAAATGTACCGTTTCTTGTTTCTTTTCTGTTCAGTTTTTTGGGTGAAGATGCCTCTTTCCAAACCCCTCCATTATGTGAATCTACATCGCGTGATATATAACTCTTTCCTTTTTTAAAAATAGCAGCATTATTTTTTGTTCTTTCTTTTATTTTTCTATATCCCAATTCCTTTGCTGCTGCATATGCTTCTGAATCATTCTGATATACGGGGGTAGATGGTGTTTTTCTTGACGAGCAATCATTATGAACCCAAACCCCTTCCGTTTCCGCCCGATTGCCCTTGACAAAGTAAGTATGCCAATCGGCAACGGTCAGATTGTAGGCTTTGAGCGGTTTTGGTTTGACAACGGTGTTGCGGACTGTTTGGGTTTTGCCGCTTTCGGAATACAGCCTGCTTCCCGCTTTTAAATCTTCCGCCTTAATCCATTTGCCGTCCGAATAAAACGGATGGATGCGGTTGGAAATCAGGGTTTGGCTGTTACCGATGCCGTCTGAAACTTTAATGTAAACGGTTTCTTGGTACGGATTGCCGTATCGGGCGGTAACGGGTTTGTATCCCGTTTTTCCGCTTGCCTCGTCCTTGGAAAGGACGCGGTCTCCGGCTTGAATATGGGCAATGGCTTTGTAGCCGTCTGCCGTTTTGACCAAGGTGCTGTCGTGGAAGGAGCAGGTGTAGGATTTTTGAAGAACTTAGTTCTCAATATCCTGTTTCAAATGAGGGGAAGGTCACCTGAAAATCAAAAACGGTTTCAGACAACCTTTTGATTGTGGGATTTTCAGCCCAACCTATGCTTATTCAACTAAACTGTCAATCAATTCTTTTATGTCATTACGGGTCAGTTCCATACCCGGTTCACCGATAAGTGCTAAATCATATATTATATTACGCGATTCTGGAGAATTATCTTTTGACCAAGCATACAGAAAATCAAAAGCAAGATTCGCAATTTTTTCATCCGAAGCGTTTTGATTGAACAATCTGAGCAGTTCAGAATATGCGTATTGTTGAGTTATTTTTTCCATGAATCTAATTCCTGTTTTGTTGGTGGATAATGCTGAGAGGTTACACTTTGTCCGTTAATTGATTTAGGATGAACCATAGTTACGTTCCCGCTATGGTCATAATTTTCTGTCCATTGTCGGGTACTACCTGTTTTAGGATTATATTCTGTAACAAAGCTATTACCCCTCGTTCTTCCCTCAGTTCTAGCAAATCGCTCAGCTTCATAATACCTGATTCTCCCATCAGGTAAAGTTTTCGTCCTAGACGCACTATTTTGAGCATCTTCCAAACCTGACAATTTCTTAGCTAATGCCGATTGGGCATTGGCAGAATGCGCATCCCCATATTGCTTGTATTTGGCTTGTGTGGCAACAGCAAAATCCTCGCTAACCTTTGCCTTCCCTAGTTTTGCCGCCCTCCCCGGTTTTGCCGCCCTCCCCAGTTTCGCCGCCTTCACCAATCCTTTGACTTTGGCAAACGGCAGGATGTTGGCCAGGGCTTCGACGGTTTCGGCGGCATTGGGGTTTTCCTGTATCCACCGGTCAACGGCTTCGCGCGTATTCTTTTCAAAGCCCGCCACGCTGCCAAAGCCGCCGATGACGGCGAATTTGCCCTCGGCGGGTAAGGGGGCGATGTTGCGCATTGCGGCTTTGTCTATGGCATAACCCGTTCCGTACAGTATGTCGCCTATGCCCAAGGCTTCGCCCGCGCTGATAAAAGGGTTGAGTGCTCCGGCGGCAATGCCGTTGATAAACTCCATGCTGTTGCCCCAGCGGTCGAGCTTGGCATTGTGCTCGAACATTTTTCTGTTGGCTTCATCGGCGCGGTCGGAGAAATTGCTGCCGAGATTGTTGTAGTTGTCGGACAGGCGTTGCCGGATGCTGCGGGTGTCGGTCGGATTGAGTTTGATGCTGCGGGCTGTGCCGTTGACGTGATAGGTGTATTCGTCGCGTGCGCCCGTAGGTTTGGGGTAATTGCCGCCCTTCGGGCCGTCGTAGGCATCGGCGGGATGATGTTCGTGTCCTTCCCAGTTGAGCCGGTATACGGTAAAGCCTTCGTCAACGTTGCCTTGTTCTTTGCTTGCGCTGTCGGCGGCGTGGTTGTCGAAGGGGGCGTGTTCTTCGTGTCCGTGTCCGGAAAAGCGGGTGTGGTAGCCGATTGTGCCGTTGATATTTGCCTGCTGGATGAGCAGATTGCCCATCTGGTGGGTATAGTCTTGGATGACGTTGATTTGACCGGTGCGGTCGGAGACGCTGCCGCGCGGGTCGCCGAAGAGGTGGTATTTGCCGCCGGGTTCGTAGTGCTGCCGTTGGGCGTTATCGGTAATGAACGGGTCTTGCGCCAAGTCCGCCGCGAGGGTGGGCTGCCCGAAGGCAGCCGCCGCTACGGCGCAGACGGCAAGGAGGTTTGTCAGTCTTCGCAGCGGTTTCACGGTTTATCCTCCTTTGCGGCGGCGGATGACTTCGTTGCCGACATCGGGGTTTTTGCCGTTGTTTTGTTTGAAGTCGGGACGGTTTTGGGCGGTCGTGTCGCCGTAGGGGGTGATGTCGGAGAAATCGACCATCAGGCGGTCTGAGGCTTTGACGGTTTTGCCGACGCTGTAAGGTCCCATCCAGAGGGCGTATTGTTCTTGGTATTGGGATTCGTAGGCGGCGGTTTTAGGGGCAATCAGCAGTTTCCGGCTGTCGCGGTCGACGGCGAAATATTCGAGCTTGGTTTGAGCTTTAAGGGTTTCGGCGTTGTAGAGGTGCAGTTCGGTACGGCTGCGGACGGTGCCGAATACGTCGACGGTTACGAATACGTCGGTGTCGGCGTATTCGGGCGGTACGACTTCGATGCCGCGCAGGTAGAAGACGGTTTGGATGAGGTTGGTCAGGAAGGAAACGTCGCGGGGATTGGCGAGCAGGGTTTCGTTGCGGTAGTCGCCCGTGCCGTTGACGGACAGTCCGGCGGAGCGTTCGCCTTTGCGTCCGCTGTTTCTAGTCAGGGCGGCGGCGGGGGCGTTTAAGACCGATGTGGAAGTGGTAACGCTGGAGAGCGCGTCGGATTTGGTGGTGGCGGTAGTGTCGTAGGTGGGGTAGCTGTATTGGGTGGCACTTTCGGGGTTGTTGTGGTAGCCGCCGCGTATCAGTGCGTCGATAGAGTAGCGTCCGCCGCTTATGTTGCCCGAACCTTGGTCGCCCATAACGGAGACGTAAAGGGCGGCTTTGCGTCCTTTCAGGGCGGACAAATCCATTTCTTTGACGGCGGCGCGGGACGATGCGGCGACGAGTTCTTGTTCGACGGCAAAGCGTTTGCCGCCGCCGTGGGCGGGAATGCCGGTCAGTGTGCCGCAGGCGGTGAGGACGAGGGGGATGAGGAGGAGCAGGATTTTCATGGCAGGGTTTGTTTTGTTTTGAACGGGTTTGAGTGTAAGGGGATTTTAAGATTTTGTAAACAAAAGGGGCGAAAATGCCGTCTGAACGGCGGAACGGGCTTTCAGACGGCATTTGCGCTCAATAATAATATCCCGCGCCCAAAATACACGGTTTGGATGCGCCGGTTGCTTTGTGCGGACTACCGGGAATGCGATTAATCCAACACGCCGCCAACCACGCAAATGCGGTCGCCTCCACCCATTGCGGATCGAGGTTCAGTTCGGCGGTGCTGTGCAGGGAAACGCGTGTGCCGAAACATTCTGCTAAATCCGCCATTAAAACAGGATTGCGGATGCCGCCGCCGCAAATATACATTTGACGGGCATTTGCCGCTGCGTGTGAGACGGCGTCGAAAACGGTTTGCGCGGTAAAACGGGAAAGCGTCCGCAATACGTCGTATCGGTTTTCTCCGCCGTCAAGGTAGGTTTCGAGCCAATTTAGGGCAAACAGTTCGCGCCCCGTGCTTTTGGGGTGGGGTCGTGCGAAATACGGGTGGGCGAGCAGCCTGTCGAGCAGTTGCGGCAATATGTTGCCTTGTGCCGCTTTTTCACCGTTTTTGTCGTAAGGCAGCTGCCAGTGCGCCTGCGTCCACGCGTCCATCAGCATATTGCCAGGCCCTGTGTCGAAGCCGAAGGCGGGTGCGTCGGGCGGGAGTACGCTGATGTTGGCAATCCCGCCGATGTTCAGCACCGCGCGTGTTTCTTTGTCGTCGCGGAACAGGGCTTCGTGAAAGGCGGGGACGAGCGGCGCGCCTTGTCCGCCGGCGGCAAGGTCGCGGCTGCGGAAGTCGCCGACGGTAAAAATCCGCGTCAGTTCCGCCAGCAGCGGCAAATCGGCAAGCTGTACGCTGTAACCGTGTTCCGGCGCGTGTCGGACGGTTTGCCCGTGGCAGCCGAGGGCGGTAATGTCGTACGGTGCGAGGTTTTGACTGCACAGCAGTTCGGCGACGGTTTGCGCGTACAGGCGGCTGAGTTCTTGCGACAACATCCTGCTGCGGTGCAGTTCGTCTGCGCCTGTGTCCTGCAAATCCAGCAATTTGCGGCGCAACCGGTCAGGGTAGGGGGTAAAGGCGTGCCCTTCCGCGCCCAGCCATTTGCCGCCGTCCATCCGTATCAGTACGGCATCCGCCCCGTCCATGCTTGTTCCCGACATGATGCCGATGTAAAGCTGTGTTTCCATCATCACTCCCGAACCGGTGTAAAACGCCATTTTAACGTGTATTGACGCTCGTATACCGATTTGCCGCCGCAGTGTAAATAAATGTTTCAAGACGGATTGCAAAAGGTTACAATATCCGCGAAAACCCTTTCTGTATCCACTAAGGAATCTTCCATGGCTCAAACTCAAATGAGTGCGAACTTGAAACTGATTAACGCCGTCTTTGCCGCCATGCTGGTAGGCATAGTCGGCTATTTTATCTATTGGGGTTTGGGTTACACCCACTACACGAACAGCGTGCTTTTCATCATTGCCACGATGTTCGGCGTATTTATGGCGTTTAATGTCGGCGGCAACGATATTGCCAACTCTTTCGGTACCAGCGTCGGTTCCGGCACGCTGACCATCCCGCAGGCCTTGCTGATTGCGGCGGTGTTTGAGGTCAGCGGCGCGGTCATCGCGGGCGGCGAGGTAACCGATACCATACGCAAAGGCATCGTCGATCTGAACGGTATGAATCTCGAGCCTATGCAGTTTGTGTTTATTATGATGTCCGCACTTTTGGCGGCGGCGTTGTGGCTGCTGTTCGCGTCCCGCAAAGGCCTGCCGGTTTCGACGACGCACGCGATTATCGGCGGCATCGTCGGCAGTGCGTTGTGTATGGCGTTTACGCATAATGCCGACGGGGTGGCGTTGATACGGTGGGGCAAGCTGGGCGAAATCGGAATGTCTTGGGTGTTGTCGCCCGTTTTGGGCGGCGCGGTTTCCTATTTCCTGTTTTCCCGCGTCAAGAAAAATGTCTTAGATTACAATGCTTGGGCGGAAGGCACGCTCAAAGGCATCAAGCAGGAAAAAAAGGCGTATAAAGAACAGCACCGCCTGTTTTTCGAGGGTTTGTCTGAGGCTGAAAAAGTCGAATACGCCACCAAAATGGCGCACGACGCGCAAATTTACGACGAGCCGGAATTCGATCCGCAAGAGCTGCAATCCGAGTATTATCGCGGGCTGTATGTGTTCGACAACCGCAAAGACAATGTCGATTCTTACAAGGCGTTGCACTCTTGGGTTCCCTTTATCGCTTCGTTCGGCGCGATGATGATTTCCGCTATGCTGATTTTCAAGGGCTTGAAAAACCTGCATCTGGGGATGAGCAACGTCAACAGCTTCCTGACCATCTTTATGATAGGCGCGGCGGTGTGGATGGGGACGTTTGTTTTTGCCAAAAGCCTCAAGCGTAAAGATTTGGGCAAATCGACCTTTCAGATGTTTTCATGGATGCAGGTCTTTACCGCCTGCGGCTTCGCATTCAGCCACGGGGCGAACGATATTGCCAACGCCATCGGCCCGTTTGCCGCGATTATGGATGTTTTGCGGACGAACAGCGTTGCCGCGCAAAGCGCCGTTCCTCCGATTGCGATGCTGACTTTCGGCATCGCGCTGATTGTCGGTTTGTGGTTTGTCGGTAAAGAGGTGATTAAAACCGTCGGTACGAGTTTGGCGGAAATGCATCCTGCTTCGGGATTTACTGCCGAACTGTCCGCCGCCTCCGTCGTGATGGGCGCGTCGCTGATGGGGCTGCCCGTGTCCAGTACGCACATCTTGGTCGGCGCGGTACTCGGCATCGGTTTGGTCAACCGCAATGCCAACTGGAAACTGATGAAGCCCATCGGTCTGGCGTGGGTTATTACCCTGCCCGCCGCCGCCGTATTGTCGGTTGCCGGTTATTTGGTTTTGCAGGCGGTATTCTGATTGTGAAATACTGATGCCGTCTGAACCCGTGTTCAGACGGCATTTTGTTGATGGAATGTGCGGGCTTGTGCCTTATGCACAATCTGTTCTGTCGGGATATGCCGTTTGGTATCTTGGTTTCGGAACGGTCGGATACAAAGGTGCGGAACGTTATGATATGCCGCCGCCTGTTCTTGAAAACACTTATCCTGCCGGCAGCAAAATGTCGTCTGAAAAAGCCTTTCAGACGACATTTGTACGTTAGCCGCAATCACACCGTTTGCGAATATTTCGCCTTGGTTTCCTTGTGGCGCAAGTGGTAGTCGAACACCATAGCGATGTTGCGGATGAGGAAGCGACCCTTCGGGGTAACGGTCAGCCCCTGCTTGTTCAGGCTGACGAGTCCCAAATCTGCAAGTTTTTCCAAATCGGCGAGTTCGTCTTTGAAGTAACGGTCGAACGGAGTGCCGGATATGTCTTCGTAAACGCGGTAGTCGAGCGCGAAACGGCACATCAAATCCTGAATAATATTGCGGCGCAGGATATCGTCCTGATTGAGCTGATAACCGCGCATAACGGGCAGTCTGCCTTCGTCGATAGCGGCATAGTAGGCATCGATGTCGCGTTCGTTTTGGGAGTAGGTATTGCCGATTTTACCGATGGACGACACGCCGATGGCAACCAGGTCGCAATCCGCATAGGTCGAATAACCTTGGAAATTGCGTTGCAGCAATCCTTTTTCGAGGGCGATGGAGAGTTCGTCGTCAGGTTTGGCGAAATGGTCCATGCCGATGAAGACGTAACCGCGTTCTGTCAGGGTTTGGACGCAGTATTGCAGCATATCGAGCTTCTCTTCGCTGTCGGGGACGGCGGCGGTATCGATGCGGCGTTGCGGTTTGAACACGTGCGGCAGGTGGGCGTAGTGATAAAGGGCGAGGCGGTCGGGGGCGAGCGACAAAACGGTATCGATGGTGGTTTTGATGCTTTCCGAAGTTTGGTGCGGCAGGCCGTAAATCAAATCGACGCTGACGGATTTGAACCCTGCCTCACGGGCGGCATCGATGACTTCTTTGGTTTCTTCGTAGCTTTGGATGCGGTTGACCGCCGCCTGCACTTTGGGGTCGAAATCCTGAATGCCGACACTCATACGGTTGAAACCGAGTCTGCCAAGCATGAGGACGGTATCCCGGCTGACTTTGCGCGGGTCAATTTCGATGGAGTATTCGCCGGTGGGGATCAACTCGAAATGTTTGCGGATCATGCGGAAAACACGTTCAATTTGGTCGTCGCTCAAGAAGGTTGGCGTACCGCCGCCGAAGTGGAGTTGGGCAAGCTGGTGTTTTCCGTTTAAATGCGGGGCAAGCAGCTCCATTTCTTTTTCAAGGTATTCGATATAGGCATCGGCGCGGCTCTTGTCTTTGGTAATGATTTTATTACAGCCGCAGTAGTAGCAGATGGTGTTGCAGAACGGAATGTGAATGTAAAGGGAAAGCGGTTTATTTAACGCACCCATACCGCGCAAATGTAAAGCTTTGATATATTCGCCTTCGCGGAAACCGTCGTGGAAACGGTCGGCGGTAGGGTAGGAGGTATAGCGCGGGCCGCTGGCGGGCAGGCTGGCAATCAGTGCGCGGTCAAACTCGGGGCGGTCATCGTTTACATTGTGATTGTTCTGTATCTGAATGATTTTCATGGTGTGTGTGGTTTTATGATGTTAGTCAAATTTTGGATAGTTTGGTAGAATGCCACAGTATGATAAACCTGTCTTGATATGTGTCAACAAGCACATAATCGGGATGGGGCAAAACACACGAAAAGGTACGGTATGGCTTCGCATAATACTACACATCAGATGAAAACCTTGTGTTCTTCCTGTTCTTTGCGGGAACTCTGCCTGCCTGTCGGATTGCTGCCTAACGAGTTCAGCCAACTCGATGCCGTCATCCGCCAAAGCCGCCGCCTGAAAAAAGGCGAATACCTGTTCCGTGCCGGCGAAGCCTTTACTTCGCTCTTTGCCATCCGTTCGGGCTTCTTCAAAACAACCGTCGCCAGTCAGGACGGCCGCGATCAGGTAACGGGTTTCTTTATGTCGGGCGAACTCATCGGCATGGACGGCATCTGTTCCCATGTACACAGTTGCGATGCGGTCGCCTTGGAAGACAGCGAAGTGTGCGAACTGCCGTTTACCCACATCGAAGAACTGGGGCAGAATATCCCCAGCCTGCGTACACACTTCTTCCGTATGATGAGTCGTGAAATCGTGCGCGACCAAGGTGTTATGCTGCTGTTGGGCAATATGCGCGCCGAAGAGCGGATTGCCGCCTTCCTGCTGAACCTTTCCCAACGCCTTTATTCCCGAGGTTTTGCTGCCAACGACTTCATCTTAAGAATGTCCCGCGAAGAAATCGGCAGTTATCTCGGGCTGAAACTTGAAACCGTCAGCCGCACATTATCCAAGTTCCATCAGGAAGGATTGATTTCCGTCGAACACAAACACATCAAGATCCTCAATCTGCAGGTGCTGAAGAAGATGGTATCCGGTTGTTCGCACGCCATTTGATTAACCCGTACGAACATTTCAGACGGCATTCTCAATAAACACAGGGCAGACGAAAACATCTGTCCTGTTTGTTGTATCTGCCGCAAAGTGCCGTCTGAAAACCGGCAGCCGCCTAAATCGAAAAATCCTCGCTGATGGGCGTGTACAGAATCCTATCCACCTTCTCGCGTGTCAGGTGCGGCGCAAACGCTTGGATAAAGTCGTAGGCATATCCGCGCAAATAAGTATCGCTGCGCAAAGCAATCCACGTCGGCGACGGCTCGAACAGGTGTGCCGCATCCACAAGCTGCAAATCGCCGTCCGTATCCGGGTTGTACGCCATTTTCGCCATCAGTCCCACGCCTAAACCCAAGCGCACATAAGTCTTCAATACGTCCGTATCCGCCGCCGTCAATGCGACATCCGGCCGTTCCAAACGGGCTTTGGCGAATGCTCGCGCGATGCTGCTGCCCGCATTGAATGCAAATTCATAAGTAATCAGCGGAAACCCCGCCAAATCTTCAATACGGAGGGGATTCCTGCATTCGAGCAGCGGATGGTCGTTCGGCACAATCACCGCGTGTGTCCAGTCGTAGCAGGAAAGTCTTCCCAATTCGGGGTGGTCGTCTATACGTTCCGTAACAATCGCCAAATCCGCCTCGCCTGAGGTAACCATACGTGCGATGGCGGCAGGGCTTCCCTGTTTGATGGTCAGATTGACTTTCGGGTAGCGTTTCACGAAATCGGCAACAATCAACGGTAGGGCATAACGCGCCTGAGTATGCGTCGTAGCAACCGTCAGCGAGCCGCTGTCGTGTCCGGTAAACTCGCTGCCGATATTTTTAATGTTCTGAACATCGCGCAAAATACGTTCTGCAATATCCAAAACCACCTTGCCCGGCTGCGAGACCGAAACCACGCGCTTGCCGCTGCGGATAAAAATCTGAATGCCGATTTCTTCTTCCAGCAATTTGATTTGTTTGGAGATGCCGGGTTGTGATGTGAATAAGGCTTCGGCCGCTTCGGAAACGTTCAGGTTGTGCCGGTAAACTTCTAAGGCGTATTTCAATTGTTGTAATTTCATGGCGGGTCGGTGTGGGTCTGTGTCGGGTGGCTGAACATTGTTTATAATTTATCATATTTTCTTGCCGTTACGGTATGGGGCTTTGCCGTTGTGTTTGTTGTTTTTGTGCAACGGCAATCGTGCGATATGGAAAAAATCCCCCTAAAGTAATGACACGGAATTGATTTTTCGGCATGATAGACTATCAGGAAACAGGCTGTTTTACGGTTGTTTTCAGGCGTTGAGTATTGACAGTCCGCCCCCTGCTTCTTTATAGTGGAGACTGAAATATCCGATTTGCCGCCATGTTTCTACAGCGGCCTGTATGTTGGCAATTCAGCAGTTGCTTCTGTATCTGCTGTACAAATTTAATGAGGGAATAAAATGACCAAACAGCTGAAATTAAGCGCATTATTCGTTGCATTGCTCGCTTCCGGCACTGCTATGGCGAGCGAAGCCCATATCCACGGTTATACCGTGAGCGGCCAATCACAAGAAGTCGTACGCAACAACTACGGCGAATGCTGGAAAAACACCTACTTCGACAAAGCAACCCAAGGTCGTGTAGAGTGTGGCGATGCAGTTGAACCGGCTCCTGTTGCTGTTGTAGAGCAGGCTCCGCAATATGTTGACGAAACCGTTTCTCTGTCTGCCAAAACCCTGTTCGGTTTCGACAAAGACGTACTGCGTGCCGAAGCCCAAGACAACCTGAAAGTATTGGCCCAACGCCTGGGTCAAACCAACGTACAATCCGTACGTGTTGAAGGTCATACCGACTTCATGGGTTCTGAAAAATACAACCAGACTCTGTCCGAGCGTCGCGCCAACGTAGTGGCAAACTACCTGGTCAGCAACGGTGTGCCTGCCTCTAAAACTTCTGCTGTCGGCTTGGGCGAATCTCAAGCGCAAATGACTCAAGTTTGTGAAGCTGAAGTTGCCAAACTGGGTGCAAAAGCCTCTAAAGCCAAGAAACGTGAGGCTCTGATTGCATGTATCGAACCTGACCGCCGTGTTGACGTGAAAATCCGCAGCATCGTAACCCGTCAGGTTGCTCCGGCTCATGTTCACACCCAACAATAAGCTTTAAAAGCATCTTGCCGATGGGTAGGGTTGGATTCCTCTTCTGTATAAGAGAATAGGTTTACGTATCAAACTCTAATCGGTTCTGATGAAACAAAACAAACCCCGCTTTTGCGGGGTTTGTTTTTAGGGTGCTTGCGGAAACGGTTATTGTGAGAATATGGGGTAGGGGTTATGCTTCATCAAAATTTTCCTGGTGCTTGAAACTCCGGTTTTGAAGGCGATAGAATTTGGATTTGTTTGTGAGGGAACAAACTCTCTCAAATCAGTGCTGTACGCGGTGCTGCGTTTTATGTGCGGTACTGTGTAAAATACAGCAGATTAATAAAAATCAACATGGCGGTGCGTTCGGATATTTTGCGACATGAAAGAATTTGACTTCATCAAACGGTATTTGCAAACAGGTGCGGATAAGGATGTCGTATTGGGCATAGGCGACGATGCGGCGATTGTCCGCCCGCGCGAAGGCTTTGATTTGTGTTTCAGTGCGGATATGCTGCTGAGGGACAGGCATTTTTTTGCAGATGTCAAACCTGAAGACTTGGCTTGGAAGGTTTTGGCCGTCAATATTTCAGATATGGCGGCGATGGGTGCGATACCGCGTTGGGTGCTGCTGAGCGCGGCGTTGCCCGAATTGGATGAAGTATGGCTGGAACGGTTTTGCGGCAGCTTTTTCGGTTTGGCAAAAAAGTTTGGCATCACCTTAATCGGCGGCGATACGACTAAGGGAGATATGGCGTTCAATGTAACCATTATCGGCGAATTGCCGAAGGGTAGGGCGTTGCGGCGTGATGCGGCGGTTGCGGGCGACGATATTTGGGTGTCGGGGCGTGTCGGTATGGCGGCGGCGGCTTTGAACTGCCGTCTGAAACGGTGTGTTTTGCCTGACGATGTATTTGCCGTGTGCGAACAGAAGTTGCTCCGTCCTGAACCAAGGGTTGAACTGGGACTTGCCTTATTGCCTGTCGCCCATGCGGCACAGGATGTTTCCGATGGGCTGGCTCAGGATATAGGGCATATTTTGACCGCTTCTGGTGTGGGTGCGGAAATTTTTGCGGATAAATTGCCGTCTTTATCCGTATTGAAAGATATTTTGCCACGTTCTCAATGGCTGTCTTATACTTTGGCCGGCGGCGACGATTACGAGCTGGTTTTTACCGCATCGGAAAGTTGCCGCAGCCGCGTGCTTGATGCGGCGGAACGATGCGGCGTGCCGGTAACTCGTATCGGTAAAATCAATGGGGAATGCCGTCTGAAGGTTTTAGATGCCGGCGGCAGGGAATTGGAACTACATTCTTTAGGATTCGATCATTTTGGCTGATTTTAAACCTGACTTTGCGTGGCTGTTGAAACGACCGTTGTGTTTTTTGGCTTTTGGTTTCGGCAGCGGGCTGGCTCCGTTCGCGCCGGGTACATTTGGCACTTTGGCGGCACTGCCTTTGGCATTTGTGCTGATTTTGCTCGGCATAGACGGGCTGCTGCTGGCTTTTTTGTGTATCGTGCTGTTTATGTGGGGCATACGCATTTGCGCTTATGCGGAACGTGAAACGGGTGTCAGCGACCACGGTGGGATTGTTTGGGACGAGATTGTCGCCATGCTGTTTGTGTTGGCGTTTGTGCCGTTCAAGTGGGCGTGGTGGCTGGCGGCGTTCGTCTTATTCCGTCTGTTTGACGCGCTCAAACCGCCTCCGGTCGGCTGGTTTGATAAAAATCTGCATGGTGGGCTGGGCATTATGGCGGACGATATGGCGGCTGCGGTGATGACCTTGATTGTCTTGAGGATTGCAATGCTGTTTTAAACGGTGCTGCCTTGTAAAAATGCCGTCTGAAAGCCTTTCAGACGGCATTGTTTCGGAGGTTAACGTGTTACCGGTTTATATTTAATCCGTTTCGGTTTCGCGCCTTCTTCGCCGAGTCGGCGTTTCTTGTCGGCTTCGTATTCCTGATAGTTGCCATCGAAGAACACCCATTTCGAATCGCCTTCGCAAGCCAAGATATGCGTGGCGATGCGGTCGAGGAACCAGCGGTCGTGCGAAATCACCATCACGCTGCCGGCAAATTCCAGCAATGCATCTTCCAGCGCGCGCAGGGTTTCCACGTCGAGGTCATTAGACGGTTCATCCAGCAGCAATACATTGCCGCCGCTCAACAAGGTTTTCGCCAAGTGCAAACGTCCGCGTTCGCCGCCTGACAATTGACCTGCGATTTTGCTTTGGTCGCTGCCTTTAAAGTTGAAACGACCCAAATATTGGCGGGCGGGAATTTCAAACTGACCAACCTGCAAAATGTCGCGGCCTTCGGCGATGTTGTCGAACACGGTTTTGTCGTTTTGCAAACCTTCGCGGCTTTGGTCAATCAAGCTCATTTTCACGGTTTGGCCGATTTTCACTTCGCCGGAATCAGGCTGCTCTTTGCCCGAAATCATTTTGAACAGCGTCGATTTACCCGCGCCGTTCGGGCCGATGATGCCGACAATCGCGCCAGCAGGCACTTTGAAGCTCAAATCGTCAATCAGCACTTTATCGCCGAACGATTTGGAAACATTCACAAATTCAATTACTTCGTTACCCAAACGCTCGGCAACGGGAATGAAGATTTCCTGCGTTTCATTGCGTTTTTGGTATTCATAGTTGCTCATTTCTTCAAAACGCGCCAAACGCGCTTTGGACTTGGCTTGGCGGCCTTTGGCATTTTGGCGCACCCATTCCAATTCCTGCTTCATCGCCTTCACGCGCGCGGCTTCGGATTTCGCCTCGTTTTCCAAACGTTTTTCTTTCTGCTCCAGCCAAGACGAGTAATTGCCTTTCCACGGAATACCATGGCCGCGGTCGAGTTCCAAAATCCATTCGGCGGCGTTGTCGAGGAAGTAGCGGTCGTGTGTTACCGCAACGACTGTACCGGGGAAGCGCACGAGAAATTGCTCCAGCCATTCGACCGATTCCGCGTCCAAGTGGTTGGTCGGCTCGTCCAGCAAAAGCATATCGGGTTTGCTCAACAAGAGTTTGCACAAAGCCACACGGCGTTTTTCACCGCCCGAAAGATTGCCGATTTTGGCATCCCATTCCGGCAGGCGCAGCGCATCGGCGGCGATTTCCAATTCGTGTTCCGCACCGCCGCCCGTGGACGAACCTGCTGCAATAATCGCTTCCAAACGGCCTTGTTCTTCAGCCAGCGCGTCAAAATCCGCATCAGGATTGGCGTACTCGGCATACACTTCCTCCAAACGTTTCTGCGCGGCAGCCACTTCGCCCAAACCGCTTTCCACTTCCTCGCGTACGGTTTTCTCAGGATCAAGTTCCGGCTCTTGCGGCAGGTAGCCGATTTTGATGCCGCCCATCGGCACGGCTTCGCCATCAAATTCCTTATCCACGCCCGCCATAATCCGCAGCACGGTGGACTTGCCCGCACCGTTCAAACCGAGCAGGCCGATTTTCGCGCCGGGGAAAAATGAAAGGGAAATATCTTTAATGATGGTTTTCTGCGGCGGCACAACCTTGCTTACGCGCAGCATAGAATAGACGTATTGTTGGGACATAGTTTTCTCGTTTCGGTCGGACAAATTTCAGACGGCACATTTTAACCGATAATTTGATTTAAGCCAGTTTATCCGCGAACCGGTATTGCCAAAATCGGGCAGGATTCATAAAATCCGCCTATCCCTTTGAAATTATACAAACAAAAAAAATAATAATAATGATAGGGGATCGCCGCACCGGCAACCATTTCGGATTTTCCAAAGCAAATACTTTTCAAATCAAAAAAGGATTTACCTTATGTCGGAATATACGCCTCAAACAGTAAAACAAGGTTTGCCCGCGCTGGCAAAAAGCACGATTTGGATGTTGAGCTTCGGCTATCTCGGCGTTCAGACGGCCTTTACCCTGCAAAGCTCGCAGATGAGCCGCATTTTTCAAACGCTAGGCGCAGACCCGCACAATTTGGGCTGGTTCTTTATCCTGCCGCCGCTGGCGGGGATGCTGGTGCAGCCGATAGTGGGCTACTACTCCGACCGCACTTGGAAGCCGCGCTTAGGCGGCCGCCGCCTGCCGTATCTGCTTTACGGTACACTGATTGCGGTTATCGTGATGATTTTGATGCCGAACTCGGGCAGCTTCGGTTTCGGCTATGCGTCGCTGGCGGCTTTGTCGTTCGGCGCGCTGATGATTGCGCTGTTGGATGTGTCGTCGAATATGGCGATGCAGCCGTTTAAGATGATGGTCGGCGATATGGTCAACGAGGAGCAGAAAAGCTACGCCTACGGGATTCAAAGTTTCTTAGCGAATACGGGCGCGGTCGTGGCGGCGATTCTGCCGTTTGTGTTCGCGTATATCGGTTTGGCGAACACCGCCGAGAAAGGCGTTGTGCCACAAACCGTGGTCGTAGCATTCTATGTGGGCGCGGCGTTGCTGATTATTACCGGCGCGTTCACAATCTTCAAAGTCAAAGAATACGATCCGGAAACCTACGCCCGCTACCACGGCATCGATGTCGCCGCGAATCAGGAAAAAGCCAACTGGTTCGAACTCTTGAAAACCGCGCCTAAGGCGTTTTGGACGGTTACTTTGGTGCAATTCTTCTGCTGGTTCGCTTTCCAATATATGTGGACTTACTCGGCAGGCGCGATTGCGGAAAACGTCTGGCACACCACCGATGCGTCTTCCGTAGGTTATCAGGAGGCGGGCAACTGGTACGGCGTTTTGGCGGCGGTGCAGTCGGTTGCGGCGGTGATTTGTTCGTTTGTATTGGCGAAAGTGCCGAATAAATACCATAAGGCGGGTTATTTCGGCTGTTTGGCTTTAGGCGCGCTCGGCTTTTTCTCCGTTTTCTTCATCGGCAACCAATACGCGCTGGTGTTGTCTTACACCTTAATCGGCATCGCTTGGGCGGGCATTATCACTTATCCGCTGACGATTGTGACCAACGCCTTGTCGGGCAAGCATATGGGCACTTACTTGGGCCTGTTTAACGGCTCTATCTGTATGCCGCAAATCGTCGCTTCGCTGTTGAGTTTCGTGCTTTTCCCGATGATGGGCGGTTTGCAGGCCAATATGTTCTTGGTAGGGGGCGTCGTCCTGCTGCTGGGCGCGTTTTCCGTGTTCCTGATTAAAGAAACGCACGGCGCATAATCTTTTTATTTGTCGGCAGAAAGGCCGTCTGAAACTTCTGCCGACGCTTTATCCGATTCAATAAGGCAAACCGTATTTCCAAACGGTTTGCCATAAAACCATCAAAACAGGAGCTTTACGATGTACACAAGAATTATGGAAATCAGCCCTTGGACGCTGCGTTCGGCAAAGCTGGAAAAAGAACACAAACGGCTGCAAGAGAGCCTGACCAGCTTGGGCAACGGCTATATGGGTATGCGCGGCAGCTTTGAGGAAACCTACTCCGCCGACAGCCACTTGGGTACCTACATCGCCGGTGTGTGGTTTCCCGACAAAACCCGCGTCGGCTGGTGGAAAAACGGCTATCCCAAATATTTCGGCAAAGCCATCAACGCACTCAATTTCAGCAAAGTCAAAATCTTTGTCGACGGGCAAGAGGTGGACTTGGCGAAAAACGATGTTGCCGGCTTCTCCGTCGAACTCGATATGCGGCACGGCGTGTTGCGCCGCTCGTTCACCGTATTCGGCGTGCGTTTCGATGTGTGCAAATTCCTGTCCGTCGCGCAAAAAGAGCTGGCGGTTATCCGCTGGGAAGCCGTATCCGTTGACGGTAAAACCCACCAAGTCCGTATCGATTCCATCATCGATGCCGACGTGAAAAACGAAGACTCCAACTACGAAGAAAAATTCTGGCAGGTATTGGACAAAGGCGTTTCAGACGGCCTCTCCTACATTGCCACCCAAACCGTCGCCAACCCTTTCGGCGTGGAACAATTCATCGTCAACGCCGAGCAAACTTTCGCCGGCAGCTTCAAAGCCCTCGGCGGCAGCCAAACCGACTGGCAGGTCTCCAATTCTTTCGAGGCCGAAGTCGGCAGCACCCCCGAAACCTTTGAAAAACGGGTTATTGTTACCACCAGCCGCGATTATCAAGGCTTGGAAGCAGTGAAAGCCGCAGGCCGCGCCTTGTCGGAAAAAGTCGCAGGCGTTGCATTTGAAAGCTTGCTGGAGGCGCACAAAGCAGGCTGGCTGCACCGTTGGGAAATCGCCGACGTGGTCATCGAAGGCAGCGACGAAGCACAGCAGGGCATCCGCTTCAACCTGTTCCAACTGTTCTCCACCTACTACGGCGAAGACGCGCGTCTGAACATCGGCCCGAAAGGCTTTACCGGCGAAAAATACGGCGGCGCGACCTATTGGGACACCGAAGCCTACGCAGTGCCGCTCTACCTCGCGCTGGCGGAACCCGAAGTTACCCGCAACCTGCTGCAATACCGCCGCAACCAACTGCCACAGGCGCAACACAACGCGCGCGAACAGGGCTTGGCGGGCGCACTCTATCCGATGGTAACGTTTACAGGCGTCGAGTGCCACAACGAATGGGAAATCACCTTCGAGGAAATCCACCGCAACGGCGCGATTCCTTATGCCATCTACAACTACACCAACTACACCGGCAATGAAAGCTATCTTGCCAAAGAAGGCTTGGAAGTCTTGGTCGAAGTGTCCCGCTTCTGGGCGGACCGCGTCCACTTCTCCAAACGCAACGGCAAATACATGATTCACGGCGTAACCGGTCCGAACGAATACGAAAACAACATCAACAACAACTGGTACACCAACACCCTCGCCGCATGGGTATTGGACTACACCCGCGAAGCCTTGGCGAAATACCCGCGTCCGGATTTGAACGTGCGTGCCGCCGAGTTGGAAAAATGGGCGGACATCAGCGCGAATATGTACCGTCCGTATGACGAAGAACTCGGCGTATTCGTACAACACGACGGCTTCCTCGACAAAGACATCTGCCCCGTGTCCGCGCTTTCGCCCGACGATTTGCCGCTCAACCAGAAATGGTCGTGGGACAAAATCCTGCGTTCGCCCTTCATCAAACAGGCGGACGTATTGCAAGGCATCTACTTCTTCGGCGACCGTTTCAATATCGACGAAAAACGCCGCAACTTCGACTTCTACGAACCGATGACCGTGCATGAAAGCTCGTTGTCGCCGTGTATCCACTCTATTCTCGCCGCCGAACTGGGCAAAGAAGAAAAAGCCGTGGAAATGTACCAGCGCACCGCCCGCCTAGACTTGGACAACTACAACAACGACACCGAAGACGGCCTGCACATCACCTCCATGACCGGCTCGTGGCTCGCCATCGTCCAAGGTTTCGCCCAAATGAAAACCTGGGGCGGCACACTCAGCTTCGCACCGTTCCTGCCGAGCGCATGGACAGGCTACGCCTTCCATATCAACTACCGAGGCCGTCTGATTAAAGTCGCAGTCGGCAAAGAAAACGTCGTCTTCACCCTGCTCAAAGGCGAGCCGCTCGATTTGCAGGTGTACGGCAAAGACATCACACTCAACGGCAGCCACACTGTCGCGTTGGAAAAATAAGGAGGGCGAAAAATGACGTTTACCGCAGTGCTCTTTGACCTCGACGGCGTCATCACCGACACCGCCGAATACCACTACCGCGCATGGAAAAAGCTCGCCGAAGAACTGGGCATCAGCATCGACCGCAAGTTTAACGAGCAGCTCAAAGGCGTGTCGCGCGACGATTCGCTCAAACGCATCCTCGCACACGGCGGCAAAACCGTCGGCGAAGCCGAGTTCGCCGAACTGACCCGCCGCAAAAACGACAACTACGTCGAGATGATTCAGGCAGTCAAACCCGAAGACGTGTACCCCGGCATTTTGCCGCTGCTGGAAGCATTGAGGGCAAACGGCAAAAAAATCGCCCTCGCATCTGCCAGTAAAAACGGCCCGTTCCTGCTCGAACGCATGGGGCTGACCCACTTCTTCGACGCCATTGCCGACCCTGCCGCCGTCGCGCATTCCAAACCCGCCCCCGACATCTTCCTCGCCGCAGCCGAGGGCGTGGGTGCGGACATCCGCCGCTGCATCGGCATCGAAGACGCAGCAGCAGGAGTAGCCGCCATCAAAGCCGCCGGCGCCTTGCCTATCGGCGTGGGCAAAGCCGAAGACTTGGGTAGCGACATCGCGCTGGTGTCCGATACCGCCGAGCTGACCTACGCCTACCTGCAAAACGTGTGGGCACAGTCGGGCAGGTAAAACGCGTCAGATAAAGTGTTAAGGAAGTAAAAGGCCGTCTGAACAGTGTTTCAGACGGCCTTTCTGCTTTTAGAACAGATTGATAACCCAACTTACGCAACCCTAAAAACTAAATGCCAATTTCTTAACCATGCTATTCAAATTTATTTGAACGATTTCCTCTGGCCTGTCAACCTTAACAATCACTATTAAAATGCGCACCGATGTTCTGTCTCCGCCTGTATGCGGCTTGGGCGACGGCGAGGCTGCATTCAAGCAGGTTGCGGTTTTCGTATTCGGGCGCGGTGTGCGGCTCGGCTTGGTTTTGCTTCCAAAGCCGCAGTTGGGCGATGGCGCGGCGCAGGCCGGTATCGTTGCGGAGGATGCCCAGATGGTGTTGGTTGAAGGCTTGCAGGGTGGGGCGGCTGAATGCGTTTTGGATGCCGTCTGAAAAGATGCCTGCTTCGGCGGAGGGGCTTTCAGACGGCCTTTGGAATGGTTCGGTTTGAAACGCTTGTCCGTCCGCGATGGTTTGGGCGGCAAGTCTGGCGGTAACGACGCATTCGAGCAGGGAGTTGCTGGCGAGGCGGTTGGCTCCGTGCAAGCCGGTGCAGGCGGTTTCGCCCAAGGCGTAGAGCTGCGGCAGGGAGGTTCTGCCGCTGGGGTCGGTTTGGATGCCGCCGCAGGTGTAGTGTTGCACGGGGCGGACGGGGATGGCTTGGCGCGTGATGTCCAAGCCGCATTGGGACAGGCAGTGCCGATGGATGGACGGGAAATGCCGGCGGACGAACGCTGCGGGTTGGCGGCTGATATTGAGTGAGACGAAGTCTTGCGTTTGTTTGGCGATTTCGGCAGCGATGGTGCGGGCAACGATGTCGCGCGGCGCGAGTTCGGCGCGGCGGTCGTAATGCGGCATAAACCGTTCGCCCGATTGGTTGGTCAGAATGCCGCCTTCGCCGCGCACGGCTTCGGAAATCAGGAAGGTGCGTCCGTTTTCAGACGGCCTTGCCAAGCCTGTGGGGTGGAATTGGATAAATTCGAGGTTTTCGACTGCGCAGCCTGCGCGTATCGCCATAGCGATGGCGTCGCCCGTGCATTCGGGCGGCGTGGTGGTGGCGGCGTAAATCTGTCCCAAGCCACCGCCTGCGAGTACGGTATGGCGGGCGCGGATGCGGTAGGTTTCTTGCGTTTGGCGGTTGAGGACGGTCAGCCCGCACGCCGCGCCTGATTCGGTTTGGATGTCCAACGCCATCTGCCGCTCGCAAACGCGGATGTTCGGGCGGCGGCGTATTTGGGCAATCAGGCTCTGCATGACGGCTTCGCCCGTGTAATCGGCGACGTGGGCGATTCGGCGGCAGGTATGCCCGCCTTCGCGCGTCAGGTGCAGGTCGTCAGGATTCCGATCGAACGCCACGCCTTGCGCCAGCAGCCATTCGATTGCCGGTTTGCCCTGCGACAGGATGGCGCGGACGGCGGCTTCGTCGCATAAACCCGCGCCCGCTTCCAAAGTATCGGCGACGTGTTTTTCGATGTCGTCCTCTCCCGACCACGCCGCCGCAATCCCGCCTTGCGCATGACGGCTGGCGGTGTCGTCCAGCCGGTTTTTGCACAAAATGACGATGCAGAACGATTCAGGCAGCGACAGGGCGAGCGTCAGTGCTGCCAGCCCGTTTCCGGCAATCAATACGTCGCAATCGGTTTGCATGGTGTTGTCCTTGTTTGAGAGGCCGTCTGAAACGGCAATATTGACGGCAAATTAGGCGGGTCCCATGCCGTTGAACACATCTTTTTTCTTCAGCCCTGCCGCGAAGTCGAGCATACGCTGCAAAGGCAGTTTGGCGGCTTCGCCCAGCTTCCTGTCCAACAGGATTTCGTTGCGTCCGCTTGTCAGGGCGTATTTGATGCCGCCCAGCGAATTCATCGCCATCCACGGGCAGAACGCGCAGCTTTTGCAGCTTCCGCCGTTGCCCGCCGTCGGGGCGGCGATAAATTCTTTGTCGGGTGCCTGCTTTTGCATTTCGTGCAGGATGCCTAAATCGGTCGCCACGATGAATTTTTTTTCAGGGCGCGATACGGCGGCTTTAAGCAGTTTGCTGGTCGAGCCGACCACGTCGCCCAGTTCGATGACGCTTTGCGGTGATTCGGGATGAACCAGCACCACCGCATCGGGGTGTTCCACCTTCAACGCCGCCAGTTCCTGCCCCTTGAATTCGTTATGGACGATACACGAACCCTGCCACAACAGCATATCCGCGTCTGTTTCGCGGCGGATGTAGTCGCCGAGGTGGCGGTCGGGTCCCCAAATCAGCTTCTCACCGCGTGATTTCAGATACGACACGATTTCCAACGCCACCGAAGACGTTACCACCCAGTCGGCACGCGCTTTCACGGCGGCGGAAGTGTTGGCGTACACCACCACCGTGTGGTCGGGGTGTTGGTCGCAAAACGCCGAAAACGCTTCTTCGGGACAACCCAAATCCAAAGAACATTCCGCTTCCAAATCAGGCATCAGCACTGTTTTTTCAGGGCAGAGGATTTTCGCACTCTCGCCCATAAAGCGCACGCCCGCCACTACCAGCGTACCGGCTTCGTGTTCCGCACCGAAGCGCGCCATCTCCAACGAATCGCCCACGCATCCGCCCGTTTCCAAAGCCAAATCCTGAATCAGCGGATCAACGTAATAATGCGCTACCAAGACCGCGTTTTTCTCCTTCAGCAAAGTCTTGATTTCGTCTTTCAGACGACCTGCCGTCTCGCGGTCGGGCGTGTCGGCAACCTTCGCCCACGCCTGACGGATTTGGCAGGCGGAAGTCGGTGTCTGGATGAGGGGCATATCGTAGTCGAACGAGCGGCGGGCGGCGGTTTGCATGATGTTTCCTTGTAGCTGGTTTTCAGACGGCATGAAGGTTTGCCGTCTGCTTTTCAAACTGTTTTTATATTATGCTCAACTTGAGTATAATAAGCAAGGTCGTCTGAAAACAGGTTTGCGATACTGCAAAACCGACCTGCTTGTCCCGACAAGCCGCTTTGGTTTATAGTGGATTAACAAAAACCAGTACGGCGTTGCCTCGGCCTTAGCTCAAAGAGAACGATTCTCTAAGGTGCTCAAGCACCAAGTGAATCGGTTCCGTACTATCTGTACTGTCTGCGGCTTCGTCGCCTTGTCCTGATTTTTGTTAATTCACTATACAATAAAGCCTTTCCCACCCGCAGAAAGCCGAGCATGGACGCCTACCCCGAAGCCGAAGCCCCGCCGCAAAGCATCGTCGAGCTGGTTTCCGTATTGATTGCCGTTACCGACGGCGGCCTGCGGGTATTAACCGTCGCCCAAGGCACGCTCCTGCCCAACGGCCCGCTCTCCCCCCTGCGCAATTCCCTGCAGGCGGGCGTAAAGCTTTGGGTCGCCAAGCAGACTTCGCAGCCTATGGGCTATGTGGAACAGCTTTACACCTTTGTCGATACCCACCGCCGCAACGAACACGGCATGCCCGTCTTGTACGTCAGCTATTTGGGGCTGGTGCGCGAGGCAGCCGACAGCATCCTGCATCCTGACGCGAAATGGCAGGACTGCTACGGCTATTTCCCGTGGGAAGACTTGCGCACCGATGGCGGACAGCGCGATGCCGTCGTCAGCCGCCTGCGCATTTGGGCAAACTCGGCGGACACGGAGGAAGTCCGCCAAAAGCGGCTCAAGCGCATTCATTTGTGTTGGGGCGTCGAACCGGAAAACTGGTCGGAAGAATACGTTTTGCAACGCTATGAAATGCTGTATGAAAGCGGCTTGATAGCGGAAGCCGCCGAGCCGCAGGCAAACTTCGACTTCACGCTCACGGGGCAGCCCATGCGCCACGACCACCGCCGCGTGTTGGCGACCGCCCTGTCCCGCCTGCGTGCCAAAATCAAATACCGCCCCGTGATTTTCGAACTGATGCCGCCCGAATTCACGCTGCTGCAACTGCAAAACAGCGTCGAAGCCATCAGCGGCAGATTGCTGCACAAGCAAAACTTCCGCCGCCAGATTCAGCAGCAAAACCTCATCGAGCCGTCGGATACCGGCGTATCGGGCAGCAAAGGCCGCCCCGCGCAGCTTTACCGCTTCCGCGACGACGTCCTGCCCGACAGGCTGATTTCGGACATCGGACTGCCGCTGGGCAGCCGTTAGCCCGTTTTCAGACGACCTATAGTGGATTAACAAAAATCAGGACAAGGCGACGAAGCCGCAGACAGTACAGATAGTACGGAACCGATTCACTTGGTGCTTGAACACCTTACCAGGAACTATGGAAGTTTTAAAAAAGATTGGCACCACAGGCAAACTTTTTCCAGATTTACCTCGCACAAATAAGGGATGGATTGAAAAAACACAAGTACAATTTAAACTTGAAGGTCAAGGGAAGCCATATGTGAATAAAGGGAAAGGGGTAGTCAATACAGGACTGGGTAGGGCTGGCGGTAAAGAAACTTTTGAGAAACAGATTATTTATTTTGAAAAAATTGGAGACGTAAAATGAGTTATTTGATTTTGGATGATGATATGTATTTAATCTATGATTTTAAAAAAGTCATGAAAAGAGAAAAAGAATTTATTGAAAAGACAAGATTATTATCATTAAATGACGAAAGTATCTTTGGCATCAAAAAAGACAAAGGCTTATTTGCATCAGAGGAATGGTGGAGTAATATTGATTCCGGACAGATTATCACCAGAAGCGTTTCCGGAGTGATATCGTCAATATATGAAGCGGGAATGGAACGAAGAAATATACCGAATAGTTTTAGTTTTATAGATGGTGAAGGCATCGTAAGGAATGAAAGTATGTATATGATGAATAAATCCGACAGACATTTATTTTGTGAAGGGAAGAAAATCGTCATTTTTTATGCATATAATGAACTAAAAAAATCAAATCAAAAAAAAGGAGACTTGATTGATTTGGAAAACAACTATGTTGAGCAAGTCATTGAAATGGCAATTTCAAAATAATCAGATGACGCCGGAGAGAATTGTTCTCTTTGAGCTAAGGCGAGGCAACGCCGTACTGGTTTTTGTTAATCCACTATAAAATGAAGTTTTGCCCCATCGGTGCAACACCAATATTTTTCAACAAAGGAAACCCCATGCCGTCTGAAAACACCCTCTTCCCCCTGCCCGACACCCTGTTGCGCCCCATGGTCGAACAAGCCTTGAGCGAAGATTTGGGCAGGCGCGGCGACATTACGTCCGCCGCCGTCATCGCGCCTGACAAAACCGCCAAACTCTTCCTCGTCAGCCGCGAAAACGGCGTCATCGCCGGCATGGACTTGGCGCGCCTCGCCTTTCAGACGATGGATCCGTCCGTCCGCTTTCAAGCTGAAATCCAAGACGGGCAAACCGTCCGCGCAGGTCAGACGCTTGCCGCCGTCGAAGGCAACGCCCGCGCCCTGCTCGCCGCCGAACGCACCGCGCTCAACTACCTCACGCACTTAAGCGGCATCGCCACCGCCACCGCGCTTGCCGTTGCCGAAGTCGCCGAATACGGTACAGACATCGTGTGCAGCCGCAAAACCATCCCCCTGCTGCGCGTCCTGCAAAAATACGCCGTCAGGGCGGGCGGCGGCGTGAACCACCGCATGGGTTTGGACGACGCCGTACTCATCAAAGACAACCACCTCGCCTATTGCGGCAGCATCGCCCAAGCCGTTCGTCAGGCAAAACAGGCTGTCGGAGCATTGACCTGCGTGGAAATCGAAGTCGACACGTTGGCACAACTGGACGAAGCCATCGCAGCGGGCGCGGAACGGATTTTGCTGGACAACATGGACGACGAAACCCTGAAAGAAGCGGCAAACCGCTGCCACACGCAAACTGCCTACCCCCACACCGTCTATTGCGAAGCATCGGGCGGTATCGGCTTCGACCGCCTGAAGCGCGTGGCGCAAACCGGCGTGGACGGCATTGCCCTCGGCTATCTGACCCACAGCAGCCGATCGTTGGATATAGGTTTGGATTTCGTGGCGTGAGTTTTAGGGTGCGGGCGGCTGTCTGATATGTCAGGCAAGGAACCGCTTAACCGTAATCCGGTTATTGCCTCAGGGAGGGAATGCCGTCTGAAAGATTCTTCAGACGGCATTTTTCGTGAAGGTCGTGATGCTTTAGAAAAAACAGCATTTCAGGCAGGTATTTTGTTTGCCCGAAGGTGCGGAGGCATCGGCAGGGCAAGGCGTACGGCGGTTGTAAGGCATCTTTTGAACAATGCGGATGATTCCGGCCGGCGGCAGGACAGGGAAAAGGACGGGGAAGGCAGTTTTATGCCGTCTGAAGGTCTGCCTTTACGCTTGTTTGCAAAAATAGTGGGAAAAGGAACATACAATCCTGTACAATGAGACATAAACAATTGATTTATAATACAATTTATAAAGATAATCAAAATCATCCATATCTGCCGCCCGTCAATCCGCTTGGCGGGCGGAAAAGGTTTTAGGAATACCGATGAACACAATACCGCTCCACACCATACTCAAACTTATGGCGCATCCCGAACGTATGGCGATACTGATCCAACTGTTGGACAGCGAACGCAATATCGTCGAACTGGCAAAATCCTTATCCCTGTCGGCTACCGCAGTTTCCAACCATTTGAACCGCCTGCGCGTGGAAGGTCTAGTCGATTTTACGCGTTACCACCGCATTATCGAATACCGCCTGGTTTCCGAAGAAGCAGCGGCGATTCTGCACACGGTTCGCGATTTGGAAAACAAACGCGTGGCATAGTGTTAGAATCCTTTCCTTTTGCCGTCTGAACGTTTCAGACAGCATTTTTCGGAAATGTTATGAAAATTACCACTTGGAACGTCAATTCGCTCAATGTACGTTTGCCGCAGGTGCAAAACCTGCTTGCCGATAATCCGCCGGATATCCTTGTTTTACAAGAACTCAAGCTCGATCAGGACAAGTTTCCCGCCGCCGCCTTGCAGATGATGGGCTGGCACTGTGTTTGGAGCGGGCAGAAAACCTACAACGGCGTGGCAATTGTCAGCCGCAGCACGCCGGAAGACGTGTATATCGGGCTGCCCGCGCTGCCGGACGATCCGCAACGCCGCGTGATTGCGGCTACCGTCGGCGGCGTGCGCGTCATCAATGTCTATTGCGTCAACGGCGAGGCTTTGGACAGCCCCAAATTCAAATATAAGGAACAGTGGTTTGCCGCACTGACGGAGTTTGTCCGCGACGAAATGACCCGCTACGGCAAACTGGTGCTGCTGGGCGATTTCAATATCGCGCCTGCCGATGCGGACTGTTACGACCCTGAAAAATGGTATGAAAAAATCCACTGTTCGTCCGTCGAACGGCAGTGGTTTCAAAATCTGCTGGATTTGGGATTGACCGACAGTTTGCGCCATATCCATCCCGAAGGTGCGTTTTACACATGGTTCGACTATCGCGGCGCAATGTTCCAGCGCAAACTGGGCCTGCGTATCGACCATATATTGGTTACGTCCGAAATGGCGGCCGTTTTGAAGGATGTCCGCGTCGATTTGGAGACGCGCGCGCTGGAACGTCCGAGCGATCACGCGCCCGTGGCGGCAGAATTCGATTTGTAATTCGGGAAAGGCAAATGCCGTCTGAAACTTCGCAGGGTTTCAGACGGCATTTTGATTGAATATCCGTTTAAACGATGAGGTTGCAGTGGGTATCGCGGTATGGCGGTAACGTCTGCAAGGTTGGGCACATTTGCACGCCATCGGCTGCAATCCGCGGTTTCCCCGGCAAACGGCGAGACGTTATCCATAGAATTACAGTCGGGGAAAAGGAGGGGTGCGGCTGCGGTTACGGATATGGAAATGCCGTCTGAAGGTTGTTCAGACGGCATTCCTTTTGCGCGGGGCTTACATTTGCTGTGCCGCATTGACGGCGCGTTGGTTGGGGTTGATGAGAATTTCGACGCGGCGGTTTTGCGCTCGGCCTTCAGCCGTAGCGTTGGAAGCGGCAGGCATATGCGAGCCGTAGCCGTAAACCGCCAGTCGCGAAGCCGCCACGCCGCGCGTCTGCAGATAGTAGGCAACCGCTTGGGCGCGGTGTTGGGAAAGCGGGTTGTTGACGGCATCCGAACCCGTGTTGTCGGTGTGGCCGTTGATGGTCAGCGTGGTATCCGGATATTGCACCAGCGTTTGTGCGGCAGTATTCAGCGCAAATTGCGCATTGTCGCTTAAAACCGCGCTGCCGGTGGCAAAGGTAACGTTTTCGGGCATTACCAGCTTAATCTGGTTACCTTGGCGTTGAATCTGGACTTGTGTGCCGGTAAGGCTTTGGCGGAGCCGCTGCTCTTGATAGTCCATATAACCGCCGATACCCGCGCCGATTGCGCCGCAGGCAAGCGCGGAATTGCGTGCGCCTTTGCCGCTGTGGGTCAGTGCGCCGACGATGCCGCACACTGCCGCGCCGCCCAAACCGTACATGGCGGATTTGCTTGGGGACTGCTGTCCGGTTACAGGGTCGGCAACGCAGCCGGAAAGCGCGAGTGCAGATGCGGTCAGCACGACGGTAAAGGGTTTGAAGAAAGTCATGGTGTTTCCTTCCGTGTATATGTCAAACCGTACAACTATAAACAATCATGCCGTCCAAATAAGCGGCGTTAACCTGAAATTACCCGATTTTTCCCGAAACAACACCGGTTTGTCGGTATTTGCGCCGAAACTTCCGCCATATCCACAAAAAACGGACCTTGACATCGTAACCGACCGAGCCAGCACCCAGTATCAGCAATACCGCCGAAACGGGCAGGGCGAAGTGGTGTCCGATTTTATGGTAGCCCCACGCACCAATGATGCCGCCGAGCAGAAAGGCCTGCATCATGCCGCTGAGCAGCCACATTTTGGGTTTGTTGACGCGGACGTGCGGCAGGCGGGGATGGTGGGTTTTGGAGTAATACAGGGCGCGTGAGATTTCGATGCCCAAGTCGGTCGCCGTACCCGTCATGTGGGTCGAGCGGATGGCACCGCCCGATAAGAGTGTCATGACTGTGTTGTGCATCCCCATGATGAAGCAGAGCAAGAACAGCGCGAGGGAAGGGAAGACCAAGCCTCCGTCCGTATCCCATTGCAGCGCGGTAATGCCGAACAGGCCGAAAACCAGCAGGTAAACCGCTTCCAGCCACATCGACAACCCGTAGCTGCCCCGAAAGCGCATTTGCTGCGTCCATAAAATCACCCAGCCCGAATGCGCCGCACCCGCGATGAAACACAACACGCTGACCATCGCCACCGCTGCCGCCGTCCATTGCTTCAGATATACCATGTCCGCCAGCAGCGACATCGAGCCGGTAACGTGCGACGTGTAGCGGGCAAATGCAAAAAAACCGCCGGCATTGATTGCGCCTGCCAGCAGCGACATGATGTAGCCCAATCGGCGGAAACGCGCATCTGAAATGTGGTGTTCGTGCAGGTAGGGGCGGTCGGCCTGCCAAAACGGTGGGATATGGTGGCGGCTGCGGCGGGCGTGTTTGGCGTGGCGGTCGGATTCGTTCATAATGGGCGGACGGTTCGGAAAGCATGTTCAAGAACCGCATTTTATAGCGAAAACAATCTAGGGGCGAACTTCACAAGTTTTTGAAAAGAGCGTACATTGAATCTGTTTCCGAGGAGGGTAGAACACCATGCGCCGATACATCGCGGCCGCCGCCGCAATACTCATACTGACTGCCTGCGCCACACCCGAACAGCAGGCGGCATACCGTCAGGCACAGCAACGCTACGAACAGGACCTGCAAGTCGCCCTTGCAGCGCAATGCGACCGCGAGGCCGCACAGCTTATCCGCCGTCAGTTCGATTCAGGGTATGCGCCCATGCCTGATGCTGAAAGACAGATATTTAAAGCACGCTATACCGAAAAGCTTTCCGATCCCATGTTCCAAGCCTGTTACAAAATGGCGTGGCAGAACTACATCTCGCAACAGCAGCTGAAAGAAGTACGCCTGTCGCGCTATTACGACGATTGGGGCTATCCGTTTTACCGTCCCTGGTGGTAGTTAGAAGCGGCAGTATATGCCGTCTGAACGTGCCTACTGTCTATAAACCGCAATACCGTTTACAATGACCGCCTGTTTCATCACATACCCGAACATAACAATGAAAATCAGGCTGGGGCGGCATGACGCGCCCGACTTTCCACAGGGTGCCGCCGTAACCATAGGTAACTTCGACGGCGTACACCTCGGACACAAACACATCCTCCAAAAACTCCGCCTCGAAGCCGATACGCGCGGATTACCCGTCGTGGCCGTCGTTTTCGAACCCCAACCCAAAGAATTTTTCGCACTCCGCACCGGCAGGATGCCGCCGTGCCGCATCAGCCCCCTGCGCACCAAGCTCGAATTATTGGAAGGCACAGGCTGTGTCGATGCCGTCTGGGTTTTGCGTTTCGATCAAAATTTTTCCGAAATATCCGCGCAAGGGTTTATCGACCGCCTGCTGCGTCAAACCTTGAATGCGCGTTATTTGCTCGTCGGCGACGATTTCCGTTTCGGTGCGGGGCGGGAAGGTTGTTTTGAACTTTTGGCACAACAGCCCGATATGCAAACCGAGCGCACGCCTTCCGTCATCGTCGAAGACATCCGCACCAGCAGCACCGCCGTGCGACAAGCCCTTTCAGACGGCAACCTTGCTTATGCGAAAAAACTTTTGGGACACGACTACGTTTTGGGGGGCAGGGTGGTGCACGGCAGAAAACTCGGACGCACCCTAAATGCCCCGACCGCCAATATCCGCCTGCCCGGTCACCGTTATGCCCTCGGCGGCGTGTTCGTCGTCGAAGCGGACGGCGCATTCGGCACGCGGCGCGGCGTGGCGAGCTTCGGCTTCAATCCCACTGTTGAGAGCGGCTGTTCTCAAAAGCTGGAAGTCCACCTGTTCGACTTTCAAGGCGACCTGTACGGACAACGGCTGAACGTCCGCTTCCTGCACAAACTGCGCGATGAGGAAAAGTTTGACGGTATGGAAGAACTGAAAAGGCAGATTGAAGCCGATATGGAAGCCGCAAAGTGTTGGTAGAAAAACCTTATACAAACCATCCGATTGGGCTACAATCAATCTTTTAACTTTTCAGACGGCATAGGGGTTTCCCGTTGTGAAATACTGTTTGAGGCGCAATGCCGTCTGAAACCGAAATATTGTAACAATAGAGATTAAAAAATGACCGATTACAGTAAAACCGTAAACCTGCTCGAGAGCCCGTTTCCGATGCGCGGCAATCTTGCCAAGCGCGAGCCTGCATGGCTGAAAAGCTGGTACGAGCAAAAACGCTACCAAAAACTGCGCGAAATCGCCAAAGGCCGTCCGAAATTCATCCTGCACGACGGTCCTCCGTATGCCAACGGCGACATCCACATCGGTCATGCCGTCAATAAAATCCTCAAAGACATCATTATCCGCAGCAAAACCCAAGCCGGTTTTGATGCGCCTTATGTGCCGGGTTGGGACTGCCACGGTTTGCCTATCGAAGTAATGGTAGAAAAACTGCACGGCAAAGACATGCCCAAAGCGCGCTTCCGCGAATTATGCCGCGAATACGCCGCCGAACAAGTTGCCCGCCAGAAAAAAGACTTTATCCGCTTGGGCGTGTTGGGCGATTGGGACCGTCCTTACCTGACTATGGATTTTAAAACCGAAGCCGATACCGTGCGTATGCTTGGTGAAATCTACAAATCCGGCTATCTCTACCGGGGCGCGAAACCGGTTCAATTCTGCTTGGACTGCGGTTCTTCGCTGGCGGAAGCGGAAGTGGAATACAAAGACAAAGTATCGCCCGCGATTGACGTGGGTTATCCGTTTAAAGACACTGCCGCGCTTGCCGCCGCATTCGGTTTGGCAGGCATCGAGGGCAAAGCGTTTGCCGTCATTTGGACGACTACGCCTTGGACGCTGCCGGCGAGCCAAGCCGTATCGGCGGGGGCGGGCGGGGGGGAT